>NZ_NTFS01000061.1 GCF_002289455.1 Brunnivagina elsteri CCALA 953
TCTTTAAGCTCTGCAAAAGCTTCTATAATTGCTGGTTGGCTCATGGAGGTAGATGCACACGCTTGGATTCGCGCTAGGTTATACCACATAGCTCCTACTTTTAGAATGAAATAGCCCTGACTTACATATAGTGCAAAAAGAGACAATACGCCATGCTATTACAAACTTAATAGCAGAGAGCGATCGCATACAAATGGCTGACCAAAATTTCCGAACTGAGTTATCTACATGGATGCGTCCTAGCAGTAGTAAAAGTCACGATGGCATTCCCATTTACGCACATGGTATGGACGAACACTTTGATTTTACGACTCCTTTATTTGCTCTGATCATGCGAAATATTAATATGGGTAATTCTGTGGCAGAACATAGTCGCAAACTATTAGAAAATTTCCCTGCGATCGTAGTCTTAAGTACTCAGACAGATACAGATGTTGATTGGTTGGCAACGGGACAAGCTTTGGAACGGGTATTGTTGCGAGGACAAGCTGTTGGTTTATCTGCATCGTTTTTAAATCAACCAATTCAAATACCAGAATTACGAAATCAACTAAGTAAGCTTCTTGATTGTAAAGGTTATCCACAAATTATCTTGCGTTTAGGTTTTGGTGTCGAGACAAAACCAACACCAAGACGTTCTGTTGATGAGGTAGTTTATTAATAATAGACAGTGGGATGACAGTGCTACCATACTTTTAGCCAACGCAATGATTTTGGTTTAACCAAATTTACTCACCAGAGTATAAAAAATTTTGTGTAACCACTTAAGAGATGGGGTAAAATTCTATCCAGCTTCACGAAGAATTGGTATTGGAGAACTCCACAGAAAGAAATGCCCAATGTCATTCTGAGGAACGAAGAATCTCGCGTAGATGCTACCCTACCCTTCGGGAACCCTCTTCGAGGGAACGGGAAGTCTTTCGCCTACGTTCCTCAGCATGACAACACAGGATCATTCATTTTGTGGCTTACTCTTGGACATCTCCGAAAATTAATGATGCGTTCCCCAGAACCCTTGTAGAGACTGCGAAGTTGCCGCGAAACTTTGCCACGGGGAGTATCCCCGTGGCAAGATTTCGAGAATATTCTGTCCCGGCACATTCGCGTAGCAATGCTACGTCTCTACGTCTTTTCCGGAGATGTCTATTGTGCGATCGCATATGGTGGGGCTTTGCCCATCGCGTGTTACTAATTTACCAAAGTACTTTAAGATTTTATAATTTCTTATTCTATCCTCACAATTTCCTCAAACTCTTTTCCTATGTTGGTAGTAGAGCTAAAACAAAGCTCAACATCAGGAATTAAAAATTAGAGATGGGAGATATAAATTATGTCTTTAATGCATTGGGAACCACTAAAAGAGTTAAATGCCCTCCGTCAGCAAATGAATCGTTTGTTAGATGAAATAACCCATCCACAACAAACCCACGGCAGCTTTCCAAAGCTGGAGGATTTAGCATGGCATCCAGCAATTGAACTCAAAGAAGTAGACAAAGATATACTTGTCAAAATACAAGTACCAGGAATCGATACGAAAGATTTAGACATTCAAGTCAGCGAGAATGCAGTTGCGATCGCAGGTGAATATCAAGAGGAAAAAACCAGCGATAGTAATGGGTTTTACCGCTCTGAGTTTAGTTATGGAAAATTTCAACGTATCATTCCATTACCAGTAAATGTCAAACACGAAGAAGTTAAAGCTGATGTTAAAGACGGTATAGTCACATTAACTTTGCCAAAAGCCGAAACATCTCGACGTGATGTTGTAAAAGTTGATTTGAATATCCAAGAAAAAGCACGGGAAGCAATGACGGAAGAACGCTTGCATGAGCAACATTTACAGGAAACAATGCAGGAACGTGCAACCGAAGAATTGGATCGAAGCACTACTAGTTATATTGCGGAGGAAGCAAGAACCGCAATGACAGAAAAACGCGAACATGAAGAACATTTAGAAGATACTATGCATACCCGTGTTGCCAATGAGTTTGGTGTAGATACAGCTAATAGCTGAGGTTATAGATGCTATTAGGGTAAAGTCGCGATCGAAAAGTCCTTTCTTATTTCTCGCAGGAGACAGTTATGAAAACTAAATATGATACACCAATTCAGCGAGATATATTAATTGCCTATGCTATCACCTTTCTGACAATTATAGGTGGAACAGTATGGTGGGCTTGGATACATTTAGAAATTAACCCTAATAGCAAACAACCAACTACTTCACAAGTGCAGATTTTAGCAAATAGGAATTTACAACCTAAAACAAGCCCAAGTGTTCTATCACCTGTAAATCCTGTAAAAGTCAATAATGTACCACTAGCAAAAGGCACAACTTCAGCCAATACTCAAGTAGTAGAGACAGTAAAATCTACCATTTCAATTAATACACAAACAGAGAAAATTCAACCAAAAACCAATTCAATAATTAATCGAATTGAACCACAAGTTTATTGGTTGCAGCTTGATGGGCAAAATATTCGCTTAGCTCCGCAGAAAATCACTGTCGAAGAAGGAATATCTCCCAAAAGCGCACTTATAAAAGCATTTAATCATCTTTTAAATGCGACTCAAAATGTAAATCTAAGTACAACAATTCCTGCGGGGACTAAATTATTGAGTCTAGAGGTTAATGATAGTAAAATTAATGTCAATCTCTCGAAAGAATTTGCCGAAGGTGGTGGCAGCACCTCAATGATTTATCGAGTAGCTCAAATTATTTATACAGCATCTAGTATTAACCCCAATGCCAAAATCTATTTATTGGTAGAAGGTAAATTACTTGATGAGAATTACCCCCTTGGTGGAGAAGGATTAGTTTTAAGAGAACCCATAACTAGGCAACAACTTGTAGAAGATTTTTCAATTTCATAATTAACTACTGCAAGTGAGAGAGCAATATGAATCATCAAATTCCAGGGAAAATTATTTTTCCTCTTTGGCAATACTTAAATCAGCGATTAAATCAACCAGAAATAGTGATTAATCCATTTTGTTTTTGGCATAACTATAAAATTCAGCGACTCGAATATTGCTGGAATTTAGATAGAATTCAATTTCTCGAAAAATGCTGGGAATTTGAATTGCGTTAACTTGTAATAATTTTTACTTCAATTACTAAAAAATAGAGAACAAAAACATGGCTAATAATACTAACACAACAAGAATTTTTCAATCTCTTAAAGAAGCTCCACAAAAAGTAACTAATTTTATTTTCGGAGCATTTACACGCATTTTTACACCGAGAGATGATAACTATCCCGAAACAGGAACTCAACCATTTGAAGGTGAACCCACAGACAAAAAACATCATTAATCGCTTCGTTTAGTTATGGATGTAGCTTGCTTCAACAGAAGGATGGAGTTAAAAGTAAAGGATTAGTAAATATTAAGCAGGGAAGAAAATTTACACCTAAATTTTCTTCTCCTAGTATTACTTATTACTCCTCAAGTGTTTATGCAATTTTAACTCCTAAATTCTAGATGACTAGGTGGGTTATTTCTACCTAATTCCTCATCTTTAAATTCTAATAACTATCAGAGTGAAATAATGAATTCACACCACCCAATTTGGGCGCTGACTCCACAGGAAATATATAGTAATCTCACAACAACATCCCAAGGAATAAGTGAAACTGAAGCTGATTTACGACTCAAACAATACGGTTATAACGAATTACCAGAACCCCAAACACGACCTTTGATATTACGATTGATTGACCAATTAACGCATTTTATGGCGTTATTATTATGGGTAGCAGGAATACTTGCTTTTATTTCTCAAATTCCCGAATTAGGTTGGGCAATTTGGGCAGTAATTTGGATTAATGCTATCTTCAGTTTTTGGCAAGAATTCCAAACAGAAAAAGCACTGACAGCTTTAAGAAAAGTATTACCCGCTCAAGTCAAAGTTTACCGCGACAATAACCTTTGCCAAATACCTACACGAGAATTAGTCACAGGAGATGTAATTCAATTAGAAGAAGGAGATAAAATATCTGCTGATGCACGACTGATAGAAAGTCAATCGATTTATCTTGATGTATCTATTCTTACTGGAGAATCTTTACCCGTACCGCGATCGATTTAGGAACCGATATGGTTCCCGCTCTCGCATTAGGTGCAGAACGTCCCGAAAGAGGTTCGATGACACAACCACCACGCAAAAAATCCCAGCAATTACTTGATTTACCGCTAATGTTACGTGCCTATTGTTTCTTGGGTTTGCTCGAAGGATTAGCAGGGATGACAGGATTTTTCCTTGTGTGGCTATCCAAGGGCTATGGACTTATGGAATTACAAGCGATCGCACCAAGTATTTTGTCACATTCAGCCACCGCAACAATGACAATTTATCACCAAGCGACAACCATGACACTTGCAGTAATTGTTGCTTGTCAGGATGGAAACTTTTTTGCTTGTCGTTCCGAGAGATTTTCTATTTTTAGATTGGGCTTTTTTACTAATCGTTTCATTTGGCTGGGAATCGCTGTAGAGTGGGTGTTGATTTTATCGATTATTTATTCACCAATTTTACAGAAAATATTTTCAACTGCACCATTACAACTCATACAATGGTTAGCTTTATTGATATGTCCGCCATTTATTTTGTTGGCTGATGAATTGCGGAAAATAGTTGTTATGAATCAGAAAATGGTTGTTTTTAAAAACCAAATTTACCATTAATAATTAAAAAAAACTACTTTTTTATAAAAAGCAGTTTTTTAAAATTTGCAATTACCCCAAAATAGAACATTCATATTTTCTAAAATTGTGTGTTGCGAAGTTAAACAAAATATCTGTCCGTGGAACTCTAGCAATCCTAAATTATTTGTGAGAAATTAAATGAGAAATACAGTATCTAAAATACCTATACAGTAGATATTTTTAATTTCCGTAATTGCTGGTAATTTAATTTGGATTGCTATTGCATAATTGATGCTTTATGAGAATTATTCCTCCTCAATTATCTGAACTTTACTAATTACTAGGACAGCCACGATATTTGATATGATAAATAATCCCAGCACGACGAGTTAAGTCAAGAGAATCAACACTTGCTGCTCCTTTTCCCTTAGCAATCATGGAAGTATTTGCCCGCATGTTTAAACTATCACCACAGCGCGACCAGCTTTCTGCCATTAATTTATCTCGAACTGTGTAGTTCTCTTCACCTCGAATTGTTCTAGAAAAAACTGGTCCCCGTTCACCAGCGAAAAAATATTCAGCTCTGAGTGTTCCACTTGTTTCGGGAGCAATATAGCCTCGATAATCAGCATCGAAAAGGGAAATTTGATAGCCCGAAGGTACTTTAATCGGAATTGTTAAGTTACAAGTTTTACGTCTGTCTCTTGTACTATTTGCTATGGCAGAATAGTTGTCAAATATAACACTCAACTCTTGACCATCTGGACTAACAACTACACTCGCGGTTCCAGCAGAACAACCACTACCACCATAACCCGCACCTATAATTTCAACTTTTGGTGCGGCAATCGCAGTACTCATAAAAGCAGTAATTACCGTAGCTGTAGCTAGAAAACCTCGTACCAATGCGATCGATGTTTTCCGAAAATTCTTATTCATAATCGCCTTCCTTTCTCAAAAGATAGTCTTTTGTTTCTAAGGTTGATATTTGGAAAATCTGTATTTGAGAAACCTGTCGAATTGTTTCAACATGAATAGCTTTCAACAGCATCAAGCTTAGAATTTAATCCTGTAAGTCTACATTCGCCTTTCTATAACATCTTAATTATAAGACTTACAGTGTGTGTTAATTCTATCTAGCAAATAAACTTAGCATTGTTAGAAAAAACTTAGCTGAAATTGGAAGTTTAGGGGTGGAATAATCAGAAGGCTCTTGATATAAAGGTTTTGTTATTTAGTTGAAATTGCTGCGACCACTCAAACTGTTCAGCATCAGTGCAAACAAACTCTACGTTGCTTTCTTTATAGTGCTTCTTGGCATATTTTATCGTCTCTGGGCAGATATCGACCCCAACTACTGCGATCGCACCAGCATGGCTAAGTATTTCTGACTTTTCCCGTTATCTTTCTATCACAGCGATGCGGAAGCCGCCACTATACGTGAACGCGTTCAGGAGTGCTATTCTAAAAGTCCTATTTTCCCGTTGTTATATTCTCATTAAATGTCTTTTATTGATAATAAGACTGTGGACTTAAACCCTTGCTATGTCTATCTTTCCAGACTTAACGGGAAAAGTTAGGTTCTTTATTGTCTCCAGGTCTCTCTCTGACTTGTGAAGCCTTCGGCTACGCTAGCACGAACATAGCTATCAATAATTAGTTCGTATTCGGTCAATATTTCTTGAACTGTTTCATAATCAGAAGCGTTTTTTTTAACTTGTTCAAGCAAACTAGAAGGTAATAATTCTCTCAATAATGCCAACCAGTGGTGAAAAGTTGAATTTGCTGCTTTATTCACTAACACCAAATTGAATACCAAGTATTTGAAATGTCATCATATGCCTAAGATAAAGCTGCATTTAAAATAATTTGTTCCTGCGTAGATAATATTGATTGTCTTCCGCCACCTTTTTTATTTTCCAATGAGGGTTGCTTATTGGTGTGTTCATGGAGATGTTAGCTGTTCTATTCGCTTAAGACTAACATTTATCTACTAGTCGGAAGTTGGGAATTAGTTTTTTTTGAATATATGCGCGATCGCATTTTTCGGCTAAGGAATATTCCACCTTTGGGAGATATTATTCGAGAGAAATCTTCTCTTAATTCCTTCGGTTGGTCATGGATGATTGAATAAGGGAATACCCCGAAGTATTGATGGGATACGAAAATATTGTAGAGTCAAGAAAAGTCCTCAGTAATCCCCGATCGTAACTCACCCTATGACTACCACACCCCTAAGCTGGCAACAACTAGAAACCCTCACAGATTACCAAATAGATACGGTTAATGGTCTCACCAATGCTAAAGCCAGGTTACGCTTGTTTGGGCAACCCGAATCAAATGTGCGGGTAACGCTGTACCGTGATAACCATGCCTGGTGTCCTTACTGTCAAAAAGTTTGGTTATGGCTAGAGGAAAAGCAGATACCCTACCGCATCGAAAAAGTGACAATGTTCTGCTATGGGGAGAAGGAAAGTTGGTACAAACGTAAAGTACCATCAGGAATGCTCCCCGCTATCGAGCTAGATGGGCGGATTATTAAGGAAAGCGATGACATTTTACTCGCTTTGGAAAAGGTTTTTGGTCCATTGAACCAAGGGATGGAAGACCCCACAGTGCTTCCTCTACGTCAATTAGAACGACTTTTATTTAGAGCCTGGTGTACTTGGTTGTGCTATCCAGCAGGTTCCTCCCAACAAGAACAACGCAACCGAGAACAATTTATAGGAGTTGTGGCTAAAGTCGAGGAGGCTTTGGGTAGCACCCCAGGACCTTACTTTCTAGATAGCTTCAGTACCGTCGATGTCATATTTACGCCCTATGTCGAACGGATGAATGCGAGCCTTTACTACTACAAGGGCTACTCCCTGCGTTCGGAAAACCCTCGCTTGAGCGCATGGTTTGCGGCAATGGAAAGCCGGACGACTTATTGCGGAACTCAGAGCGATTTTCACACCCATGTACATGATTTACCTCCACAGATGGGGGGTTGCTGGGAAAATGGTGAAACCCAGATGCTTCTCAATAAAGCGCGGGTGGATAACGGTCCCTGGTTCGGGCTACCAGATGTTGCTTATCCAGAACCCGAAAACTCTCGTATGGAAGCTCTTCAACGAACTATCCAGCACCATGTCAATATTATTCGAGTCAACCCTGCCGATGATAAATTGTTCGACTTAGCACTCCGTTGTGCTTTAACACATATGATGACTGGTGAAGACTGTGTACCTCCATCTGGATCTGATGTCGCTCTGCGATATTTGCGCGATCGCATTAATGTACCGCGAGACATGTCTATCTACGCAGCCAAGCGATTGAGGGAATCTTTGGAGAAAACCGCAGCCCTTGCAGGTGATGGACAGCCAGCCCCGATTCCCACTAAGCATCGACGAGATCAAGACCCGTCTAACTTTATTACTGGAGTTTAGACTAAGGCAGGGGAAAACAGCGCATCAGTAACAATCTGATGCACATCAGTGTGCAGATTGAAAAATGCAACTATTTAAGCTGGCTTAGGTTGCTTTCGAGTGCGAGTTGTAGTTCGTTTTTTAACTACAGGGTAGTTAATTCTACGGTTGTGTGTTTGTTCTGGTGGTGCTGTCCAGAAACATAAATTCGACCGTAAACGTATTATTTTATCAACCTCTATGTCCGCTGTTTTGGTGATGAATGGCGCACATCCATACTCAATATCCCAGCATGAAATTGCTCTACATGGTAGTTGTGGGCATACTTTTTTGAGTTGCCATACTGCCTTTTCAATTGGTGTTTCCCAGCTTGTTACTTGCCCTAAGACTAATTTATGTTCGCTTGACCAAGCACTAACCAGTCTTAGGGCAGTTTTACCTATAACTCTATCATACGAACCTTTAAGCACTTTTCCATCAATTGGAATTACTTTTGCCCCTACTGATTCAACTATCGCTTCTACCCAATCTCGAAAACTTTATTCAAATTCTTTTGGATTAATACGTTCAAATACTCGCCGAAATCTATCTGCACAGGGAATACCTTCTGGTAAAAATAAAAATGTTTTTAGCCACTAATATTTGCTCAATCCATAATTTTCCATGTCCTCCCATCCTTTTGCCCCGGAAATTACAGAAAATACTCCAATAACTAAAATATCAGTTAATACGTGAAGACGTTTTCTTTCTACTTGGAGGTTATCTTGAACATCGACATAAAACTGCTATTGGAATCCAGGTACTGTGGAGAGGTTGGTTAAAATTGCACGACCTTTGTGAGGGTTGGCAGCTTGCAAAAGAGACTGAACGAGAAAAGTCAGGTGAGAAATACGGGATATCTCTTCCTCACAAGTTCCTCAAATTATTCATCTATAACTCAAAGTGAAGCACTATAAAAGCTTCTATCTCCTCTTGCACTAGTGGGTAAGGCTATGCTATCTCCGGTATCTCAAGACACTACAAAAATAGCGATCGCAATCACATCTGGTTATATCCACTCAATCGAAACCTGCGGTACGGTTGATGGTCCTGGCATTCGTTTTGTAATTTTTACTACTGGTTGTCCCTTGCGTTGCCTGTATTGCAGTAATCCCGATTGTCGCTACCTAGAGCATGGGAAGCAGGTGACAGTTGATGAATTGATTGCAGAAATTCAGAAATATACTTCTTATATGAAAGCTTCGGGTGGAGGTGTAACAATTAGTGGTGGAGAGCCTTTATATCAACCAGAGTTTGTGAGAGAGATTTTTCGACGCTGTAAGTCATTGGGAATACATACAGCTTTGGATACATCTGGGTTTTGCGATTTGGAAATAGCAAAGTCTGTATTGGAATTTGTGGATTTAGTGTTACTTGATATTAAGTCATTTGACCCAGCGACTTATACCAAAGTCACGGGTGTTGATATCAAACCGACGCTAATTCTAGCTCAATACTTAAGTGATATAAAGAAAGCAGCATGGATTAGATTTGTATTAGTTCCTGGTTTAACTGATGACCCAGAAAATATATTGGGATTGGCAGAATTCATTACTAAATTGAATAATATTGAGAGGGTTGAAGTTTTACCATTTCATAAAATGGGTGAATATAAATGGGAAGAGCTAGGTTACGAATACCAACTCAAAGAAACTCCATCTCCCACCCCAGAGCAAATAGAAAAAGCATTAGCTATTTTTCACAGCATGGGTATTCTTGCATTTTAAATTGGCAAAAAATTAGTATCATCCTCTGCATTAAAAAACTCATTTATTTAGGTTCACTATGCAAGTCACAAACCTGAAAGAATTGGAATTGCTAGTACAAAATGTCAAAATTGCTCAAGCAGAATATGCTAACTATTCTCAAGAAAAAGTTGATTTTATTTTTAAGCAAGCTGCATTAGCCGCGAATAATCAAAGAATACCACTAGCAAAATTGGCAGTAGAAGAAACAGGTATGGGTATTGTTGAGGATAAGGTAATTAAAAATCACTTTGCCTCTGAATATATCTACAACAAATACAAACATGAAAAAACCTGCGGTGTGATCGAGGAAGATAAAACTTTTGGGATGCAAAAAATAGCCGAACCAGTGGGCATCATTGCAGGGATTGTTCCCGTGACTAACCCCACATCTACAACTATTTTTAAAATATTAATCACCCTAAAAACCCGTAACGGCATTATTATTTCTCCCCATCCCAAAGGCAAAAAATGTGCGATCGCAGCAGCGAAAATTATTCTAGATGCGGCTATTTCTGCTGGTGCTCCCGAAAATATTATCGGTTGGATCGATGAACCAACAGTAGAATTATCGAAAGCATTAATGCAGCATCCAGAAGTCAAGTTAATTTTAGCGACTGGTGGACCGGGAATGGTACATGCTGCCTATTCTTCTGGACATCCGTCTTTAGGTGTGGGTGCGGGAAATACTCCTGCGGTAATTGATGTGTCGGCAGATATTCAAACTGCTGTCAGTTCAATTTTGTTGAGTAAAACTTTTGATAATGGCATGATTTGTGCTTCTGAGCAATCTGTTATTGTTGTCGATGAAATTTACCAACAAGTTAAACAGGAATTTATTTGTCGTGGTGGGTATTTTCTCAATAATCAGGAGAAACATCAACTAGGTAATTTGATTTTAAAAGATGGTAGATTAAATCCGGCAATTGTGGGACAGTCGGTGGAAACTTTAGCAAAACTTGCAGGTATTCAACTAACTCGTGAAGTTTCAGGATGTGGAGAAGATATTTACTGTCCCCTACCAAGTAGTTATAAAACTCTGATTGCCGAAGTCGAAATAATTGGTGCTGCCGAACCTTTTGCTTATGAAAAATTATCACCCATATTAGCGATGTATGGAGCCAAAAATTTCCATGAGGCGGTAAATAAAGCCGAAAAATTGATTGCATTTGGTGGTTCCGGACATACTGCTGTTTTATATACAAATCCAGCGAATTTAGATGATATTAGCTATTTTGAAAATACTGTAAAAACAGGAAGAGTTTTGATAAATACGCCATCATCCCAAGGTGCGATCGGTGATTTATATAATTTCAAATTAGACCCATCCCTCACTTTAGGTTGTGGAACTTGGGGTGGTAATACCATATCTGAGAATGTTGCACCCCATCATCTTCTAAATATCAAAACAGTGTCCCAGCGTCGGGAAAATATGCTGTGGTTTCGTGTCCCCCCAAAAGTATATTTTAAATCTGGGTGTTTACCCGTAGCTTTGCAAGACTTAGCAGGTAAAAAACGAGCATTTATTGTTACAGATAAACCCCTCTTCGATTTAGGAATTGTCGATCGCGTCACCCAAATTTTAGATGAAATTGGTATAAAACACGATGTATTTCACGATGTCGAACCCGATCCAACTTTATCTAATGTTAACCAAGGGTTGGAATTATTGAAAAATTATCAACCAGATGTAATTATTGCCATTGGTGGTGGTTCCCCTATGGATGCAGCCAAAGTGATGTGGTTGATGTACGAGCATCCCGATGTGGAATTTGCTGGCTTTGCCATGCGATTTATGGATATTCGCAAGCGAATTTATGAATTGCCATCATTGGGGGAAAAAGCAATGTTAGTGGCAATTCCGACAACTTCCGGTACTGGTTCGGAGGTGACACCATTTGCAGTTGTCACCGATGAAAAGGTGGGAGTTAAGTATCCTTTGGCTGATTATGCACTAACACCAAATATGGCAATTGTAGACCCAGAATTAGTCTTAAATATGCCGAAAAAGTTAACTGCATACGGTGGAATTGATGCCTTAACCCATGCACTAGAATCTTATGTTTCTGTAATGGCAAGTGAGTTTACAGACGGATTAGCGTTGCAGGCAATAGATTTGTTATTTAGATATTTACCTAGTGCCTATAAAAATGGGAATAATGACCCGGAAGCAAGGGAAAAAGTTCACTATGGGGCAACAATTGCCGGAATGGCATTTGCTAATGCTTTCTTAGGAGTTTGTCACTCAATGGCACATAAATTAGGTGCGACTTTTCATGTTCCTCATGGATTAGCAAATGCCCTAATGATTTCCCATGTCATTCGTTATAATGCTACAGATATTCCCTTTAAACAAGCGATTTTTCCCCAGTACAAATATCCCCATGCAAAACAACGTTACGGGCAAATTGCTGATTTTCTACGATTGGGTGGAGATACCCTTGATGAGAAGGTGGAAAAGTTAGTAGAAGCAGTGGAAAATCTCAAACAGAAACTGGATATTCCTCTAACCATTAAAGAGGCATTGGGGGATGATGAGAAAGCTTTTTATAGTAGTCTAGAAGTCATGGCAGAACAAGCGTTTGATGACCAATGTACGGGGGCAAATCCCCGCTATCCATTAATTAATGACTTGAAGGAATTGTACGTTTTAGCTTATTGTGGTTGTCGTACTGATGCGGCACTTTTCCATAAAGATGAATCAGGTATTTTAGAATTAGAAAAAGTATGATTTTCTCACAGAGAGAGTAGGAGTTACTTATGCAAAAGCCAATTAAGATTGCTTCAGATCGTGCTTATGATATACTCCGTTCCCAACATCATCCCCTTGATGTAATTTTTGCACCCAAAAACGTTGCCGTTATAGGTGCGTCGGAAAAAGAAGGTAGTGTGGGAAGAACTTTGTTGTGGAATCTCATCAGTCATCCTTTTGGGGGAACTGTTTTCCCTGTCAATCCCAAACATAATAGTATTCTCGGTATCAAAGCTTACCCAAATATTGCGGCAGTTCCTGAAGTTGTAGACTTGGCAATTATTGCTACTCCGGCTGTAACAGTACCTAGTGTAATTGCGGAATGTGTGGATGCGGGAGTAAAAGGCGCGATCGCAATTTCGGCTGGGTTTAGGGAAACGGGAAATGCTGGTATAGAACTGGAAGAGCGTGTCTTGGAACAATTGCGTCGCAGTCAAATGCGGTTAATTGGTCCCAACTGTTTGGGAATTATCAATCCCCATATTGGTTTAAATGCTAGCTTTGCTGGGAGTATGGCACTGCCTGGAAAAGTCGGATTTATCAGCCAAAGTGGGGCATTATGTAGTGCTATTTTGGATTGGAGTTTTCATGAGAATGTAGGTTTTAGTGCTTTTATTTCTATTGGTTCCATGCTTGATGTGGATTGGGGCGATATAATTTACTACCTGGGCGATGACCCACACACAGAAAGTATTTTAATTTACATGGAATCGATTGGAAATGCGCGATCGTTTCTTTCGGCAGCGCGGGAAGTTGCCCTGACAAAACCAATTATAGTTATCAAAGCTGGACGCACGGAAGCCGCAGCGAAAGCAGCAACATCCCATACAGGAGCATTAGTGGGGAGCGATGCGGTGTTTGATGCAGCATTGCGACGCTGTGGGGTATTACGAGTCGATCGCATTTCTGAATTATTCGACATGGCAGAGGTATTGGCAAAACAACCCCGTCCCCAAGGTAAACGGATGACAATTATTACCAATGCGGGAGGACCAGGAGTACTGGCAACGGATGCGTTGATTTCTGGGGGAGGAGAACTGGCGGAATTAACAGTAGAAACTCGTAATAATTTAAATGAATTGATACCTAAAAATGGCAACCATAATAACCCGATTGACCTGTTGGGGGATGCGAAACCAAGTAGTTATGAGAAGACTTTGGAAATTGTGAGCCGGGATAAAAATACTGATGCAATATTGGTAATTTTGACACCACAGGCAATGACGAACCCTACGCATACAGCAAAACTTTTAGCTGTTTATAGCAAAATTGGCAAACCAGTTTTAGCAAGTTGGATGGGTGATGCAGACATCGAAGCTGGGGCAGAAATTCTCAATCAAGCTGGAATTCCTACGTTTCCCTATCCCGATACTGCTACCCGTATTTTTAATTATATGTGGCATTATAGTTATAATTTGCGGAGTTTGTATGAAACTCCTGTGTTTACTGAAGCAGAAGTCGAATTTTCTCAGCGAGAAAAAGTGAGAGATATGATTCAAGCAATACGTCATTCGGGAAGATATTTGCTAACAGAAGTTGAGTCAAAAGAAGTGTTTGCTGCTTATGGAATTCCATCTGTAGAAACCTATCTAGCTACAACAATAGATGAGGCAATTCAAGTAGCTGATAAAATTGGTTATCCGGTGGTTATAAAAGTCTATTCTTACACAATTATCCATAAATCTGATGTGGATGGAGTACATTTAAATTTATGTTGTGGGAATGCTGTTAAGGAAGCGTATCAAGCTATTCAAGCATCGGTGAAAGAGAAGGTTGGAGAAGGTCATTTTATTGGGGTGACTATTCAACCAATGGTGGATTTAAAAAATAGCTATGAATTAATTTTAGGTAGTAGTATTGATGCTCAATTTGGTCCAGTTTTACTGTTTGGAATGGGAGGTCAATTAGTTGAAGTATTTGAAGACACGGTATTGGGATTGCCTCCACTGAATACTACCTTGGCACGGAGAATGATGGAACAAACCCGAATTTATAAAGCATTACAAGGAGTCAGAGAAAGAAAAGCGATCGCATTGGATGAATTAGAACAAGTTTTGGTTCGTTTTAGCCATTTAGTTGTGGAACAGTTAGGGATTAAAGAAATAGATATTAATCCACTTTTGGCAAAGCCAGGTGTTGTTAATTCCCTGGTAGCATTGGATGGGAGAATTATACTCCACGATAGTAATGTAGATATTAAGCAATTACCGAAACCCGCAATTCGTCCCTATCCAATACAATATATTTCAGCATGGAAAATGAAAAATGGGATGGAAATCACTATACGTCCCATTCGTCCCGAAGATGAGCCATTAATGATTAAATTTCATCAAACTCTATCCGAACAAAGCATTTATTTTCGATATTTTCATCTGATTAAACTTAGTCAACGTATTGCCCACGAACGGTTAACAAGATTATGTTTTATCGATTACGATCGCGAAATGGCTTTAGTTGCTGATTATGATAACCCAGACACTGGTCAAAATGAAATTTTAGCTGTTGGTCGATTGAGTAAATTACATGGAACAAATCAAGCTGAGTTTGCCTTGATAGTAGCAGATAAATATCAATGTCAGGGGTTAGGAAGGGAATTATTACAACGTTTGTTACAAGTTGGTAGGGATGAGAATTTAAGTGAAATAAATGCAGAGATTTTGTTAGAAAATCACGAAATGCAGCAAGTATGCAAAAAAGTAGGATTTGCGATTCAGCGTACAGCAGATGCTTCTGTGGTGAAAGCTGCGATCGCATTGTAAAATTTTTTCTTTGTTTTCCTTTTTCACAGCTTTTCTATCTTCACAAGTTCCTCAACATCCCGATCTATAACTAAAGGTGGAACATCAAAGTTTAGGGGAATTGCTCGTGTTATTACAATGGCATGGTTTTCAATCTGGTAGATGGATGAAAGAAATTAATCTCCGCAATTTCATCCAAACTAATTATAGTCCTTATACTGGTGACGAATCTTTTTTAACAACTACAAGCGATCGCACTCAAGCACTGTGGAAAAAAGTTTCTGATTTAATGGCAATTGAACGGGAAAAAGGGATTTTAGATACCGACACTGAGGTTGTTTCTACTATTACCTCCCACCATCCTGGTTATATTGATCGCGAACTCGAACAAATTGTTGGTTTGCAAACGGAAAAACCCCTGAAACGGTCAATAATGCCATTTGGTGGTATTCGTGTAGTCAAAGACTCCTTAGAAGCTTATGGTTATCAACTTAACCCCAAAACAGCAGAGATATTCACCAAATACCGCAAAACCCACAACGATGGGGTATTTGATGCTTATACCAGTGAAATGCGTTTAGCTCGTCACTCTGGAATTATTACTGGATTACCCGACGCTTACGGACGAGGTAGAATTATTGGGGATTATCGACGAGTAACTTTATATGGTGTTGATGCCCTGATTGAAGATAAGAAAGCTCAACTTGAATCCCTAGAATTGGATGTTATTGACGAAAATATTATCCGTCTGCGGGAGGAAATTTCCGAACAGATTCAAGCTCTGTTTGAACTCAAGGAAATGGCAGCAAGCTATGGATTTGACATCAGTTACCCAGCCGCTAATGCCAAAGAAGCATTGCAGTGGTTATATTTTGCCTATTTAGCTGCTGTGAAAGAACAAAATGGTGCAGCAATGTCACTGGGAAGAGTTTCCACTTTTCTTGACATCTACTTTGAACGGGATTTGCAACAAGGTAAGATTACTGAATCAGAATTACAAGAACTGATCGACCATTTCGTCATGAAATTGCGGATGGTGCGATTCTTACGTACTCCAGACTATAACGCATTATTTTCCGGAGACCCAACTTGGGTAACAGAATGTGTTGGTGGAATGGGTGAAGATGGTAGACCATTGGTGACAAAAACCAGTTTCCGAATGCTTCATACCCTGGAAAACTTAGGAGCAGCACCAGAACCTAATTTAACTGTGTTGTGGTCAGAAGATTTACCCAAACCCTTCAAAAATTACTGTGCAAATACATCTATTAATACCAGTTCAATTCAGTACGAAAACGACGATATCATGCGATCGCACTGGGGTGATGATTATGCGATCGCTTGTTGTGTTTCGGCAATGCGAATTGGTAAGCAAATGCAGTTTTTTGGTGCCCGTGTTAATTTAGCCAAATGCTTGTTATACGCTATCAATGGTGGTAAAGATGAAAATTCCGGCGAACAAGTGGCATTAGAAACCGCACCTATTACCTCAGAATACTTAGACTATAACGAAGTTTGGCACAAATTTGAACGGATGATGGCATGGTTAGCAAAGACTTACATCAATACCCTGAATGTCATCCACTACATGCACGATAAATACTGTTACGAACGTTTAGAAATGGCATTGCACGATCGCGATGTCTTCCGGACAATGGCATGTGGTATTGCTGGATTGTCGGTTGTCACCGATGCTTTATCTGCAATCAAATACAGCAAAGTCAAAGTTTTGCGAAACGAAAGTGGATTAGCAGTTGATTATCAGATTGAAGGGGATTTTCCCAAATACGGAAATAATGATGATCGCGTTGATGAAATTGCGGTGCATTTAGTCACCAGGTTCATGAGCGAACTTCGCAAACATCCAACCTATCGCCATGCCACTCCCACACAATCAGTATTAACTATTACATCAAATGTCGTTTACGGTAAGAAAACGGGAAATACACCCGATGGTCGTAAAGCTGGAGAACCCTTTGCACCAGGAGCAAACCCCATGCATGGACGGGATAGCAAAGGTGCGATCGCATCTCTGGCATCGGTAGCAAAAATACCTTATGACTACGCACAAGACGGGATTTCTAACACGTTCTCAATCGTACCTGCTGCCCTTGGAAAGCAAGAAGCAGACCAAATTAACAATCTTGTGGGAATGCTCGATGGTTATTTCCACGATGGAGGACACCATATCAATGTTAATGTCATGAACCGCGAAACCTTAATGGATGCGATGGAACATCCTGAGTTGTATCCCCAATTGACAATTAGGGTATCGGGTTACGCAGTCAACTTTATTAAGTTAACCCGTGAGCAACAACTTGATGTGATTAAGAGAACATTCCACGAAAGCTTCTAATGAGGTGTTTATACAAAAAAAAGCGTTGCATAAATGCGGGATGATTTAGCTTAATTTCTCACAGCATTTTAGGTATTTTAGCACTCAGTTTATCCCTAAAATCAGCAACGCCTTTGAAAGCTATTTTCTTGCTCTTACTAAGTAAAAACTACATCCGCTGTGTATCCAGGTTACAAAAGATTATGGTTCATCCAGCCAATTCCAACTTAATCAAAGGGTTATCAGAATCAGAAGCGGCTATTAAACTGAAACAAGAAGGTTATAACGAACTTCCATCCAGCAAGCAGAGAGGTTTTTTGATTATTGCTTGGGAAATTATCAAAGACCCAATTTTCTTGCTACTCGTTGCTTGTGGTATCATTTATTTTGCCTTGGGTGATATACAGGAAGCACTGATACTAGTTGGTTTTGTTTTCTTTATTATGGGCATTAGCCTTTACCAAGAAACCAAGACAGAAAGAGCATTAGAAGCATTACAAGACCTTTCCAGTCCCCGTGCGTTGGTGATTCGAGGTGGACAGCAAAAACGCATAGCTGGTCGAGAAGTCGTATGCGGAGATGTTGTAATTTTAGCAGAGGGAGACAGGGTTCCTGCTGATGCAATTTTACTGGATTGTACCCACCTTTCGGTTGATGAATCCCTATTAACAGGAGAATCCTTAGCAGTAAAGAAATTAGCGATCGCAGCAGGGGCGAATGATGAATTTGCTCGTCCGGGTGGTGATAATTTACCTTTTGTGTATTCTGGGACATTAGTTGTCCAAGGTCAAGGAGTTGCCCAGGTGAAAGCAACAGGTAGCCGTACGGAAATCGGTAAAATTGGTAAAGCATTGCAAGGATTGGAACCAGAACAAACTGCGTTGCAAAAAGAAATAGGTCGGTTAGTTAAAAATTTGGCGATTGTTGCTTTAGCGATTTGTGCTGTGGTGGTTGTTGTTTATGGGCTAACTAGGGGTGATTGGCTGAAAGGTTTGTTGGCTGGAATTACCTTAGCGATGGCAATTTTACCCAATGAATTTCCTGTAGTTGTCACCATTTTTCTCGCTTTAGGGGCTTGGCGTATTGCCCAAAAACAAGTTTTAACTAGGCGCGTACCTGCCGTAGAAACTCTGGGTTCAGCAACAGTTTTGTGTGTTGATAAAACAGGGACGTTGACTCTCAATCAAATGTCTGTACAGCAGTTATATCCTTGGAGTCGAGACGGGATATCTGAAAACCTCTGCGATTTAAACCTTCACGCCCAAGAACCATTGCCAGAAGCAGTCCATCCCCTAGTGGAGTTTAGCATTCTTGCTAGTCATAAAGACCCCTTTGACCCGATGGAAAAAGCCTTTAAGCAATTGGGCGATCGCTATTTAGCGCCAACGGAACATATCCACCATGATTGGACTTTGCTCAAAGAGTATCCTCTATCACCTCAGTTGTTGGCAATGTCTCAAGTGTGGGAAACAGCCGATGGTGAGAACTGCGTCATTGCTGCCAAAGGCGCACCGGAAGCAGTTGCCGACCTGTGCCATTTTACGCGAGAGCAAATACGGGTATTAACGACTCAAGTCAATCAAATGGCAAATGAGGGTTTACGGGTTTTAGGAGTTGCCAAGGCTTCTCTGAAAGACCCAGCACCGGCTTTTCTTCCTCCCCATCCTTCCCTCAGTCCTGACCATTTACCCGATATACAACATGACTTTGCTTTTGAATTTGTGGGGTTGGTGGCACTAGCTGACCCAATTCGCCCAACCGTCGCCCAAGCCATTCAAGAATGTTACACGGCTGGTATCAGGGTAATGATGATTACAGGTGATTATCCAGGTACTGCCCAAAATATCGCCCGTCAAATTGGCTTGATGCAGATGGCTGACATAATTACCGGGCAAGAATTGGATGGGATGAGTGATATGGAATTACAACGACGTATCCCCAGTACTAATATATTTGCACGGGTAGTACCAGAACAGAAACTGCGGATAGTCAATGCCCTGAAAGCTAATGGTGAAGTTGTGGCGATGACAGGGGATGGTGTTAACGATGCACCCGCATTAAAGTCTGCAAATATTGGCATTGCAATGGGGGGACGGGGTACAGATGTAGCGAGGGAGTCAGCAGCATTGGTGTTACTTGATGATGACTTTTCGTCGATTGTGGCAGCAGTGAAACTGGGACGGCGGATTTTTGACAATCTGAAAAAAGCAATGGCTTATTTACTCGCCATTCATGTACCCATTGCCGGGATGTCACTGATACCAGTGTTATTAAAACTACCTTTAGTAATGCTACCTGTCCATGTTGCCTTTCTACATCTAATTATTGACCCAGCTTGTTCTGTTGTTTTGGAAGCAGAACCCGCAGAAGCTAATGTCATGAATCGTCCACCTCGCAATCCTAAAGAACCTGCATTTGGCAAATACAATTTGGGTTTAGCATTACTTCAAGGTACGGGAATCTTGGTGATTCTAATCGCAATTTACCTGATTTCTCTTTACCGAGGGCAGGGAGAATTAGATGCGAGGGCATTAACCTTTACAGCATTACTGCTTGCTAACTTAGGTTTAATTGTCAGTGAGCGTGATTCAAATCCTATCAGTTTAGCAACACTTAAGTCTCCCAATCCAGCTTTTTGGTGGGTAATAGGGGGTGGATTAGTATTTTTATGGATGGTACTGTACGTGCCATTTTTACGGCATCTATTCCGTTTCTCGTACTTACATCCCATCGATTTGGCGATTTGTTTAGCTGCTGGGATAATCTGCTTTTTCTGGTTTGAATTGTTGAAAATCTTTTCAAGGAGAAAGAAATAGCAGAAATCAATCACGGCATCAATGATTAATTTGATTAATTTGATTAATTTGGTGTTAATACCAATTCTATGTGAGGCTGCACATTATGTGACCCCTCCATACCTCCCCTTAGCAAGGGGAGGTGCCACAGGCGGAGGGGTTCTTTCTATGCATCTTCAATATTAAAATGGTATAACAAGTTAATCAAACTCAGGCAACTTTCCCCATCCTCACAACTTCCTCAAATTAATCTCCTATAACCATAAATAATAGGGGAAGAGGAAACCACTATGAACCGACGCAAACTCAACCAACGGAATAGCTTTGGCTTATGGGAGCGTTGGGTACTACAAAGTGCGATCGCTCAAATCATTGGTTTGACAATTGTTGGGATAGCAAGTGCTGTAGTTAACCGTATGGGTTATATTCAGGGTATTTTTACCTTTATTGGTATTTTAGAAGGAACAGTTCTCGGATTTACTCAATGGCTTGTTTTGCGTCGCTATATCCGACATTCAACTCAATGGATATTTGCCACGATAATTGGTGGTTTATTGGCTTGGTTTACGGGATTAACTATTAGTGTATTGATGGCATTTACTTTTGCTGGAGCATCTGGAAATTACGTAAATATAACATTTATTAAAGGATTAATTTTGCTAGGGATGGGAATAGGAGGAGTGTTAGGGTTTTGTCAGTGGTTAGCGATTAGAACCCAAATTCGTTATGGTGTTTGGTGGATATTTGCCAATGCGATCGCCTGGAGTTTGGGTTTACTTGTCGCATATTTTGGAGCAGGAGCGATCGAAGAAAAATTAGGTATTCAAACAGCACTTACTACCGTTGCCACAGGTGGAGTTATGGGGGTTGTAATTGGTTCCATAACGGGAATTGCTTTGATTTGGTTATTAAAACCACGGCTGAAAAAGTCATGAGGATTTTTGTGAGGAATTTTTCAATTTTCTAAAACTAGTATAGGAAAAATAATATTGAGGAATAGTCATGAAATATCAAAAAATTCTTGTTGCAATGGATAACTCTATCCAATCTTCAAAAGTTTTCCAAGAAGCACTAGACATTGCTCAGAAATGTGGTGGTGAATTGATGCTATTTAATTGTCTTAATAACTTTTTTCCAAGTGAGTCAATTATATCGATTGGAACAATTGGAGATGTTGATATATACGGCACTTTTAAACAGCAGCATAAACAGCGTTTGCAACAAGAATTAGAGAAGACTCAAGCTTGGTTAGAAGTCTATTCTCAGCAAGCCAACATGAGAAAAGTGTCGGCAACATTCACATATAAATATGGTGATTCTGGTAAGGAGGTTTGTAATCTAGCACGCTCATGGAAGGCAGATTTAATCGTACTAGGTTGTAGAGGATACAGAGGGATTACAGAACTTTTACTCGGTAGTGTGAGTAACTATGTTCTCCATCATGCCCCCTGTAATGTATTAGTTGTACAAGAAAAGGTATTACCT
>NZ_NTFS01000610.1 GCF_002289455.1 Brunnivagina elsteri CCALA 953
AGCATTTTTTCCTTCTCTTCCTACCCTTCGGGTAGGCACGAAGTGACTTCCAAAGGTAGCCGCTCCGCGTCTAAGGCGTTCTCTACGTCTACCTACGTCTACCTACGGTAGATACGAAGTAGCTTCCTTCTGTTGGCAATAGCCGCCCTGTAAGGGCTAAGTAGCCACTCCGTGTCTATGGCGGTTTAAAATATTGAATAGTTTAGTCTTAAATGAACCGTATTGATTTATACTCCATAGTTGTTAAGGGAAAGGAACTGGATTTCTAATTTTCCCCTCTTCAAGGGAGATAAATTCAAAGTCAGAGGGATTAAAAAAGAATGAGGAAGACAGAAGCGAAATATCTCACTCTCCAATTGCCTTTTATTAATAATTTATCTTTTAATAGTAAAGCTTAACTTCTACTTGATTAAATCTGTAAGGTTTATAGTTTAACGTGTGAGATGTAATAGTATTAATGACTTGAACAAATAATCCTTCCCTAACCAAGGAGATGATACCCAAGCGGTTGGGGTAGTTTTATATAGGTAATCAACAATAAGTAACATTAATCAAATTTAGTCTCTGATTAGTAACTAACATTTTCCAAATATTCCCCAAATCCTCAATTTATTTAACAATGAAAAAATAATTTCCAAAAATAACCATCAATAATGTGATCCTCAATGAAATCATTAACTTAAATACGGTGAAAGCAAAGTGAGTAATTTGATAAATCCTTATTATCCAAATATTTTTCCCGAAGAGCAGAAGATATATCAACATTTGCTTCATTTAGTACAAGTAGAATCTCCTCAGGAAATGATTGGGCGTTTTCGTACTCTATTTATCGAAGGAATCAATTATCCTGAGTCTGATACGATCGCAATTCTCGATCAAATTACAGCATCACCGAAAGCCGAACAAGAATTTCAGTTTTTTCTAAATCGTTGTTGCCATATTTTGATTAATAGATGGCACATGCAACCTCAATTACATAGTGCAATTCCAGAACTAATAGAACTTTTTCAATATCCACCTTCTCGACATAAAATTACTAGTTTTCGTGAAAAAGCTATCCGTCGTTTACACTTACTAATTAAAAAATTTATTGAAAGTGAACAATATACTATATTACGACGATTGACACAAATAATTACCCAACCGGATTCACAGCTATACGAACAGAAACAATTAATCACCTTAATGCGTCGCTACCCATATTTATATGAACATTGCTTGTTAACAGAAAATTCAACTTTTGAACATCAATGGACTGTCAAAAAAATTAAATTAGAAGTTCAAAAGAAATTTGAACTTGATTTATCCCGGTACGTGACTTACCAAGTAAGATGTCATCAAGTAAATCAAGTTGATTGTGCTGTTGATACAAATCGGATAATTCAACCTGTTACGAATCCAACCTTACTAACCGAAAAAAATCTGAATGCTACCATCCAGCAATTTATTGGTAAAGTTGAGGGAGACTATTCTTATCAAGAATATGCACAGCTTTTTTTAAACTATAGTAATCAAGCTTCTTCCTTTGGTGCATTTAAAGATGATTTATATGAATACTTAATTTCAGGTATTGATTGGGACTACGGGAAGCGGCAATTTCATCAACGTTTATACAAGCAATTAAAAAATACTTTAGCAGATGCAAATGAATATAAGCTAGACGATTTTTTATTAGTCAGAACTTGTAGTCAGCTACTTAACTTTTTAGTTGTCGAAAGTCAAATTTCACCGCAGCATTTTACATTTATTGATTTAATCGCAAATCAAGGTACGTTAGTTACTACAGCTTTATTACTCAAAATTGTACTAATTTGCCAAAAGATTAAACCATATTTGACAAAGAGATTTGCAATTTTGTTTAATCATTACGAGTCAGCGACAACAAATGGTATTATCTGGTTAGTAGAAACCCTTGAACAGTTGAATGTTGCTTATAGTATTCATTTCGGAAATACTGACTTGTCGTACTTTAAACAGATTTTTTAGCGACTACTAAAAAGCGGATTACTTCCCCAATTAGAGACTTATAGCGTCACGAAAAAACAAAAATTGCGTGTTATATAAGTCTTTTATTTTTTATTTACAATCTCCTCTAATTTTTCTAATAATTCTTTTGCTAAGTCAAATAAATCAATTTGATTATTTTGAAGATGATTATTCTCAATACTAATATCTTGGTTATTTTGCTGATTAGTAAAAATAGCAATTAGCATATCTTTAACAGCAAAAATCCTTTCTGCTTCTGCTGTTGCTAGAGATTTCTCTAACTCAACGGCAATTTGTGAAAGCAATATTGATTTATTTGTATTTTCTAATTCTTGCCGAAGTCTTTTAGCGATTAAATCATCACTTTCCAGGAACCTTAAAATCGATTCTACAACAGTCTCATCCTCTCCTTCATCCCAACCTTCCAACCAATTACCATCAACATCTTCATAATATAAATAAGCTGCATCAAGCCCATATTTAATAATATCATCTTGTAATTTTTGAGCCGCTTCCACAGCATGTAAAAACTTTTCCAGTCTTTGTTGGCGATCGCTCGATTCTTCTAACATAATTCTTTTTCTTTTGAGCTAGTATTCTAAATAGTATTACTATCAAATCCAGTACTGAAAAAGACCAAAAATTTCGATATTTAATTTAAGAGATGTAATTAAATTTAAACATGAATTTAAAC
>NZ_NTFS01000611.1 GCF_002289455.1 Brunnivagina elsteri CCALA 953
TTTTTTGAGTATATCCGCGATCGCATTTCTTTGATCGGAAATATCCCATCTTTGGGCAGTATTATTCGGGACAAATCTTCGCTTAACCCGTTTGGTTGGTCGTGGATGCCAGAATAAATCTTTACCCCGAAGTATTGATGGGATACAATAGTCCATTGGTGCGGTAACGATTCAGAATCGCTGCTACAGAAGCTTCCCAATCATCAATTGAGGTTAATTTTTTCTTGCCACGACGAGGCTTTTTAAGAACTTCTAGGGCATTTGATGTTTTTTGTAAACGTGAGTGCAATGACTTTTCTTCTGTTTCTGCCATCGCGAAGGAGTGTACTATTAATTGTCGTTCATTCCAAGTAAATTCTTTACCATCTACTTTAATTGTTTGAGCTACTTCTCGTTCAAATCATAAAGCTATATTTTTATTTTTACCGTCAGCATAATCATAATCGATAGTTGTTAGTTGTTGTTCTCCATCCCAGACTGCTTGAAGATATTGTCCGATTTCTTCTTGTGTCATCTGTTTAGCACTTAAGGGGCAAAGATAAAAGTCTTCACCCATAGCAATGTGAGTACGAGTTGCTATTGATGCCATTTTACAGTCACCAATATATAACAATCCTGATTTATCAAATGTCGAACGTACTTGATTAATTGCTGGAATATATAATGGGTCATCAGCCTTATTTCCTGATAATATTTCTGTCGCTATTGGCATACCCAATGGGTCTAAAGTCGATAACATAATTTTGACTTGTGCCAAGTCTGGTCGGTGGTCTTTACTATGACCAAATTGAAATAGTCCTGACGATTTTACTCCACAATTGCTACTAGCTGCTGTACTATCTAAACGTACCTTCTCTGGATTTAAATCGTAGACTTGTATCATGTTTCCAGAAAGTTCTGCCTCAAATTGTTTCCAATTGTCATCAGAATTCAGATAACGTAATAGCGATTGCAAGCGGTCGTCTGTAAGGTCTAATTCTTCTAAATTTTCTCCAACAAACATTTTTAATGTTTCTAACCTTTTTGCTACCCATCCTTGGACATAGTTTAGACGGTGATCCGCTTGTGAAAGTATATGCGTCAACCAAATTATCGCTATACTTCCTAAGCTTTCACCTTGCCAATTTCCATGTGTAGAGAAATGCTTATCAAGTAGTTGTTTGACACCCATACGCTCTAATTGAGTTAGCAGTACAGGAATATCATCTACTCGTTCGTTTGTAATTATAGGTTCTGTATCCATAAACCCGAACTTATACCTACTCTGTACTTTTGGAAATATGTCGTTGGGTATACTTATAACTGCTTATTTCTTCTAACTCATCAAAAAATAGGCGAACCGGGAGTTATTAAGCTTTATCTTGTTGGATTAATCTAAGCAGTGGGCACACATTTCTCATCCGAGAACGTGAGACTTGAAATGCGATCGCTAATTCAGTCACTGATACTTCGACATTCGGCACAGCCTGTATCGAGTTTCTCACCTGAATATCCCTACCTTAGGGTCGTTATAGTTACGAAAAGGATGTAAACTTTTTGGGTAAGGATGCGAGATGATTTTATTTATCCCACGTAAGTTAATAAAGCTGTTTTTACAAGTCGCTTGCTCTACTATTGAGCTACATCCCCAAGATTAATTATTAATGTTAATCATCAATAAAAATGAATAACGGGGATGATGGGATTGGCACCCATAACCGAACGTTTAAATATATGTATGTAAGCTTTATAAGTTGGGACGCAGGATTGATTATTAAGGACTTCGCGCAAGTTAAGAAAGCTGTTTGCGTATACATAGGAATTGAACCTATTACTCTTCGATTATAAGTCGAATGCTCTACCAAATGAGCTAGTATGTAAGCTTTTTAAATTAGGGCGCGAAGTCATATTTTAGTAAAGTAGTTTTGATTTATATTATTTTGAATCTAGAGTTTGAAAGTTAACCTAAAATCCAAAATCTAAAATCAAATTAACCATAAACTGCTTCTGGTCTAATAATTAAGTCTCCGCTTGGTCTGCGGTCAACTATATAAGTTTCAAAGCGGTTTAAGTTGATATCAAAATGCTCCGCTAACCTTTGTTTGATTGCACTGTCATTCATACTCGCATTCCGGTTTATTTGTGCCTCTTGCATGTCATATGAACGACCTTCAAAGCGAATGTGAACCATTGCGATCGCTTCCTTTTTTATATTTATTCTTATGCTTATTCTTATATCCCTATGAACGCTCTTTTGGAGATGTTTTGTTTGTCTATAGTTCTACACTACATTCGTGTTATATAAGTGTCAAGAGGATAGGAATATTTTTTTCGAGACTGCCGAATAGCTTACTCCATCTTTGTTTTATAACTGTAGTATGATATTTCGTTGTGCGATCGCTAATGAATATACTCAAAACTGTAGTTTATAGTAGCCGAAGCATTTTAAGTCTCAAGGAATTCTTGTACCACAAAATATTTATATTTTGGAGATGTCTATTTATAGTTTTTGCTAGTAGTGTAAGCGAGATAAAATACTGCAAAAATGAGAAATCCGGAATTATTGTACATATAATATAAATTTTTATGCTTGGTAAGCACCACCCCTATGTAGTATTTGTAAGTATATTGACTCACCCAAAAGAATTAAATTTCAAAATATTTAATTTATTTATATTTCTAGAGTTAAAC
>NZ_NTFS01000612.1 GCF_002289455.1 Brunnivagina elsteri CCALA 953
TAAGTCACCTCACGTAGATGCATTCTCCGTATTTACTTATCTTTACATAGTTTGGTTTTTTTATGCCCACCTACTTAGCAGTTGATGCAGAAACTTATAATGATTTTTTTACGCTTCCATTTCTACAGCTTCAAATTCAAGAATTTCAATTAAAACTGTTAGTTTACGATACTGAAACTGAGGAGATAGTAAGATGGATAAGTTAGAAAAATATAGGGAATATATTCAGCAACTTTTGACAAAATATGGTAGTTATAAACCTTCTTATGGCGATGTAGAAGTAGAACAAATATTTGATACTGTACGTGACCATTATCAACTTGTTAATGTAGGTTGGGAAAATAAACGTCGTGTATATGGTTGTTCAATACACATTGATATCAAGGATGAAAAAATTTGGATTCAGTGGAATGGAACAGAGATAAATGTTGCAGAAGAGCTAGTTTTAATGGGAGTTTCAAAACAAGATATTGTGATCGGATTTCATTCACCTTATAAAAGACAGTTTACAGATTTTGCTGTGGGTTAGGAAGTAATGAATAAAACGTGCGAAGCTTGCGCGACGTAAGTTTTTCGCTTTACTATACGGGTTGAATGAGAAGTGCGATTTGCAAGGTTTTTTGAGGTGCGTTAGCGTTCGCTTTTAGCGTTCCCGTAGGGTAGCTCAACGAAGTTATCGCATTTAGGGTATGGGTTGATTTGGAAGTGCGATTGATAGGGTTTTATCAGGTGCGATTGCTTTGCTGTATGGGTTTAATGAGAAGTACGATTGGTATGGTTTTTTTGATGTGCGATCGCATGGAAAATGTGGGTTAGATTAAAAATGCGATTGGTTAGGTTTTTTGATATGCGATCGCTTTACAGTATGGTTTGAGAAGTGCGATTGGTAAGGTTTTTTGAGGTGCGTGAGCGTTCGCTTTTAGCGTTCCCGTAGGGTAGCTCAACGAAGTTATCGCATTTAGAGTACGGGTTGATTTGGAAGTGCGATCGCATTCCCGATTTTGGTTAAATTAAAAGAGCGATCGCTATGGCATAATATCATCAAGTTTAAGCTCTAAATTTGGAAATAAATAAGAATTAATAGCATCACCCAAGCGATATTGTTACTGCTGATATACCCCATTAACTAATTGACAGACTGTAAAAGTAGGCTGTTTAGGATTTCCGATAAATTGCAAACCACCTAAACCTCTAAAATCCACAATCCAATATTCTGCTATTCCTAGAAAAGCATATTCTTCCACTTTTCTTGCATAATCATCTTGCCAATTGCTACTTACCCTTACGGGTACTCGCTCCGCGAGAAGCAAGCTACGTCAGTTGCTTCAACGCGGGGAACCCGCGCAACGCACTGACTCACTACCTCGGCAACCAATTTAATCGTATTACCAATACAAATAATCGGCTCTTTTTGCCAAAGAGGTTCCTGGTTAAGTTTGATTTTATCTAAAACAATTACATCCGGACGTAATGCTGTCGCTTCTGCTGCGGGGGGTTTAATCAAACAAGTTTTGGGAATCAACCAGTTACAATTAGAACGAAGAATTTCAGCATAAACTCTACCAGCAATATTTCCTGAAACCTCTTCATGTGGACCAGTTGGTTCCATATCACGTAATTCTCCATCAATAAGTTCGTAACGGGGATTATCCCCATACTCAGCGAGAAATTTGTCGAAAGTGAGAAGTTTGGGTGGGGTGTAGGTCATAGTTCACATTGTGGCATGAGATGGTTTTATTTTAGCGAAGTGATATTAACTCTCTTCCATAATTTTATTTATCAACTTCCAAACTCAGTAAACTGACGTATATATGGTTCATGAAATGCCAGAATAATATCTTGCTTAGGTACTCCCATTTCTACTAATTGATTAGCAATTCCCACTTCAGTTCCATCATGTTGAATCCAAATTTTCCCATCTTTAATATCAAGATGTAAAATGCAACCAAAATCCCGTTTATTTCCTCTCCAACCAACATAAAGTAATTGATAATGGTCTTGGTGTTCGTCAAAAATTGTTTGCACCTCATACTCTTCGTATTTTCGTGACATCGAAGCTCGCTTTTGTCGTTCGGAAAGAATCTGCCGAATATATTGCCGATATTGTTCTACAGCCATTGACTAATAACCTCCTCTTCTACATCGTAAATCATCAACCGTAATTGATATTTTTCAACTGCCGATATAATAAATTTTCGTTGAAAAAAAGTTTCATAAACAGGCAATCTTACAGCTAAATAAAGTAAGCGTTCGGGTTCAATTGTTTCTAATGCATCTCGATAATTTAAAAATTGTCCCAAGGCAGTATGAAATTCGGAAACATTCGATGGACTAATAAAACTTTTAATTTCTACTGCTATTTTTCGTCCTTCTCTCTCTGCTACTAAAAGTTCTTCTGCTGCTAAATCAATCTCAAAATCGACATCATCCACATTAATTTCATAAGGGTCATCTGTAATTTTCCAGCCTTCTTTTTCTAAGGCATTTCTAACAATATTATGAAATCTATCTTTTGCCATAGGAACTCACTATACTAAAAATTAGGCTAGTTAAAAGTAGATAAACCTCGTCTACGTTGAAAACCGTAGTTTTTCTTCATCTTCTTCAAGATGATTTTTTACCCACAAGCGATCGCTAATTTCAAACGGAT
>NZ_NTFS01000613.1 GCF_002289455.1 Brunnivagina elsteri CCALA 953
TTGGGAACCTGTGAAAACAGGATATTAGGAACGAAATTTCTTAAGAATCTCAGTGTCTTTAGACCTGAGAGTGTCAAGCAGTTTAATTTATATCGATGGATGGTTTCAGCAAATTAGGCAATTTTCCCATATCCTCAAACGCGATCGCAGCTTCATTATTGGTGATTTGCTCACCTAAAGGTTATCTCAAAACAAGACCCCATACTGAAATAAAACTATACCAAAATTGAGTATATAAAAATATAAGTAGAGATTTTTTCTGTTTTTTTGCCTATAATTTTGCCGGGATTATCTTTTGGCAAAAGTGTATTTTTGCCATAGTTTATCTGGAAAGCATCTGGGGAAATCTAGAAAAACTTTTGGCAAATCTACACAGGATACAAATAAGCGTCCCAGTTTTTGCCAAGATGATATTATTTTCCAATATTCCCCGAAACAACTACAGGGCAATAATCGGTATGAGCGAAAAAACTATCGAAAGCACCGGGAAAGGATTTCTCGTTTTGCTTTTGCCTATCTCTTTTCTGATTGTTTTCCTGGTTTCAACCTGGCGAATTTGGCTAGGGCTGATTTTGCTGATAACGGGTATTAACCTTTGGCGAAACTACCGATGGCAGCAGTGGTGTCAAGGAGTTAACCCCATTTTCCATCAGCTAATTCAGCAAAACCAGGGCAGTTTAAGCCCAATCGATTTGGCAATTAAGGGCAATTTTTCTGGTACTGTGGCAAAACGCTTTTTGGACACAAAAGCGTCAGAGTTTGGTGCTAGCATCCTCAATCATGAAGATGGCAAACAGGTGTACTATTTCATGACAGCCAATATTCTTGGCGATATTCTTGATAGTAGCGAACCTGCTAAAGAGTTAGTATCATCCCGCGTTGCCAGAGTATCGGCACAACTTTTAGCATCTCCCGAAGCGATTCCTACGATGCTTAAGGAAAAAGAAGCCAAATTAGTTAGAGAACCCGAATTGGTTGCGGATACTGAAATAGACGAAGCTGATTTACCCGCACAATCAAGCCACAAAGAATCAGCAAATCACGAGGAAGCAAAAAAAATACTGGCAAAACAGTTAGCTTTTGGTTCCCTGATTCAATCAGAACTTGCTAAAAGGTTAAATGTTTACTCCAGTACAGTTTTTAAACGTCGAGATGATGCTGATTTTCCCGAATGGAGTCGTACTCGTGACCCTGATAGTATCGCTTGGAGGTACGATCGCAAGACTAGGGAATTTTTTCCAATTGATGAATAGGAAATTGGGAATGGGAATTGGGGCTTTTCGTTTGGATGTAATACACAACAATATAGAGGGCAAACAGCCGTGGGTTCCCCTACAGTATTTTTGATTTCCAACTGTATTTCTCCTAACTCCTAACTCCTAACTTCTCACTTCCTACTGCTTCCCCAATGGAATTAAACCCTTGTTCTTCCAGTTTGGTGAGTAACCCTTGGAGAATGCGACGAACCATCCAGGGACCTTCGTAAACCCAACCAGTGTAAACTTGGATCAAACTAGCACCTGCAATTATCTTTTCCCAAGCATCGGCTGCGGTGAATATGCCACCAACGCCGATAATTGGTATTTGTCCTTGGGTTTGCTGGTAAATAAAACAGATAACTTCTGTAGAGCGATCGCGTACTGGTTTACCGCTTATTCCTCCTGCTTCTGCTTGTGGTGTTTTCCCGGTTTTCTCAATTATTTCTGTCTGTAAACCATCCCGTCGAATCGTTGTATTTGTGGCAATAATTCCCGCCAATTGATAGCTTTTTGCCAATTCAATAATGTCTGATATTGCCTCCCATTCTAAATCTGGCGCTATCTTGACAAAAATAGGTTTTCGTGGTAAGGAATTGGGAGAATTTTCTTGATTTAAAGCATCAAGAATAGAACCAAGCATCGAGGCATCTTGGAGCGATCGCAATCCTGGTGTATTTGGTGAAGATACATTCACTACAAAATAATCACCACAATCTTTGAGTAGGTGAAAACTATCGCGATAGTCTTGTGCAGCAGCTTCTAAGGGTGTAATTTTCGATTTACCCAAATTTACACCGATGGGAATTGGTAAATTAAATTGGCTGCCTAGTAGTGTTAACCGACGTGCCATTTCAGCCGCACCCAAGTTATTAAAACCCATGCGATTGAGAACAGCAGCATCTAGAGGCAGTCGAAATAAACGCGGTTGTGGGTTTCCCGGTTGAGCATGAAAAGTCACAGTACCCAACTCCGCAAATCCAAATCCCAAACTACCCCACACAGGGGCAGCAACACCATCTTTATCAAAACCAGCAGCTAAACCTAAAGGATTGGGGAAATGCAAACCAAATAAATTTTGCTCTAAACGCTTATCAGTCAAGCATAAAGTCTGTTGTAAGCGTTGATTTACCCAACTTGTAGCGGGACGTTGGCAAACCTCACCCAACCAACTTAAACTGCGAATCGTTACAGAATGAAGTTGTTCTGGATCGGCTTTAACGAGATTAAATAAAAGCGGTCGAATTGCAGCTTGATAAATATCTGGCATAGTTTATTGGCTTGGGCATTGGGCATTGGGCATTGGGGCATTCTCTCTCGTACAGACGACCCGGCGGGTCGTCTCTGTCGTCTCTCCTTCTTTCCCCCTGAACTATAG
>NZ_NTFS01000614.1 GCF_002289455.1 Brunnivagina elsteri CCALA 953
ATCACTCAAGCCTAATAAAATCTTGGAACTCTTGTCAGGAAAGATTTATAGCTTATTTTTTTACATCGAACTCAGGTTTATATACAGCGTATTGCAGGTCAATGAGGTGTACAAATAAAACCTGAACCCCCCCTGACGAGACATATCATGTCTCTCTGTATTCAATTAAATGCAACCTGTTGTATGTATTTATTAACTCGGTATAAACTCAAACAAAAAATCCCCCACCACATTGGTAGGGGATTTTTATTACTTATCTAACAACCAGTAATCAGATTTAACCGAACTTACCAGCCGTAGAAGCAATCAGGAATGCACCGTAAGTTAGGATATAGCCAACAGTGAAGTGAGCTAAACCAATCAAACGACCTTGAACAATCGACAGTGCAACAGGCTTGTCTTTCCAACGAACCAGGTTTGCAAGAGGAGTACGCTCGTGTGCCCAAACCAATGTTTCAATCAACTCTTGCCAGTAACCTCTCCAAGAGATGAGGAACATGAAACCAGTTGCCCAAACAAGGTGTCCAAAGAGGAACATCCAAGCCCAAACAGACAGGTTGTTCATACCATAAGGGTTGTAACCATTGATTAACTGTGCGGAGTTCGCCCAAAGATAATCGCGGAACCAGCCCATCAGGTAGGTAGAGTTTTCATTAAATTGGGCAACGTTTCCTTGCCAAATCCCTAAATGCTTCCAATGCCAGTAGAAGGTAACCCAACCAATGGTATTCAACATCCAGAACATGGAGAGGTAGAACGAGTCCCAACCGGAAATATCGCAAGTACCACCACGACCAGGACCGTCGCAAGGGAATGCGTAACCGAAGTCCTTTTTGTCAGGCATCAACTTAGAACCACGGGCATCCAAAGCACCTTTAACCAAAATCAAGGTAGTGGTGTGGATAGCCAATGCAAAGGCATGGTGTACTAGGAAGTCGCCAGGACCAATTGTTAAGAAGAGGGAGTTAGTACCACTATTGATGGCATCTAACCAACCACCCAACCAAACGTTACCAGCGTTGGGATAAGCAGTGTAAGCAATACTGTCGGGGTTGGAAAGCAATGTGTCCAAACCGTATAGTACTTTACCGTGAGCCGCTTGGATGAACTGTGCGAACACAGGTTCAATCAAGATTTGCTTTTCAGGTGTACCGAAAGCAACAACTACGTCGTTGTGTACGTACAAGCTCAATGTATGGAAACCTAAGAAAAGAGATACCCAGCTTAAGTGGGAAATAATCGCTTCTTTATGCTTCAATACGCGATCGAGTACGTTGCCTTTGTTTTGTTCGGGGTCGTAGTCACGTACCCAGAAGATAGCGGCGTGGGCAAAAGCGCCAACCATCAAGAAACCAGCAATGTATTGGTGGTGGGTATACAACGCTGCCTGAGTGGTGTAGTCCTTAGCAATAAATGCATAAGGAGGCAGTGCGTACATGTGCTGCGCTACCAAGGATGTAATGGTTCCCAAAGCTGCCAAAGCTAGAGACAGTTGGAAGTGCAGCGAGTTGTTGATGGTGTCGTATAGACCTTGGTGAGGCAGGTTGAATGGACCTTCACTCTTGCTTCCGGGTATTAAACCAGCTTTGGAATTCAGCATTTCTTTAATGCTGTGACCAATACCAAAGTTGGTGCGGTACATGTGACCAGCAACAATAAACAGAACTGCGATCGCAAGGTGGTGGTGAGCCATGTCAGTCAACCACAGCGATTCAGTCTGAGGATGGAAACCACCCAAGAATGTCAAAATTGCCGTACCCGAACCAGTCGAAGTACCAAAAATTTGACCTGCGGTATCTGGATTTTGTGCGTACACGCCCCAGTTACCTGTAAAGAAGGGGGTTAAACCTTCTGGGTGGGGAAGTGTGGTCAAGAAATTATCCCAACCGACATGTTGTCCGCGAGATTCAGGAATCGCCACATGCACCAAGTGACCTGTCCATGCCAAGGAGCTAACACCAAACAAGGCAGATAGGTGGTGGTTTAAGCGCGATTCGGCACTCTTGAACCAAGAAAGGCTAGGACGGAACTTGGGTTGTAAGTGTAACCAACCAGCAAATAAAAGTACTGCTGAAAATAGGAGCAAACCAATAGAACCTGTATACAGGTCGTTATTGGTACGCATCCCGATGGTGTACCACCAATGATACACACCGGAGTAAGCAATATTTACAGGATTACTTGCACCAGCTTGGGTAAAAGCTTCAATAGCTGGTTTACCGAAGTGGGGGTCCCAAATCGCATGGGCGATGGGACGAATATGAAGGGGGTCTGTAATCCACTGTTCAAAGTTGCCTTGCCAAGCGACGTGGAACAAAAGGCTGGATGCCCACAGGAAAATGATTGCCAGGTGACCGAAGTGAGTTGCGAAAATCTTTTGGTAAAGATTTTCTTCCGTCATCCCGTCATGGCTTTCAAAATCATTTCCCATAGCCATCGCGTACCAAATCCGACGGGTCGTCGGGTCCTGCGCGAGGTCCTGGCTAAATTTCGGAAATTTTGTTGCCATAGGTTTTGATGAGTCCTTTAACCTTTAGCTGTCAGGGAGAGTTATGGGTGATGAATTATGAGTGATGAGTTGGAATTAAAATTAAATTTTTAGTTTTTAATTTTTAACTCAA
>NZ_NTFS01000615.1 GCF_002289455.1 Brunnivagina elsteri CCALA 953
GGATATGCATTAGCGATCGCATTATCGTATTGCTTCATCAAGTTATCACCATTACTAGTAATAAATTTTGCGGTAGAATTGAAATTTTCAGTATAAATCGCAAAAAACACGGCAAATTATAGACAAATTCAATTATTGCGAGTGCTAATTTATATCTTGATTGTTGTGTCTTGGCATGAATTAAGTGTGATGACGTGGGGTGTTTACTGCTTTGCGTTAGCGTAGCTTACCGTAGGTATCGCTTTTTTCTTAAAACCGAAGCCCATCACGTTATATATTGAAATAGAGACAACTGTGAGGAGGGTGCTGTGAGCGAATATCAATATTACGAGTTTCTGGCATTAGATCGACCTTTAAATGCCACAGAAAAAGCCTATGTTGAGAGTCTTTCCAGTCGAGTAGAACTGACATCAACCCAAGCAAAGTTTGTTTACAACTATGGTGATTTTCGTGGTAATTCCCAGGAAATGTTGGAAAAATGCTTTGATGTCATGCTTTATATGGCAAGTTGGGGTTCTCGACAATTAATGTTTCGCTTTCCTAAGTCGTTAATTAACGCAGATGTATTTGAACCCTACTATCTTCCAGATAGAATTATTGTTTCCAGTACAAAAAATTTTGTAATCCTAAATATAAATATTCATGATGAAGAGATGAGTCACTGGATAGATAGCGGTGAGGGCTATTTATCTGACATGGTATCGTTACGCAATGATTTATTGCAAGGAGACTTGCGAAGTTTTTATCTTGCTTGGCTCAAAGCAGCACCAATATATTTCGATCCAGAAGAAGAAGATTATATCGAACCTCCCGTACCTGCGAATTTGAATAATTTACCAAATTCACTCTTAGTTTTGATTGATTTCTTGGAACTTGAGCAGGATTTGATTGTAGGAGCAGCGAAAGCCAGTGAATTCCAGAAAGAAGAGGAGGAATCTTTAGAGGATTTAATTCCAAAATTGAGCGAACGCGAAAAAAATGATTTTTTAGTTCAACTAATCAAGGGTGAATCTCATGTTGGGATGCAGCTAACTAATAGATTACGGGAATTCGCAGGGAAAAGAGAAGTTCGTATTAATAACAACACTCCCAGACGCACGCTTTCGGAATTACTAAAACTTGCAGAAGGAGAAATTAACCAACGCAGGAAAAAAGAACAAGAAGCTTTACGTCAAGCAAAAATACAAAAATTAGAAGCATTGGCAAAGAAGAAAGATAAAGTTTGGGAACAAATATTTGAGTTGATTACACTCAAGCAATCAAAACCCTACAATCAAGCTGTTGCACATTTGGTTGATTTAAGGGATTTGGCTGAGTATCAGGGGAAATTAGAGGAATTTCAAACTAGTATTAAGCAGATGCAAATTGATTATAGTAGCCGTCCTGGATTGATTTCACGCTTGCAGAAAGCGAGGTTGTTGGCAAAGTAAACGAATATGAAAAAAAATATTAAACTCGGCGATCGCATTGCCAAAATCAAGCCTCTGGAACTCCCAAACTTCTGTAGGTTTCTAATTTATTTATACTTCCACTGGTGACAACTACTTCTATCACGTCGAAAAATACGAGTGTAAAGTTTCAGTCCCGCGATCGCGTACAGTGGTAGTTTCCGCGTCGCTTAAGGTTTGCTTAATAATTGAATTGCCTGTCGCAGGTATCCCGAATTTATCAAAGTTCATTGAGAGAAACCAAGTATAATATTAATCCAACCGATGAATTCATATGTCTCCCATTGCCCGCCCTAGCAGTCGTTCTAAAGCATCTACACCTAAATTGTGGATGCTACTGGTTGGTGTCAAGGGATATAATGACACGGAAATATCCAGTTTGAATTATTCGGCGGAAGATTGTCAGGGGTTAGGGTCGGCATTAATTGAAGCGAGTACAGAGTTTACACAGACCGAGTTAAAAATTTATCATGATTATGCATCGCAGTTGCCTGTATTAGAAAATGTCCGTAACAGTTTGCAACAAATAACAACTGCGGCTCAACCTATTGATACCATTTTATTTTACTTTTCTGGGCACGGAATATTAGAACCAAATACAGGTCAAGCTTTTTTGTGTTTGGCAGATACCCAAAAGTCTAACTTAGGAAATACGGGTTTAGCTGTACAAGAAGTTTTACAATTATTAAGTAATTGTGCATCTCAAAGTCAGTTAGTTTGGTTAGATTCTTGCCATAGTGGTGGAATGACATTAAGAGGTGCGATGCAAGAATCTTGGTTAAGTCCAACATCGCAATTAGTCAAAGATTTGCAACAACAAGCTTCTCGAAGTAAAGGATTTTATGCTTTACTTTCCTGCGATACTAACCAGTTATCTTGGGAGTTTAAAGAGTTAGGACATGGAGTATTTACTTATTATTTGATACGTGGTTTAAAGGGAGAAGCGGCAGATAGTCAAGGGGTAATTTATGCAGATAGTTTATATCGATATGTTTATCATCAGACTTTACAGTATATCGATAAAAGCAACCAGCAATTAAGATTGATTAATCAGCAGAAACGTAACAAAGGCGATAATCATCTTGGGTACATCCCAGTTTTTATTCTTCCAAGAAAGATAAATAAATCATGAGAAAGTAAAGGGAAATTAAACGCGAACGC
>NZ_NTFS01000616.1 GCF_002289455.1 Brunnivagina elsteri CCALA 953
CTATTTCTATAACCAATTGAGTTTAATCGAAGCATACGAATTGCTAGGGACAGAACTCAACCGTCGAGGTAAGGTAGTAGAGAGTTTGAAAGAAATAGCGATCGCATCACTAAACCACGCTACTGTAATCAACCTTCCCCCAAGCAAAACTCCACTCAGTCAATTAGATAATAACCTCATCTGGTTTGTCAGCAGCGAAGGTTGCAATTATCCAGTGGGAAGTATAATTAACACAGCAAGCAACAACGACTACATAAAATCTTCTAACGCAAAAGAAGTAAGATTAATCGGATTTACAGACTCAACCCTATCATTCTCCCCCTCTTCCTCTCCCCCACTCCTCCATCATCCCTAACCCTTGGGAAAACATACCCCTTGCACCAGAAAAACCCGAACAACCAGAAGAAACAAACAGCAAACAAGTAAAATATCCCTACATCCACGGAAGAGGACCAATTGACGCAACCCTTGCTTGTTTCCAAATGCTATCACAACATTGGAACATGCCGTGGAAAAGGGACGTACTCAGAAGGGCATTAAACAGCAACTATCAACGAACTGGTAAAATATCAATTGAAATCTGCGGTGCGGTTGCCGAATTGATGGGATTGAAAGCACAACTTGTAGAAGTACCAGCAGTTGCAATATCTAAACTTCCTACCCCTGTATTGCTTCCCTGGCAAGACTCCTACGCCATACTCTATCACGCCACGGAAAAAGAATTAACCCTTGCCATTCCCGAACAGGGTATTACTCGCAAGAAACCAGAATCATTTATCGAAACCTGGGGAGAAGAAGGGCAAGTATTATTATTGCAACATACCTCTGAAACTCCGAAAAGTCGATTTAATTTAAGTTGGTTTTTACCAGCAATAAAAAAACATAAGACTGTTTTAACTGAAGTATTTATCGCATCTTTATTCGTACAATTATTAGGACTAGCGAATCCCCTCATCACCCAAGTAATTATTGATAAAGTAATTATTCAAAATGGCGCTAATACCCTGAATGTATTGGGTAGTTTATTGATAGTTCTGGCGATTATTGAGGGGTTGATTACCTGGTTGCGAACTAACTTATTTGTCGATACCACCAATCGCATAGATTTAAGTTTGGGAAGTGAAGTAATCGACCATTTATTAAGATTACCCTTACGTTATTTCGAGAAACGTCCCGTTGGAGAAATCTCCAGCAGGATTAACGAACTTGAAAATATTCGTTCTTTTCTAACTGGTACTGCTCTAACAGTTGTATTGGATGCCGTTTTCTCGGTAATTTATATCGGGGTAATGATATTTTATAGTTGGTTATTAACTATAGTTGCACTTGCAACTGTACCCTTATTCGCTTTATTAACATTTATATTTGCCCCAATCATCCGCAGTCAAACCCGCACCAAAGCCGAACGAAATGCCGAAACCCAATCCTATTTAGTAGAAGTAGTATCGGGTATTCAAACAGTCAAAGCACAGAATATCGAACTTAATTCCCGATGGCAATGGCAACAACGTTATGGTAAATATATTAGTGCCAGTTTTGAAAATGTTACCACGAGCAATACAGCAGGTTCTCTGAGTAATTTCCTCAATAAACTATCTAGTTTACTATTACTTTGGGTGGGAGCATATTTAGTATTAAAACAGGAAATCACATTAGGGGAATTAATAGCATTTAGAATTATTGCTGGTTACGTTACTAGTCCCCTACTACGATTAATTCAGCTTTGGCAAAACTTCCAAGAAACAGCTTTATCCCTGGAACGATTAGCTGATATTCTCGATACTCCTCAAGAAAGTGAATTAGCTGGTAGAAATAACATTCCCATGCCAGCAATTAATGGTGTGATTAAATATGAAAATGTCACCTTTGCCTTTGCTAAATCACCACAACCTCAACTTAATAATGTCTCAATTGAAATTCCCAAAGGTGCATTTATTGGAGTAGTCGGACAAAGTGGTGCAGGGAAAAGTACCCTCACAAAATTAATTCCTCGACTTTACGAACTCGACTCTGGACGCATATTAATTGATGGGTATGACATCTCCAAAGTAGAATTGTACTCCCTGCGTCAACAAATCGGTATGGTATTGCAAGATACCCTCCTATTCGACACCACAGTCCAAGAGAATATTGCTTTAACTATACCCGATGCAACCCCAGAAGAGATAGTCGAAGCAGCCCAAATAGCTTGTGCCCATGACTTTATTATGAATTTGCCCAATGGGTATAACACCCGTGTGGGAGAAAGGGGTTCCGCACTATCAGGAGGACAAAAACAACGAATTGCGATCGCACGTACTGTACTGCAAAATCCACCCCTGTTAATTATGGATGAAGCTACCAGCGCCCTTGATTATGCTACCGAAAGACAGGTTTGTTCAAACTTACAAGTAGCATTCAAAGGTAGAACGGTATTATTTATTACTCACAGGTTAGCAACTATTAAGAATGCAGATATTATTTTGATGATGGATAGGGGGAAAGTAGCGGAACAAGGAACGCACAAAGAATTAATCGAGATGAAAGGCTTGTATTACTGTCTGTACCAGCAACAAGAAGCATCGGGAAGCTGAACAGGAGGGGGAGAGGGGAAGAAGGGGAGAGT
>NZ_NTFS01000617.1 GCF_002289455.1 Brunnivagina elsteri CCALA 953
CATGAAACGCAAGATTCTTCGTTCCGTAAGACTCCACTCAGAATGACAATTTATACCTTGTCCGACTTTTCAAACATACTCTAACAGTTCGATTTCCACATCTCATTCTACATCTCAAAATTTCCACAAATTTTAGTTGAGTAAAATATAGTTCACGACCGAAAATACCGTAGGGGCAAACGGTTGTTTGCCCTCAGTTATTTATCCTCATTTATATTGCATTCAAACGATAATTGGAAAAACCCAATTTCTACAAAATTTTGGACAGTATTTCCCCAAATAATCACTCATCAATCAATAAAGACAACTGCTCATTAGCTGGTTTAGGTGACTTAAACCCCATGTGTTTATAAGCAGCATTAGTCGCAGTTCTACCCCGTGGAGTTCGACTTAAATAACCAATCTGCATCAAATAAGGTTCGTACACTTCCTCAATTGTTTGCGTATCTTCCCCCGTTGCTGCTGCGATCGTTTCCAACCCAACCGGACCACCATTAAATTGTTCAATTATTACACTCAACATTTTTCTGTCAGTCCAATCCAAGCCCATTGGATCGACTTGAAATAGCTGTAGAGCCTCGGCTGCAACTTCCCTATTTATCTCACCAGATGATTTCACCTCAGCATAATCACGTACCCGTCTCAGTAATCTATTTGCAATTCGTGGCGTTCCCCTGGCTCGGCGAGCGACTTCCTCCGCACCTTCAGCATTGATGGATGTATTAAGTAACTCAGCGCTACGAACGACAATTTTACTGAGTTCATGCACTTCATAGAATCGCAACTTTTGTACCAAACCAAAGCGATCGCGTAATGGCGAAGTTAATGCACCAACCCTAGTTGTCGCCCCAACTAGTGTAAACTTTGCAAGGGGGATACTCCGAATACGGGCGCTAGTACCCTTGCCAACGGTGACATCAAGCCGATAATCTTCCATTGCTGGGTATAAAATTTCTTCTGTCATCCGCGACAGCCGATGAATTTCATCGATAAATAAAACATCACCTGGCTTGAGATTGACAAGTAAACCAGCTATATCGCGAGGACGTTCCAATGCCGGAGCGCTAGTAATTTTATAATTTACCCCCATTTCCGAAGCCAAAATCATCGCCATCGTTGTTTTACCCAACCCCGGCGGACCATATAGTAATAAATGGTCAAGTACCTCACCCCTAGATTTAGCCGCTTTGATGGCGATTTCCAGCACGTCCTTTAAGTCTTTTTGCCCAATATAATCTGCAAAACGGTGGGGACGAATACTCTCTTCTTGCTTCCCTCGTTCGTCAACGGCTGCTTCTGGTTGCAGAAGTTGATTATCTGGAGATTCATCTGGAGAATTATCTGGAGATTTTTCTTGCGATCGCGTAGCGTCTCCCTCAGAGAATCGCGCTTTGTCCAGTTCCCCTTCGGAGGATCCCAAACCTAAGTCATCCTCTGGTGCAACTTTATTTGATGTAGCTTTAGAAGTTCCTCGTTGCTTTTGCTTTGGTTCGCCATCTGGATTTGGAGGCTGTCGTCTGGAGGAGATGATTGCCATAGCTTGGTTAGTGGTTAATGGTTAATAGGGAATTGGGAATTGGGCATTGGGAATTGGGCATTGGGCATTGGGCATTGGGCATTGGGCATGGGGAATTAGGTATTGCATTATCTCTATTGTCTACCCCCACTCGCCAATTATTTTTTTTCGCTTGGGTGCGCTTGTCAATTTAAAATTGTAAGTTCCCGGCAATTACTAAGGAGTGTAAAAGTATTCATGTTAGCTAAAAGAATCTTACCGTGTCTGGATGTGAAGGCGGGACGAGTTGTAAAAGGAGTTAACTTTGTCAACCTGAAGGATGCAGGCGACCCGGTGGAATTAGCTAAAATTTACAATGAAGCGGGTGCTGATGAGTTAGTATTTCTTGATATTACGGCTACTCATGAAGACAGAGGCACAATTCTCGACGTTGTTTACCGAACCGCAGAACAGGTATTTATTCCCCTCACAGTCGGCGGTGGTATCCAATCCTTAGAAAATGTTAAAAATTTGTTACGAGCTGGCGCAGACAAAGTTAGTATTAATTCTGCGGCGGTACGTGACCCCGACTTCATTAATCGTGCAAGCGATCGCTTTGGTAATCAATGTATAGTTGTTGCAATTGATGCCCGAAAGCGAGAAAACCCTGACAACCCAGGTTGGGATGTTTATGTCAGAGGTGGTAGAGAAAATACTGGTATTGATGCCCTTTCTTGGGCTGCTGAAGTCGCAAAACGCGGAGCCGGAGAGCTACTAGTGACTAGTATGGATGCTGATGGCACTCAAGCCGGATACGATTTACAACTAACACGCGCAATTGCTGATACTGTTGAAATTCCCGTTGTCGCTTCGGGTGGTGCGGGTACTTGCGAACACATTCATTCAGCCCTCACTGATGGCAGAGCCGAAGCCGCACTTTTAGCCTCACTGTTACATTTCGGACAACTAACTGTCAGCCAAATCAAAAATTATCTGCGCGATCGCCAAGTTCCTATTCGTATGGCTTACTAATTTTTATCCACTATCTAACCACTCCAATGTGGTTAGACACAGTTATTAG
>NZ_NTFS01000618.1 GCF_002289455.1 Brunnivagina elsteri CCALA 953
TCCCTATATTTTATATAGTAATCCTAAAATTATAATTATAAAACTCTAATTTTGGACAATATTAGGTAAGGTGACAGTAAATTTGCTACCCTTTTCAGGCTCAGAAACTACCTCAATTGAACCGTGATGAGCTTCAATAATATAACGTGATAAATATAAACCTAAACCACTACCAGAACCTTTATGTTTGCCAGAACGAAAACGCTGAAATAACATTGCTTGGTCTTGACTAGAAATTCCGGAACCTGTATCCTGAATCTCAATAGTGATAATATCTGAATTGATATTTAAGCGCACATTTATAGAGCCTGATTCTGTAAACTTAATTGCATTCCCCAACAGATTCGTTATTACCCGTCGTAATTCAATGCGATCGCCCGAAATAAGACTTTCGCTACCAGTGTGATTTCCCGATGTTTCCAAATTGATAACTAACCCTTTCTCTGCTGCCAAAGGGGTTAATTCTTGAGTGACTTCACTAACTAATTTATGAATATCAAAACGAGAAACTTTTAAACTTTTGCTACCAGCCTCATGACGATATACTTCTAGTAAATTATTCACCATTGTCAGCAAATCTTCATTGCTACCAATCATCGTCTTAAAAATATTCAAAGATTCCGGTGTAACAGAAAAAAATACTCCTTCTTGCATTAACTTTAATATTCGATTTGCGGCAACCAGAGGTGTTCGTAAATCATGGGTAAAGCGAGAAACAAAATCCTCCCGTAAGTTTGCCATTTGGTCACGTTCGTCTATACTATGTTTAAGACGCAATAAAGAACGAACCCTTGCATATAACTCTTCCGGATCGAATGGTTTGCGGATAAAGTCATCAGCTCCAGCATCAAGCCCTTCAACCAGACTCGATTGTCCGTGGGCAGTAATTAGCAAAATAGGAATATATGGTAGATTTTTATTTTGACGAATACGACGAGTAAATTCATAACCATCCAATTCTGGCATCATCACGTCTAACAAAATTAAATCTGGTAGCCCATCTTCAACCATCCTCAAACCAGTTTTACTATCTTCTATCAAACTAACTTCGTAACCTTCCGTCTCTAAAACCGTTTCTAGCAACAGCAAATTTTCAAAAATATCATCAACAATTAGGATTTTGTCTTTTTTGACAGATTTATGAAGATACATAATGTTCTTGAAGATAAATAAACACTCATCGCACACATTTATAATGCCAATCCTATTTGCACAATAAATATATTTCATTAAAATATCGTTTTCCCTATCTCAAGGCTAGATGCCTAAGTCTAGTTTTCTCAAATAAAAAATCTATCTAGGGGAAGATGCACCAAATACCATATACTTACCAACACTATCATGCGAAGGGTGGGGAGACCCCACCCCTACAATTGGGGACAATAGACATCTCCAGAAAATATGTAGAGACGTACCAATACGGAGGCTCTACAAGGGTTTTGGGTAACGCATAATTAATTTTCGGAGATGTCTAATTTATGGAGGTATGGAGTATTCAAATAATGTGTAGACTAACAGAGAATTGATTTGAGCTTTATTCCTACTTGTAGTAGATGTGATTGAGTTAAAATGTTAACAATAAATAGTACTTTTTGCATAACTTTACCAATACAATAAGAATGTTATTTTAAGCTGTACTTTTAAGATATAGAATTCAGAGAGAGAAAAACAGCCATGAGCGAGATTAAGGTGATTGTAATTGAAGACCATAACCTTACCAGAATGGGCTTGCGGGCTGCTTTACAAACCGAGCCGGAAATCAAGATTATCGGTGAAGCTGCTAATGCCACAGATGGATTGCAGCTGCTCAAAACAATGAAGCCAGATGTGGCTACTATTGATATTGGTTTGCCTGACATGGATGGGATTGAACTAACACGCAAATATAGGCAATATCAGCAAGAAACTCAAGATTTTACAACAAATCTCCTCATTTTAACCATGCAGAACAGCGAGGAAACTGTACTAGCTGCCTTTGGAGCGGGAGCAGATTCTTACTGTATGAAGGATATCGACAGCGATCGCTTAATCAACGCAGTCAAAATAACATCCACAGGTAGCTCATGGATCGATCCTGCGATCGCAGATATTGTCCTCCAACAAGTACGGCAGGATGACATCAATAGCACAAGCTCAAAACGGGTGATGATTACAGGTTTGGAGCCAGAATTGGAAAAAACTATCGAAAGCTTTCCTCTAACTCAACGAGAAAAAGAAGTTTTAGAGTTAATTGTTGCAGGTTGTGACAATGCGGAAATAGCGAAAAGACTTTACCTCACCGTCGGTACTGTCAAAACCCATGTTCGTGGTATCTTGAGTAAGCTTTGCGTTGCCGATCGCACCCAAGCTGCGGTTCGTGCTTTACGTGGTGGATTAGTCCATTAATTAAAATATTCTCCGCGTTTAAAAGCTAAACCTCAATTCATTTTGAGTATAATATTATACTAATTATTTGAGGCGATAGCCCATACCATGAACAGTCTCAATTTACATTAGAGTAATCCAAGAAATAAATGATCCAACTGTTGATCCTGAGTCGCTATGTAATAGACAGAGATGCTTCATTGCGCT
>NZ_NTFS01000619.1 GCF_002289455.1 Brunnivagina elsteri CCALA 953
GCGTTCGCGTTTAATTTCCCTTTACTTTCTCATGATTTATTTATCTTTCTTGGAAGAATAAAAACTGGGATGTACCCTAACCAAATATCTCAGAAAGCGGGTTTCTCCCCTACGCGAAATATTTTTCTTGCATCACAAAACCCAGAAAAAATATTCTCTCTACTTATGTAAACCCGAACAACTGCATTAAGCTTGATTTTCAAGACAGTCGCGACAAGAAATGGTACTTAAATAAAAGTAGGCATTTTGGGTTTTTCCGTTGGGAGAGGAATCAGGTTTCTGGGATTGTCATACTTCCAAAAGGCTTTTTCGTGGGGAAAAACCCGATTTCTTGAGATTTAGGGATTATGCAGCAACTACGGTTGCTTTATAGATTCCCCAGAACTGCGCTGCTTCGGATAAATTGGAATAGGTGGCTTATTCTCTGTGGGATTGGTATTCGTATTCATATGGGGACGAAATTCGACAACATCCCGCTTAATAGTGATGTCGTAATTGCCGAAAAAATCGTGTCCTAAAAGCCCAGTTTCCAACTCATTTCCTGCGATCGCAACTGCTGTACGATTAACTTTGACTCCCCCAACCTGCATCGAACTCACATAACCGATAGGGAAAATAACAGATTTGGAACTCGCTGTATTTGCCTTTGCCTTACCCACGGGTACAACTCCCATTACATTCGCCATATTCTGAGTAATCACAGTTCCACTAGCTCCCGTATCGACAATCATCTCAAATGCTTGACCACCATTAAATGTTACCTCAATCACTGGTGTACCACCCATACGACGCTTAATTGGCACAGAAACAACCTCAACTGACCTTTGCTGTGCTAAAAGTTGCGCTTGGATAGATTCAGGTTCGGGAGATACATATATGGGAACGATTTGGCGTTCCACTTGTTTCACTTCAGGAACTGGCACAGAAATAGATGCAACAGATTTTGAACGGGGAGCAATTTGAGATATTCCAGGTTGAGGATTTGGAGATTGGGGAGTTGCGATCGCTTCTGGAACAGCGACTATTACGACTTGCTGGGATTCTGGTTGGGTTAATTGTTGACGATTGGCAACAGCTTTGAGTTGTGAGGACTCAACTTGTCGTCGGTACTCACCGATTTTGCTTTGGGCAATATCAAAATAGGGATTACCGCGTTGTACCAGCTTCATCAATGCGATCGCATCTTGATATTGGCTTGCAACCAAATTCCAGTCAGAAACTGATTGAGCGGATTGACTGATACTAAAAGCTCCCGCAGCCTTATCAAGTCCTCGTTCAAAAAAATTGCCTTCATTTGTAGTAGATTTAAGGGCTGGGGGTGACGAATTTATTTGAGGAGTCGATTCAACCTGAACAGAAGAAGATAAAGCAGGCGAACGAATTTCACCGTTAGCTTGGTTAACTTGAGTTTGCCTGTCCTGACGACAACCAACAACCAAAACTGCCAGTGAAATCGAGATAAAATAGGCGGCTGTGCGTAATGAAAAATAATCAAACATAATTACTAAAGATTTTACTAGCCCAAGGCGGCAAAAATCTACCACCCGATGCCAGTTTTCTTTCTTTACTTAAAGTTGAACGGTTGGTTTTTGTGACGAGAACCAAACGGGAGCAGTGAATCGACTCATGCAATAATTAACCATCGGAGTGGAAGGATTAAGGTACAGATACCCACAAGCCAAGTCTGTACAGGAATTTCATCCTATGCCCATTTTTATTTTTCTCTTTTTAATTGCTTATGCCACTATCTGACGCAATACCCGCCCTTTTTGTCCTCGCAGATGGAACATCTTACCGAGGTTGGTCTTTTGGAGCTACCAGTACAACTATTGGAGAAGTAGTATTTAACACCGGGATGACCGGATACCAAGAAGTTCTGACCGACCCCAGTTACTGCGGTCAGATAGTTTTATTCACCTATCCCGAACTAGGTAACACAGGGGTAAACCCAGAGGATGAAGAATCAGATGGTCCCCAAGTTAGAGGTGCGATCGCGCGCAATATTTGCCACCGTCCTAGCAACTGGCGTTCCACCCAATCCCTACCAGACTACCTCAAACAGCACCATGTCCCAGGTATCTACGGCATCGATACCCGCGCCTTAACTCGCAAAATTAGGACACACGGAGCCATGAATGGGGCTATCTCAACCGAAATTCTCGACCCTGCCGAACTACTCGAACAAGTCCAAGCGACTCCAAATATGAAAGGCTTGAACCTTGTCCGTGAAGTTACAACTAAAGAAGTATACGAATGGTCGGAACCAACTCCTGGTATTTGGGAGTTTAACCCCGAATGTCATGGCAATTCATCCCCTAAATTTACAGTTGTCGCTCTAGACTTTGGTGTAAAACGCAACATTTTGCGCCGCCTAGCTAGTTATGGCTGTCGCGTTATCGTCGTACCCGCAAATTCCAGCCCAGAAGAAATCCTCAAATATAACCCAGATGGAATCTTCCTTTCCAACGGTCCTGGCGACCCATCAGCCGTCACCGAGGGCATAGAAACCACCAAAGCCCTACTCAAAGCCCAAAAACCCATCTTTGGCATTTGTATGGGGCATCAAAT
>NZ_NTFS01000062.1 GCF_002289455.1 Brunnivagina elsteri CCALA 953
TCCATATACTGAGTTTTCACTAAAACTAGATCCTCTGGCAGAAAGTGAGGAATACAAAGATATAATACGAGATATTCTCGATTATGTTATAAATCCATTAAATCGCGATTTTTTAATACCGGAATTATTTAAACTAATATCATTTAATTTTTCTTCCACAAGCCTTAATGTGCTTGATGAATGGATTAATTCACAAGAAACAGAACGGCTGCAAGCAGCTAGTTACTTGCTGCGTAATGCGCCAAAATCATTTGTTATTAACCACTTAAAATTTGTTAGCAATCTGCTTGAAAAAGCTGATGAGTTTGGTGATGCTTGTTACGAAACTATATGCTACGATTTACAAGAAAGTTTTTCAATGAGTGAATATTCAGGTATTTTAGGAGAAAATTCCTACGAAAATGGAGATATTGCTTTACACATCAAAGTTGCTAATATTGCAGAACAATTTATCAGAGGAACTCCTTCACATAAATTTTATCAGTCTCTATCCAAAAATATAAAAGAGTCAAATGAATCTTTGAGAAAATTTTTGGAAGAAATTGATGATTAAATTTTAGTGAAGCTAAAAAAATAGAATATTTTGCAACTAGTATATAGCTTTGTGTGTCAAAAAAAATTGTACTTCTTAAAGAAATCTTCCTCGTTTTGTCGCATTTACGTTGGAAGTTCTTACACAATTGTGGCTATAATCAATATCTAAGTAAAAACACTTAACTCACACTGCCCATGAGCCGAGATGCTTTAGTAGTCGGAATTAACAAATACCCTTTCCTCAAAGACTCAATAGGTAACTTTAAGCATCTCAGCACCCCCGCATCTGACGCAGAAGCGATACTTAAAACCCCCACCGCTACAATTAAATAAGTACAACACAAATTGAGCTAGTTACTCTATGACTCTCCAAGAACTGAAAAATCAAATCCTAGCACTACTTCCAACAGAAAAAGCCGCAATTCTCCAAAGCCTAACTCAAACCATCAACATTGGTGCAAAAGGTATCACTAAAACACCTGGTGTTTGTGGTGGAGAAGCTTGCATTGCTGGAACTCGGATTGCAATTTGGCTATTAGTGGAAGCACGTCATCTGGGAATTACAGAAGTTCAACTTTTGCAAGATTACCCTCATATTAGCGCAGCCGATTTAGTTAATGCTTGGATATATGCAGATGCTTATCCTGAAGAAATTGAAGCTGCTATTCGTGCTAATGAGGCTGCTTAAATTATGGCGCGTTTATATGCGGATGAAATGTTTCCACGGAAAGTTAGTGAACTGTTGCGAACAATGGGACATGATGTTTTAACTGTACAGGAAGCTGGTAAGGCAAATTTAGGTATTCCGGATGACGAAGTGTTAGCCTTTGCAATTAGCGATAATCGAACTGTCATCACACTAAATCGTCAAGATTTTATCAAACTGCATAGAAGTTCACCCGAACATTTAGGTATTATTGTTTGTACAAATGATACTGATAGGTCTCGAATGGCAACTCGAATTAGTGAAGCAATTAATCCAGAAGAACCATTGACAGGTAAGTTAATTCGCGTTGTACGTCCTACTAATTAAAAATTACTGAAGCTTGCTGTCAATTTGCGTTTAGAAAACTAATACCACCATTTTGCAGTTATAATCTATCTTTAAGTAAAAACACTTAATTTACATTGTCCACATGAGTCGAGATGCTTTAGTAGTCGGAATTAACAAATACCCTTTCCTCAAAGACTCGACGGGTAACTTTAAGCATCTCAGCACCCCCGCATCTGACGCAGAAGCGATCGCACAACTCCTAGAAGCCCAAAATAACTTCCGAGTCAAACGCTTCCCAGCTAGCATAATCGATGATAAATCACAAGTTGACCCAGATAAACCCTTCAAAACCGAGGAATTGGAAAAAGTCATCCTCGATTTATTCCTCCCAGAAACAGGAAAATCCCCAGAAACAGCATTACTATTTTTTGCGGGACATGGACTACGAAAGCAATTAAGGCAAAATTTAACACAGGGCTTTTTAGGAGCTAGCGATGTTAATCCAGGTAAGATGTGGGGTTTTTCACTACGAGATTTATGGGATATATTGCACCAAAGTCAAGTTAAACAGCAGATTATTTGGTTAGATTGTTGTTTTGCTGGAGAATTGCTCAATTTCAAAGATACGGAACTGGAAAAGCAAAGTTCGGGATGCGATCGCTCTTTTATTGCTGCATCCCGCGACTATGAAGTAGCCTATCAGCAGCTAGATGGAAAGCATGGGGTACTGACAGGTGCTATTTTAGCGGGACTTAACCCGGATATAGTTCCTGAGTTTGAGTGGGTTACTGGAGAAAAGTTAACAGTATCTATTCGTGAAAAGCTACAACAACATTATGATGTATTCAAAATTCCCCAGTCTCCCCTGATTACCAACCACGGGGAAGCCATTAAACTTGTGCAAGGAAAAGCAAAACCCGCATCAGAACCACAAAATGAAGATGCTGTCAACATCCAATTTCGGTTACTTTTTCACGAAATACTCAATGCTGACTTTAAGCATCAAGTGCCTGTTGTCAAGGAAGTTATCCAAAAACACCAAACCGCAGCTTTTTTGATTCACGGGGAGCAATATTGTGGACAGCAACTTTTGATGACTCGTTTATCTCACCTCAAACCCAAGTGGAAAAATATATCACCCATTAAAGTTGATGTCGGACAAAGGTCTGTAGGTGGTCGTCTGCCGTATTTATGGCAACAACTTACTTCTTGGTTTGGTTTACCCAAAGATGCCCAATCCCATCAAATTATAGAACGGGTGTGCGATCGCCTGTTAACTAAAGATGTAATTTTTATTTTCGACAGGGTAAACGATATGCAGCCAAGGGTATTATCTGGGTGGCTTCAGGAATTTTGGCAACCGCTTGTAGCTAGGGTAGAGGAACATTGTCCATCAAACCAAAGGGATACACACCTGTTAATGTTTCTGGTAGATAATAATGGCAGCGTTTGCAAATCGGATATTTTGCTAGCACAGAAATATGATGAACCAAATTATCCTCTCATGCCTCTTCACTTACCACCCATTAGCCCATTTACATTAGATGTGTTGGATGAGTTAATTGATCGGGTGGCGACAATACCAAAACTGCAAATGCATGTTGATTTAACTTCCCAAATATTATTAGAAAAGTCGGAAAACGGGATTCCTGAGTTTGTTTATGAAGAAATTTGTGATTTTTGCGGTCATAGTTGGGAAGGAGGATTGGCGAAATGGCTGATTTAGCAAGCGTACTCACCGCCAATGGTAAGCAATATTATAGTGGTAAGCCTATCTCACCCCAGAATTGCCGAGAACACGGACTTTCCCCTTACCTACCATCAACCGAACTCATCAAAGCCGTTAATCTCGCTATTTTCCTAGAAAAGCGTCCCTTGTTGCTCAAAGGGGAACCGGGATGTGGAAAGACAACATTAGCACAGGCGATCGCACACGAGTTGGGTTTACCCTACGAAGCTTGGTATATTAAGTCTACAACCAGGGCGAGGGATGGACTCTACACCTACGATGCAGTAGGACGTTTGCATGATGCTCAACTTTCCCGCGTGGGAAAAGCAAGCAATTCCAAGGTTGGGAATTTAGAAAATTATATTAAATTGGGACCATTGGGACGGGCTTTTACAAATCCACAACGCACTGTGGTTTTAATTGATGAGATTGATAAAGCAGATATTGACTTCCCCAACGATCTATTGCGAGAGTTAGATGAGCAGCAGTTTACGATTGAAGAAAAGGGGGAAGAAGTCAAAGCAAATTATCCACCTATTGTCATTGTCACCAGCAACGACGAAAAGGATTTACCCGATGCTTTTTTGCGGCGTTGTTTGTTTTATTATATTCAATTTCCGTATCCACAATTAGCTAATATTGTTCAATCCCACTTTCCAAAATCTGACCCCAATTTAGTGGAAGCTGCGGTGAAACGTTTTAGCGAATTGCGGCAGAAAATGGAGAAGGGGAAAGCAGGTAAAAAAGTTAGCACCAGTGAGTTGTTGGATTGGTTTGCAGTGTTGCGGCAATTTCCCAATGATGAGGTGTTAAAGCAGATGGAGGGAGAAATACCTTTTCCCGAAGTGTTGTTAAAGAAGTGGGAAGACCATTTGCGATATTTACAACAGCCGTGAAATCAATTTCACGACTCAAAGCTCAAACCTGTTTTAACAGGTTGAAATATTTACTCAGTCATCTTTAGATGACTTTAGCTATTAGCCAGGGAATTCATTTTCTGGCGGGCATGAAAGAAAACGAAACTAACTTAATATGAACCTAGACCAACTACCACTGCTAGATATATTTAACAGCCTCCGTCAACGTCATGGTTTACCATTGGGGGTTGAAGAATATTTGGTGGTTGTGCGTAGTTTGGAAGCAGGGTTTGGAATTAGTAACTGTGAGGAATTAGAGCAGCTTTGCAGTATGTTATGGGCAAAATCGGAGGAGGAAAATCGCCTAATTCGACGGTTGTTTGGGGAGATGTGGAAACAAATCGAATCACTTCCCATAAATTCCGATTTGGAAACACAAGAGAATTCACCAGCATCTTTAAATGAAACTCCTTCCAGCACTGACACCTCAAGTCTAATTTCCGACTTACCTACACCGGAAAATTACGAATCTTCGCCGATCGAAACACCAACAATCGAAGAACCTCCACTTGATGAGCCATTGCCCGATTTAGAGATACCTCCCAGCATTATCCCCGAACCCGTGCAAGCAGTCCAAGCTGTGCGGAGTAGTCGCGGCGACAGAGAAATGAAACGCCCCCGATATATGCTGTTAACAGAATATTTCCCCGTCACCAGGCGACAAATGAAGCAATGCTGGCGTTATTTGCGTCGTCCAGTGCGTCAAGGAGTACCCACAGAGTTAGATATGGAAGCGACGGTGGCAAAAATTGGGCGTGAGGGGATTTTACTACAACCTGTGATGATTCCACCCCGTACAAATCGCACCGATTTGGTGTTACTAATTGACCAAGAAGGCTCGATGGTGCCATTTCACGATTTATCGCGGCAGTTGGTGGAAACGGCAGAACGGGGAGGACGGTTGAGAACAACTAATGTATTTTATTTTCATGACTACCCAGATGAATACTTATACCGTCATCCGGCAATGCTTGATGCCAAGCCTATTTCGGAAATATTGGAGGAAATTGGCGAACGAACTGCGGTATTAATTATTAGCGATGCCGGAGCCGCACGGGGGAATTTTGACCAGGAACGGGTTGATAATACTAAGGTATGGATTGAGGAGTTACAACAGTCTGTACGCTATTTCGCTTGGCTCAACCCGATGCCGAGTGAATGTTGGCAGCAAACTACTGCTGGGGAAATTGCCCGTTTTGTACCGATGTTTGAAATGAGTTTCCAGGGGATGAATGCAGCGATTAGCGTGTTACGGGGTCGATATATTGTACTAAAAGAATTGGATGAATCTTTATGCTATTAGAGTTAAGACAATTGAGGATTCAACCGGGACAGCAATTGTTGCTGGAGGATGTTAGCTGGCAACAATTTGAAAATATTTTGGCGGAATTGGGAGAACATCGCGCTGCCAGAATTTCCTATAGTCATGGTTTTTTAGAAATTATGGTTCCCTTACCCGAACATGAAAAAGCCAAAGAAATTATTGGCGATTTGGTGAAAATTTTATTGGAATCACGACAAATTGCTTTCGAGTCGTTGGGTTCCACCACTTTGAAAAGCGATCGCATGGTTCAAGGAGTCGAAGCGGATGCCTGTTTTTATATCCAAAATCAAGCAGCAGTTATCGGTAAAAATCGCCTCGATTTGAGTATCGACCCACCCCCAGATTTAGCCATAGAGATTGATTTAACTTCTCGCACTCAGTTAGATAATTATCAAATTTTGGGAGTCCCAGAACTATGGCGATATGGAAAACAAGGGTTAAAAATGAATGTTTTAGAAAATGGGAAATATGTAGAGTCAAATTTTAGTCCTACTTTTCCAGGTATCCCGATAATTGAGTTAATAAATCAATACGTCCAGCAGAGTCAAGTTTCTGGTAGAACCCAAGCAATTCAAGCTTTTAGAAATTGGCTGCGGGATAATATTTAATTAATTTGGGATGTAATTTCGGATGAGAGTAAATTGAGGTGATTTGATGCCTACCACAAACAAAGAGCGGGAAATACGAATCGCCCAAAGAAGGGTTGAAGGGTTTGCCCAGGAGTTTGGGGAAGCACACCACAACTTGGCTCGTCATGCGGCGTTTCCTTTGGTGCTGACACCCGATTTACTCTACCAAATTTGGGCAAACTTTGTCCCTGAAGCCCCTTGGACTGCGATCGCTCATGTGTTGCTGTCGCGCTTGTGTCGGCAAGTGGGTTATGAGATGTATGAGATGGATATTGCCGATCGCAATTTGTTGTTGCGGGAATTGAAGGAGGAATTTGGGCAGGAAAGATTTGATGAATTGGGGGAGTTTTTGTTCGATTATGTAGCGCAGCGATTGACTGATGATGACGCGGATACGCAGGATTTGCGAGAGGCGCAGGAGTGGACAGCGTTGGCTTATACTAAGCCTGGTGAGGCAGCGCGGGAGTTGGCACAGAGATTGAGTGAAAAGGTGCAGCAGGAGGATATGGGGGAGGTATTGCGTCTTGCTTCGTTGGTTGATACTTTAGCGGAACCTTTAGTTGAGGGAGGATTTGAACCATTACTAATTTATGCTAACGGACTCAATAGCTTGATTTGCGGAGACTTGAATTGTGCAAAAATTCAACTTGAACTATTCAATAAACAACAATATCAGGTAGAGATAGCTGGAGTGAATTTAGATATTTTAACAGCTTATAAGCTTGTTGATCCTACAACTTTCACTGATATAACCAGAATCGCAAAAATTCTTGTAGTTCACGAGGATCCTGCTCTTCGTAATTTAATCCTAAGATTTCTTAACAAGCAAGGATATCTAGTTGAAGCAGCCGAAGACGGTAAAACATCTCTATCTATTTTTGAACAATTTGACCCCGACTTAGTAATTCTAGATGTGAACTTACCGGACGTAACCGGGTTCAATCTTTGTCAAGAGATGCAGAGTCGTAATGGTGTTTTTGTTATCATGTTAACCAAGCTTTCCGATGAAGCAGATAAAATTCGTGGCTTTTCCAAGGGAGCTGATGATTATATAACTATACCATTTTCTCTTCAAGAACTAGAAGCTAGAGTCAAAGCTGTTTTAAGGCGCGAAAGAATCATTAGCTATGCACTTTCTTAAAACCTATGGATATTGCCCTTGACTCACCAACACTTGTCGTTCAAGCACACGATTGGGAACATTAAACTGAAGTAATTTTGCAGTCCCTTGACCCATTTGAGTTTTTCCCTCTATTATCGCATTTTCAAGAGAAAAATGTTCATCCCAAACCTGACGACGGGGATTAAACAAAGGAACAATTTCTTTAGTAATTTGGTCTATCGTAGCGAAATCAGAACCTTTATGACGGTTACAAGATAAACAAGAAAGTGCCAAATTATCATCACTGGTTTCACCACCATGTTTTACCGCAATAATATGGTCTACTTCGTGGGTATAAATAGAAAAATCCTGATGAATGAGACAATATTCACAGCGTTTTGAAGCTCTATCCACTACAAGCTTACGCAATTCTACAGAAATATAATCAGAAGCCATGTTTCTTAATCACGCTTGAAAGCCCTTGCTTTTAATAAAATCATCATATGTTCTAATTGCTCGTAAATATCTAATTCAGCTAATTCCATCGAACTAAGTGTTGTGGAACGGTTTTTTTCTAATAATTCTGACAACCGCGTTTGAGCTTGGGAAGAAACTTTAAAAGCAATTATTTCTTCTGGTGTTGGACGCTTGATTAAAAAATCCAAAACTTCTTGATAAACTGCGGGAATATCTGTAGTCTCTGTTTTAACTTTTGACTGAGAATTTATTGGTAAATTAGCAACGTCTAACAATTTCCACAGCAATTCGGGTAAACGATTTTGCAAAGGTTGTAAACGTTGAGCTAGTTCATCAGATATTTGAATCGTTAATTCTGCCATTGCTATTATCGCTATCCGGCTTGTCTAGTATCCCAATTATAGCTTGACTATTTTTCTGTGCTGTTCAGAACCCTGATAAACTCTCCCCACCCACAACTTGCAAAGTGCGATCGCCTTTACCGTCTCGAATAGAATAACTCTTCAAATAGATTTTGCCGTAGCTGCAATCTCTGCAACCAATGGCTGATATTGAGAACCTGAAAAGAGGCGGCAATCATCGATCGCATCGACAGTCATTTTACACAATAGTCGAAATTGAAGTGGAGTAGAAGGTTGATTAACACGTTCTACCCGCACATCTAAGTTAGAATTGTGTCGAAGCAACTCAAAAATTTCCACAAGCAAATATCGCGGACAGTAACCAACAATATAATGGTCTTCGGTGTTTAAAATTAAAGCATGGGAATCGTAGGGATTTTGAAATTCATGAGCTAACCATAATTTTTCCCCAGATTCAAGTTGATTAACCCGCTCAACAGCACTACTGGGTAAATGCCGCAATCCATGCGAGAAAAAGTAAAGATGGTACTGTCCTTGTTCATCAACTTCTGGACAAGGAAAAACGGCAAGCGTATCTGTTTCCCGCTCCCCACCACTGCGGGCTAAAATTGTCATTGGGTCATTGTTAATATTGGCAAGATTAAGCCACTCAATAAAACGTTGGTAATCGGGACGCGATCGCGACATCAACCGATTCGCAAACACGGGAAACAACTGGGTTGATGTATAAATTTCATCTAAGCGGGGAAAGGAAGACAAAGGCTTAAAAGCGGATTTTTCTTCAGCCTCTTTTACACCTTGGGTATAAACAAATTTATATACACTCCCATCAAAAATTAACCGACCAATGGAAAACCAATAACGGCTAATCGGGTCTTGCCAAGCTAAAAATAGTGTTGGTGTTGCTGTTTTCAAAGTAATGTTTCCCTCAAGTTAAGCAGTTTGTGTTTGTTGATTTTCAGAATAGACCGAGCAAAATTACTTGCGTCGGGGGAGATGCGCGTCGGGTTAATACGATTAAAAATATCTAAAATATTAACTTCTGTGATATTTTCAAGTCGAGCCAACCATACACAAGCTGCTTTTGGATAACGATTAGCGACGAGTGAGAACGCATCCAAAGTTTTGAGAGTTTTTCTATCATCAACACAGCCATAGAATGCTGAGGAACATCTGTTTGCATAAGCCTCAACCGAACGTTTCTGTCTTTGTTCGTCAGAAAGATCCCGTCCCAAACTTGAAGCATGGTCGTAGGTAGGTGCAAGGTGTTCTGTTTCCTCCAAGGTAGATGCTGCTTTAATTCGGACGATTCCCCAATTTTCGTGGTGACGGTCTCCATTACCAATCCATGCATCTAACAGAAGATAGCCGACGAACACATCTATTGCTGTTTCTATCTCAGAAGGTGCTGTCCAATCAATGGGTAAATTGACAGATTTATTTGCGATCGCCTGCAACACTACATCTATTGTATGTTGAGAAACGCCGTAAGTTGCAAATGCGGGGTAATTTTGCACTATTGAGGAAAGAAGCTCGTTTCCATGAACAAGTGTTCCCCTTTGGGGTAAAAAGTTGGGTGAGATTACACCACGCGAACCTTCCCAAGTCGAAGCCAATTCATAAATAGCATGGGGAAGTCCCAATAGCTTGCATAATTCGGATGCTACTTTTTCAGCCCAATCTTCTCCCAAATTTTCCCGACTTTGTTTGTACAGACAACGACCAAATTCTTCATGGTGAAACCAAAATTTATATTTGCTCCCTAAAGTTTCATTAGAAGATTCTTCGTAAGCTTTTTGAGTAACAAGGAAAATTGGGAATTCCGAGGTCATAGACAATAAGCTATCAAGTAGGCGATCGCATCAAAATATTTCATCTCAACCCTCAATTTACATCATTCAACACCCGTAAAAATTCACCCCACCCACAACTTGCAAAATGCGATCGCTCATAAAACTGAGAATAACCTCTCACTGGCGAATAAATCGACAAACCCTTAACCCGCTCAAATCTCCCTAAACCCACATTCGCTAAAATTAACTGCGGTTCAATTTCCATAACTATCAAATCAATTACCTCATCCATTACCTGGATAAATTCATCACTATCCCCAGCATATTTATCCCGTAATAGCTTCAAAAAGTCATATAAATCCACAAAATCCCGATCTTCAAAACGCACTGCCTTACGTTGAGCATGATACAGGGCATTCTCAGTATAAATATCCTCTTCTGATAGCGATCGCTGCAAAACATCCGCCAATTTTCCCAAAGTCTCAGCCAGTTTCTCAACCACCATTAAATTTGTCGCTGATTGGGTAACTTGAGACGTGCTACCTCGTGATTCTCCCCCATAGTAGCGTCCGTATTCCCGCACAATTAACTTTGCAAGCGCATCCGGTGTCATCTGTGCGTTCGCGGTTAAATTCTCCAAAATTGCCGTATAGGGATAACCTGACAGTGGTTCTACCTCTTGGGATGCAACCATATAATCAGCATTTGCTCGCAGTTGATAAGCTACTTCCACCATACTCATCAAACAAGCATCCATCCCAATTAAGCCGACTTTTTTACCTGTTTTCTCCTCAGCTTCCCGAAAAGCTTGCTGGAGTTTGGCGTTGTCGAGGAAATCTAAGGATGAATCATCAAATGCGATCGCACGGGAATCTTCATCCTCCAATTGCAATACTTCCGTAATTGAAGACAGGAAAAAAGCATGGGATAACCGTCGATTATTTCGGGTTAAAGAACGCACTTCATCCTGACTTGCATTAATCTCAACACCACGATTTCTGGCAAATGCATAAATATCATCTTCCTTCCAACCTGTACCATGATTCCACAGTATTACGGCGTAGTTTTCTGCGGGATAATTCTCGGCTCCCCAAACGATAAAATCCCTTAGAGAGTCGGGGTTTCCGGTGTTTTGTTCGGGAATATTTTGAATCTCTCGTTTTTCGCCCTTAGCAGGGATATGTATACGATAAGTTTGTTCGCGGTCTGTGAGAGTATCAAACTGTACTAGAACTGCCACTTCTTCCGTTGAACCAACAGCCTCCATTTCTTCAATATCATTCCATCCCTGCTCTTCCATTGGAGCCATCAGGGTTTTTTTACCTTGGAGTTGGTCAAAAATTTTACCATTATCCCCTGCCATGTAGACCATTAAAGTCCAGTGTCGATTTGTTTGGGTCATATTTTAATCATTCTGGGTTCTGAGTTGCTTATTTTTCGACAACGCGATAAACCGGAGGCTTGACGTTGCGCGTATCGCTATATTTTCAGCAAATTACGAAGTTGATGCTGTAATAATATCTACCTTCAGTTCTGCAAGTAGTTCCTCAGCTTGGGTAACATTGCGATCGCTAACAGCAAGTTGTAATTCGGCAAATTTTTCTAATAATACATGATTCTTTGTTTTCTCTGGATTAATTACTCTTTGGATTCGGCTGATTTCTTCTTGTAACTGGAAGACACGTCTGGTAATTTCATCCTCATTTCGATGCGCGTCTGCTTGCTGCAATTTCTCCTCAACCTCTTCTGGAGTCAAACGGTAAAAACGGTCAAAAGTCTTTTCTAGAGGTTCTCCCTCCGTGCTGCTATCTTCCACCAAAATATGGAGAATACCATCCAAATCAATTTTGAACATGCAATTAATCCGTACCTCTCCCGCAGGACGAATTGTTGCTAAATCCAGGATAACTTCGCCAATAAATTCATTATCGGTGGCAATTGGTCGTTCCCCTTGATAGACGCGAAAACGAATACTTTCTTGTCCATCGCGTTGAGTGGTAAATGCTTGGGAACCTTTGCGCCATTTTGTAATGGGTATTTGCTCGTTACTGGGGATAATCACATCCATTTTACCCTCGGCGAGTTCGATTCCCAAGGACAAAGGTGTCACGTCCCACAATTTCACCTCATCCCGCAAATAACCGCACAATCTTCCCCCCAACACAGATGCACCTCTTGCTACTGCTTCATCTGGGTTTACTGAGTCATTAATTTTCCAACCGTAACGTTGTTGCAGTGCTGCTTTGATAGCTGGTAATCTGGTTTGTCCCCCGACTAACAATACTTGGTCAATGTCTGCGGGTTTCATTCCGGCTTTTTCGATGGTTTTATCGCAAATTTCCAAAGTGCGATCGATGAATGGTTGCACCAGTTTTTCTAGTTGCGTTACGCCCTTGGCGTTAAGCTCCGCTTATCGCGTTAAAGTTACCTCCAAAATATCAGGAATCGAAATTTGATATTCTGTGGCTTGGGTAAGGGCAATTTTGGCTGCTTCGGCAGCTATACGGAGTTGGGAACGTAAATTATTATCTTCTGCAACAGGCAAATCTACACCTCGCTGCTTACATACTTCCTGCATCCAATTTATAATTGCCATGTCAAAATCATCACCACCCAAATGGGTATCGCCATTAGTAGCTTTGACGCGAAATAAACCCCGTTCAATCCGCAAAATTGAAATATCGAAAGTTCCACCACCCAAATCATATACTGCCACTGTTTGAGGTTCTGCACCCAAGCCAAAAGCTAAAGCCGCAGCAGTTGGTTCGTTAATAATCCGAGGAACTCGCAACCCAGCTAATTCTCCCGCTTCCTTCGTGGCTTGACGTTGGGATTCGCTAAAATAAGCGGGGACAGTGATAACAGCTTTGGAAATTGGTTTACCTAAATTCGCTTCCGCATCTTCTTTTAGTTTACGCAGAACTTGCGCGGAAATTTGCGACGGTGTAAAAACTTGCTCACCAACCCGAACGGCAACTTTGCGTTGCTGAAATTCCTCAATGGTGTAGGTAACTTGGATTTGGTCGTCCCGTAACCGCTCGTCACGAAAGGTACAGCCAATGAATCGTTTCACGGAGTAGATAACTTGAGCGGGATGGGTGTTAACAAAACTCAGGGCTGATTTACCAACAATGGGTTGATTAGTTTGGGTATCGAACATTACTACAGAGGGAGTAATGGATTCGCCCTCCGAATTCGACAATATTCTGGCTTGTCCTGTCTCTGGTTCCCAGATTGCGATCGCTGAATTGGTTGTCCCTAAATCAATCCCCAGGATATCTACTTCGCTCATCAACTAGCCCTTTGATTGGAATTTTCGCTTGTATTAATAATATCTAGTAAATTCCGGAAAAAATAATTGTGATGTTAATTTAACAACGCATCATACTCATCATGAGTACCGATCCAAAACCAGTAATAATCATCTCCCTTTTTTAGAGCTAAAGCACGATATCCACCAGTTACACGAGCAGACCAAAGATTTTTGCCAACTTTCTTAAAATGTAAAGATGGATGGGATTGATTTTCCTGCCAGAGTTGATATGCTTTTTTTGCTTGTGCTTTTATGTCCTTTGGTAGTTGAGCATAAGCTTCCCAAAAATCAGGAGTTGTTAAGGATTTCATCTATATTTCGCACCCGGTTTTCTGCAATATCAGCCTCGGCTTTTGCGATTAGTCGATCTAATTTTCCTGATGTCAAGTCATTTTCTATTTGCTGATCCCACATTTGTTCTAAATATTCTTCTAGCCATGTAGCTAATTGACGAATATCCGAATTGGGTAGTTGTTGAATTGCAGCTTCGATTTCTGGCAAAGTACCCATTATGCAGTTAATACCTCAATAGACTATTTTCATTTAGACTCTCTTCATTTTATCTCATGTATAGCGATCGCAGTTTTGATGAGAAGTCTTGGATTGCGATCGCACCAAGGAAAGTATCATCTCGCTGTAGTGTGATACTCCCATAGGGAGTGCTGTGCGATCGCAGAATTTGTTGTCCCTAAATCAATCCCCAGGATATCTACTTCGCTCATCTACTAGCCCTTTGTTGGAATTTTCGCTTGTATTAATAATACCTAGTAAATTTGGCGGAGAATCATTTTATTTCTAGTTGACTTTAAATTGCTTTGTGTATAGGTAAACACGATACCAAACAAAATAAGTTTACATCTCACAAAAATATAAATGGTAAAATCAGCATAATGGTGTCAAAATGCGAAAACAAAACACCTGTCTTTGACAAATAGCTCATCGCTTACAATTAAAATAGCTCCTACTTTGAGGAAATTTTATGCAAGTCTCTTTGCCACCAGAGGTTGAAGCACTGCTACAACGACAACTGAATAGTGGTAAATATCAAAATGCGATCGAAGTTATTGTTGCCGGAATAAAACTTTTAGATCGGCAAGAAGATATTTACCAAGGACGATTGGAAGAGCTTCAACAAGAAGCACGTATTGGCTTAGAAGCATCGCAGCAGGGTAAGGTTGTTGATGGATTGACTGCTATGACTCAAATTCGTATTAATTTGCGTCAGCGATACGGTGCATCTGACGAAGTATGAATCGAGAATTTCGCCTTACCGAACCTGCTATTAAAGACATTGAAGAGATTGCAGATTACATTGCCAAACAATCTGGCTTAGTGGAATCTGAGCTTTTTTTGAGCAAACTCGATGCAAAATTTGTCAAAATCGCTCAGTTTCCCAACCTTGGACGACAACGAGATGAGATATTACCTGGTATCCGTAGTCTGTCTGTAGATAATTATTTAATACTTTACATGCCCATAAGGCAAGATATTGAAATTTTTCGAGTGATTAGCGGTTATCGAGATTTAACTGCATTGTTTAGTGATTCCGATTCTTGACGACAATAAAAGCGAGTTTTTGCGATCGCGTAACTAATACCTCAGAGCATCGCACCAAGGAAAGTATCATCTCGCTGTAGTGCGATACTCCCTATGGGAGTGCTGTGCGATCGCTTGTTGCCCCTAAATCAATCCCCAGGATATCTACTTCACTCATCAGCTAACCCTTTGTTGAAATTACTGCTAAAAAGGTGACTAATTGACGTAGTGACATAGCTTTGTGGCAGTGTTTAACTTAATTTTATAGGAAATTTCATATAAAATGAGTGACAATAGAAGATAACGTAGAAATTACTTTACGTCCTCTTGTCTGGATAGGAGATTCTCGCAAAAACATTCGGAAATTTCCGGAGGATGTTCAAAAATCGGTTGGGTACTGCAATTAGTGCAAGCGGGAGAAACACCTATGGAAGCGAAACCCTTTAAAGGTGTTGGTAGTGGAGTCTACGAAATCGTCAAACGTTACGATAGCGATACCTACAGAGCGATTTACGCGGTTAAAATAGGTGAAACAGTCTACGTTTTACACGCATTCCAGAAAAAATCCAAGCGAGGAATTAAAACTCCCCAAGCTGATGTTGACTTGATTAAACAACGTTATAAAGACGCGCAGGAAAGGGAAAAACAACCATGACACAAGAACCTATTTTTGAACAAAGCAGTGGTAATGTATTCGCTGACCTCGGTATTGAGAATGCGGATGAGCTTTTCACCCGTGGTAAAATTGGAATTCAGGTGCTGCGTATCTTAAAACAACGTAACCTCAAACAGCGAGAAATTAGCGAACTTTTTAGTATTCCTCAACCAGAAGTATCTCATTTGATGAAGGGAGAATTTCAACGCTTTAGTGAGGGAAAACTTTTGACTTTTCTCAAGAAGCTCGATATAGAAGTTATTTTACATCTGCGTTATAGTGGCGATCGCATAACTAATACCTCAGAGCATCGCACCAATGAAACTATCATCTCATTGTAGTGCAATTTGATTTGACGTTAATTGCTCTGTGTATAGGTAAACACGATCCAAACAAAATAAGTTTACATCTCACCAAAAATATAAATGGTAAAATCGGCATAATGGTGTCGAAATGCAAAAATAACACACCTGTGTAGGATAAAAATGCCAGCTATAGTTCAACTCCAACTCTCTTTAGAAGCGTTAGCAGAAGCAATTTCTTCCCTGGATTTAGAAGAAAAACGCCAACTTCAAGAAATGATTGAACAACAAATTTTTGAAGCTGAAGAAGCACTATACGAAGATGATATAGAGACACAGGAAGAAATTCAAACCGTTCGCGCTGAGTATGCGCGTGGTGAGTCTATGACTATGGATGAATATCTTACTCGCCGTTCAAACCCAGCATAATGAGTTACACGGTTGTTATTTCCAAGTCAGTACAAAAGCAAATTGATAATTTGCCATAATGATGTTAGCGATCGCGTGCTTGAGAAAATTCAAAATCTGGCTTTGGAACCTCGTCCTGATGGAGTTGCCAAATTAAAAGGTTCGGATAACGAATATCGCATTCGTGCTGGTGATTATAGGGTTCGTTACGAGGTTGATGATGAAAATCAACTCGTACAAATTTTACAGTGCAAGCATCGAAAGGATGTTTATAGGAAAAAAGGTTAGCGATCGCAGTTTTGATGGTGGATATTGGATTGCGATCGCTATGGGTATTTATCTAGCCAATACCTAGAACTTTGGAAATCATTGGTAACAAATTACTACAAGCTTCAACTAAAGTAGCCGCAGTTGGTAAACCGGACATTAAGCCTTTTAACATCGTAATGGCTGTGTCGGCTAAATCCTGTTTTTCTTCATTGTTGGGACTTTGGGATGCTTCTGCTAGGATTTTTACTTGTTTGAGTGCTTTCTCTTTATTCTTTGGTGTTAGATTTTCCTCTGCTTCGATAGCTGTTTGTAATTGCGTTAATAGTTCCTTAATTCCCGGTTTTTCTAGTTCTGATGATGCGGGTAATTCGTTGATGGTATTTGTCACTGTACCGCTAATATCACCTAAATTTAAAGCTTGTCCGCTAGCATTAAAATCTCCACCGACACTACCGATTTCAATTTTACGGCTGGAATCATTGCTGTTAGTCATCGATTTACTCTCTGCTTTGGCTTCAACTTGAACATTTATAGATTTACTCCCTAATAAGCTTGTAATCTCTTTCATATCTGTATATTTTTGACGATGTTCTTCTATCTGCTCATCTTTAGCTTGTAATAGGGCTTTATATTTTTCTTCTACAGCTTGCAATGCAACTTGATAATTTTGTGTAAAATCACTGTGAATCTTTTCTTTATTAGCATCAATGGGAACAGCCACTTTAACAACAACTACGCCATCACCTTTGTTTTCAATACTTTGAATCGCTAACTCTGTCTCTTCATTTTGAACTTGCACCTTTTTGAAAGCAGTAACAAAAGCTTTCCAATCAATACCATCGCGGAAAATTAAATCTACTGTATTTAAAACCTCTTCAAATAGTTTGGTAAATTCTCCTGGTTGAAATTCACCGCTACTTGGACGACGTTCTCTATCATCGGTTCCAGATTTGGGATTTTCTAATCTGAAAAATACCCTAATTGATATATACTCCTTTTGAATTAATGACAGACAAACATTGGAAAAGCAACTTTTTACCAAAAAAATTGTTACTTTAGTGTCTTTACCCCCGAATAAGCCAGAATTTTCCCATCGGCAGTCAGTAAAGCAGAATCATAAAATCTAGCCGTAGCCACAATAATCTGGTCAAAAGGATCGCTGTGAAATCCCGCTAACTGTGTTGAATCAACAACTATTGGCAAAGATAAATCTAATAATCTGACACCAGGATAAGCCAAAGCAATTTCCAACCATTCTGCGATCGCGAATGGTAAAGTCAGTCTACCTTTCTCGACCAATTTCGCTACTTCCCAGCAAGAAACGATACTAATACCAATGCCATCAGTCTCATTTTCTTGTAGCCATTGCTGATATTTTTTTGTCAGACGTGCTGTATCGTTCTGAACCCACCACACCCAAATATGTGTATCAATTACAATCATTGCAAAAATTCCCAATCTTCCAAAGCAACAGGTTCTGTTGGGTTTTCATAACGATATGGCTGGGTATTATGTAGTGGATAAAGAGTTTTTTCTGCTTGCTGTTGAGCGTTAGTTTTTAAACTTGAGTTATAATCATCTGTGATTTGGCGTTTGGCATGACTAATTTTGATGAAGCGAATAAAATCGAATGCTTCATTTAATAATTCTGAAGGTAAAGACTCTATTTCTTGAATTAGTAATTCCTTATTAACCATATCAAGTAATCTCCTAATTTATACTCGTAATTTTATACAACTGACAGCCTTAACTTAATAACAAGGATGGATGGATGAAAGCTATTTTCACTCCAAAGTTTATAAGTTTTTTTTGCACTTTTTTTAGTTTGAGAATCGAGAGTAAAATAAGCATCCCAAAAAGAAGGGAGTGTGGCAGATTTCATAGTTTATCGTAGTCCATAGGCTGGGAAAGTCCTCGTGCAATTTCTTGTTTTACTTTTTGGGCTGCGGCTACTAGTTTATTTTGACTTTTTTGAAATGAATTGTCCCATTTTATTTCATCCTGTAAATCTTGGATATACTCGTAAAGATGTTGTACTATTTGATTTTGTACATCTTCCGGTAAAGATTCCATCATTTTGATGACAGTGGAAATGGCTTCTGATGACATAATCGTTTTTGCTTAATTATGAATTAATTTCAAGATACCAATGTAATTTTAGCTAAATTTCGATTTAAGAGCGAAATGGAAAAAATTGAAAGTCCCTCTGGTTAACAATTAGCTCTTTTTTCTCGTGGGAAGTATAAATTTAAGGAAATTTAATAGCGATAACAACTCAAACCACAAGCAGTACCTACCCATAATTGAGTTTCCCCAGAATCACCTGCACTCATAGCGATCGCAATCACCCGATTTTCCCCCAAACCACTATTGTGAATATTAAACTCATTGACCACTTGCCAGCTATTATCCCGATATTGCAGACGAAATAACCCCCTATCTGTCCCCACCCATAAACTATTATCATTAAAATCCCATACCAAAGCTGTGATTTGCCGATTCTCAAGCTCGGATACAGATTCCCATTTATCTAAATTACCCGCGTATAATCCCTGATTTGTTCCCACAAAAAGCAATTCCGACTCACCTCGATTAATTGCTAGTAAAAAACGCACATCCGCACTACCCAAACTACCAGTAATTGGACTCGATTCCTTAGTATTGGTTTTATAGAGCAACAATCCCGCCGAAGTACCCAGCCAAGCATGGTCTGCGACTACTTGGGAAAAGGTTTGCAGCCACCCCTTCACGGGTAGTTTTAAATTAGTAATTACTCTTGTCCAAGCAGAATCATTGTATCTATAAAGACCATCTAACCCCACAGCCCAGTAATTACCGCTTCCCACTGTAAAAGCTAAAATCGGTTCGGGAATATCGGATGCTGCTTGCAGTTGATTTTCCGGTTTTAAGCCTTGTAAACCTTTACTCCAACTGGCAACCCAAATTGTTTCTTGTTCTGGAATATTAGTAATAGCGCGGATATCTTGGGTATCAAAGCGACAATTACGCCGCCAATCTTCGATCGCTAAATTGTAGCGAAATAAACCCCGTGCCGTGCCAATCCATAATATCGAACGGTCTGCTAATCGTTGTACCGAGAGGGCTTGCACTAAATTACAAAAAAAGCGTTCTGGGGAAGAACCAATTACATCAGGGGGAGTGTCTGTTAAATGTCTGCGGATATTTTCTTTACTGCCTCGCCATAATCCATCGTGCGTACCAATCCACACTTCCTCGTCACTTGCTGTAACCAAGCTGGTAATGGGGGTATTGAATCGCTTGTTTGTTAAAGGTTTCCAGCTATTTTCCGTTACTAAACCTATTTGTCCACCACAAGCTACCCAAACTCCTTGAGAACAAGGAAAAATAGCTGTTACTTCCCCAGGGGGCATATTATCAATTTTGTCAGGGATGTTGGTGGTTAAATTAATCCGTATCAATCCCCGGAATGTACCCAACCAGAGGTTATTTCCTTGCAGTAAGAGGGTGAGAATATCTGGTTGCGTGCCGTTAGCAGTGGGTATCCAAGCGGAATTTTGGTAATGATGAACACCTGTGGCATTACACAGCCAAATGTCATTATCCTTGTTGATTACCATTGCTCTTGGTGGGAAGCCAGCAGGAGGTAATTCTAAAACAGGTTTGCTTTCCCGGTTAGCGATCGCATAAATTCCGCTATCCGTTCCTACCCACAATTTACCAGTGGAATCGGTTGTTAAACAGCTAATTTTTACTTCTTCCAAATAACGGTAAGGTTGCCAGATATCGTTTTCGAGGTAATAAAGTCCGCGAAAGTGACCACCGGGGAGAATCCCCGTGGCGCATTTCGCCCATTGCTCACTACTTACCCAAACTTGACCAGAAACATCAACTGTAACTGTACAAACTGAGTTCCCTGGTAATCCATGTTCGCTTGCATAGCGGGTAAATCTGTCTTTTCCACCAAACCAACGTAACACCCCTCCCCCCGTGGCTAACCATAAATCCCCGTTGATGGGGTTGAGTGCTAAATCTCGGATATGTCGCTGGCTGGCGATATTCCGCCACTCGGTATATTTTTTATCTTTGGGAAATTCTTCCTGGGGTGCATTATCGCTGACGAGGATGGGTAAATTCTCAGCGCTTACTAATACAGGTAAATCGAGTTGGTAGTCTGGGTTGCTCATAGGTTGCTGCTGTTGGTGATGCGTCGCCAATCCTCCCGTAATCTGCCTAATTCAGCCTCTGATTCATAATTTTGGTCTTGCTGCTGTTCCACACAGCGATCGAGAAAATTATGCCAGTTCTCTGCACCCTTTTGTCGTTGTTGCCAAAGTGTGTAACGCTGGTCTTTTTGCAGACGTTTGTTGGCTTGATGTAAGTTTTCTAGCTGCCGTTTTAAAGCTTGCTGCCAAATATTCAAACGATGGTATTGGTCTTTTAAAGTCTCCTGCAAACTGCGCGTTGTCCACACCACACCCCAAGGCAATTGTTCCAAAACATCCGCTAAACTGGCAGTGCGATCGCTACATATTCCCTGGAGATTTCCCACTAATTCGGCATCTGCATCATTGATATCGGGGTTTAATATGCGGAAAATATGCTCCAGTAGCATGTCTTTGTCAACCGCTTCCGGGTCTTGTGGGCTTGATTCTATGATTGTTTCATTGGGGTAATCGCTAAATTCATCCTCTTCCTCTACTTGCGAAACATCCTCTTTCTCTTGGCTAAACCGTTGAATTTGACTGCGAAGTAAGGCGATTTCAGCTTGCAAGCGCAGTGAGTGACGGCGTAATGTCCCGACTACAGCTTGAAATTCGTTGTAGGTTTCCGTGAGGTTGGCTTCCAGTGGAGCGATATTTTCCCGTGCAGCAGTAATCCCCTGGCGCAGTTGTTGCGTTTGTGCCAGTAATTTATCGATATCCCCTTGAGTTATTTTTGAGGTGGATGTGCTACTCATTAACCGATACCTACTGGGGTTTTTGCTGGTTTAGCGATCGCTTGGAAAGCGGGACTCTGAGCAATTTGATAATCGTGGGGACTGTACAAACCATAAGCCAGCCCTAAAGGAT
>NZ_NTFS01000620.1 GCF_002289455.1 Brunnivagina elsteri CCALA 953
ATCTATATCTGTATTATTTAGTAATAATAAGTAATATGCTTGAGGATATTTTACGGGTACTAAACTTTTAAAAGAACAATTTTCTAGCGGTAGTAATTCCAAAACATCACGAACGAATTCTGAATTCAGCTTTTCACCCACTAAATCGCTAATCTCTTCTGTACGTCCAATAAATTCTAAACAGGGAGTACTTTTATAAAGGTGGGTAACACGGATTCTATCACCTATTTGGTAGCGATACAGTCCACCTTTTTGAGAAATAATAATTTCGTAATTTTCACCAATTTTAAGTTCATGCAAAAGATGGATATTTCCTAATCCATCAGCAAATTCAAAAAACACTTCATCTAAAACTGGAACATATCCATTTGCGATGATTAAAGGTATAGTCATTGGAGCTTCAGTCGCAAGAAGTCCTTTTCCTTGTACGAAAGCATTCGGAAACTTTAAGCGTAAATAATCAGCTTTATCAGCAGCATTAGCGCTATCCCAACAGGAAATAAGTTTGAGATTTTTCCACAAATCTTGGGGTGAAAAATTTTCTGATAGCAGTATTCGCTGACGTTGACTAGAAATACGATTTGTTAAATCTGTAGCTAATTGAATACGATTTATTTGAATGTAATCAAGAACTACTTCTAAAAATGTTGGACTCCAAATAGAGATAATTTCTAGTTTTTCAGTAATGATTAATACTTTGGCAAGTTCGTATTTAAATTCCTCTGCATTGCGAATCTGCTTAATACTCGGTAAAGATACTAAAAACGGACTCAGGATTATTCGCAACCATTCATCTAAATATTCCGAATCATTTTGGATAGTTTCATTACTTGAATTACTGAGTTGAGGAGAAATACAAAAATACATTTTACCTGTTGAAAATTTACATCCATTGGTAATTAAATCATTTGCCCAAACACAAAACATTTGGTTGAATGAATGTCGTAATGATTTTGTATAGGGAATTAATTTAGCAGCAGCACGACTTCCAGAGGTTTTTTCGTAAAATAAGATTTTCTCTGGGGTTAAAGCGGATATTTGCCTTGGCTTTTCTGAAATTAAGTTTTTAATATCATGGTATTTAATAATTGGTATTTGCTTCCATTCTTCAATAGATTTAATGCCTAATTTTTTCCCATATTCGCTATAAATAAAATTATTAAAGATTTGTTTTTTAATTTTAGATTGTGCGAGTTGTGGATTTTCTAAAGATAAGAGAAAACGCTTTGCCGTGAGTTTAATAAGTTGGTTAAATAGTAAGACAAGAAGATGCATTTTCAATATTAATGATTTATTGCTAATTAAGAATTAATTTATCTTCTACTTGTCGATTCTCCAGGGTTGAATTAGGATATAAACGAGTACATGCTGTTAAAAATGTCCCATCAACAATATTAACACCAGCAGCGATATAGGAACCCGCACCAATGAAGACATTATTACCTATTTTTATCCTTTTGACATAAAGCATCAGGTCATTTTTTTTAGGTTTAATAACATGCGAATATAACCCAGAAGCATGACCAACAACCACATTATCTCCAATCTCTAAAAGAGTGCGATCGCTAATTTCAAGATGTGCTGTCCAATAAACATTTTTACCTATTTTTGCACCCCAAAGTCGTAACCACAAAGTAAATGCTCCGGGTATCATTCGCAATATTCTTTCGATTACAGGGAAGGCAATATATATCGATTGAATTTGATGACTTCCCCACCAAGGTGAGTATTTTCTACCACAAAGGTAGCTGATTCCTTCTTCAATTGGGTAAAAATATGTGTGAATTTTATGTATTAATAATGGGAAAGCACAAATAATAAATATTAATGTCACGACGCTGAAAATGCCTGGTGATGCACATATCCAGAGAAGGGAGGTAAAAGACATTAACATTACTAGCATTGGGAAGAATGAAAGAATTGTACTTAGTAAAGTCATGGTTTTTGAGTAACTCGATTTGAATATTTGAGATTAAATGGTAAAAATAATTGTTTCCATAAATGAAAATCTAACTCTATTCCTAATTTATCTGTTATTAATTCACTTGGCAAATATGTACCATGTATCTTATCCCAAAGCTTAAAATTAGCACCAAAATTACCATAAATGTTTTCGCTAGCATGATGCCAAGAATGGTCTTGAGGTAACATTAGCCAAGGTGATAAAATATAATATAAAAAGGAAGTATTTTTGGGTGTAAAAATACTATGTCTCCATAAATCTAAACCAGATGTCAGACTAATACCAAAAATGTACCAACTAGGGTCATTTAATAGATAAATAAAGCATGGATTTACCCACAGATAAAGAATTAATAAACTAGTCCATAATGTATTACGTGAAGTCCCTATTACATTCATTTGGGTAATACTATGATGTACTTGATGTATCGACCAAAAAAAATGGCTGTGAAATAAACGATGATTCCAGTAATAGATATAATCAATTAAAATAAAACTTAAGAAGGTAAAAGAAAGATTATATTATTAGCTTTCTAGTCATTTGAGTAGAAAATATAAATCACCATTAATAAGA
>NZ_NTFS01000621.1 GCF_002289455.1 Brunnivagina elsteri CCALA 953
ATGGTGACACAAGCCGAGGCGACACAAGTTACGGCGCTCAACCAGTAAAAATTAAAGGTAAGCGCGTTGTTTCCCGTACAGTCGGAACTCCGAGAACAAGCAGAAGCGAGCCAAGTAGAGGTGACACATACCGCAGCGATACACCAAGACGGGAAACAACGCGCTTACCTTTAATTTTTACTGGTTGAGCGCCGTAACTTGTGTCGCCTCGGCTTGTGTCACCATAGCTTGTATCGCCATAACGAATGTCACTGTCTCCAACCTTCTTTGGCGAGGTTTTGGGTGGAGCAAATTTACTGTGCGATCGCGTAGCGACTCCTTGGGAATTTCGTACACCAAATTCTTTGGAATTGCGAACAGCGACTCCCCGCCCTTCTGAAACCCCATCACCAGCAGAATACCGCACGATTGGCTTATCTCCATTCTCATTCGATTTTCGTGGAGCTACAACAGAACGCTGAACTACACGTTTACCCTTAATTTTCAGGGATTGCCCGCGTTGCTTATCGCCTTTAGGATTGAACTTTTTGCCTTTGTTAATAGCCATAATGATTTTTTTTGTGTGCTTACAATCGGGCATCACTTTCATCTCAATTTACACAAACTAACTAATGTCGTGTTGCCATTTTGAGATATTGGTACTGATACCGCTATTTTTCTAGATTTAGTTTTTGCAGGAGTTCGTTTAAACGGGCTTCATCGGTCAAATGTAAATAACCAATTAAAGTTTCTAAACTCGTCGCTTGTTGGTAGGTTTCGGGATCGACTCGCTTTGGTCGTCCTGTGGCGGCATTGCGACCCCGACGGACGATTTCTAATTCATTATCTGTTAGATATGGTGCAAGCGATCGCAGATGGAGCGCTTGCATTTCGGCTCGTACCTGCCCGACAACCGCGCTGTGGTAGCTATCAAGTCGTTTTGGTGGCAGCAGGTAATACATTCTCACGTATAGCTCGTAAACTGCATCCCCTAAGTAAGCTAAGGCAGCCGGAGAAAGTTGCTGAAGTTCGGAACGAGATATCTGAATAGACATTTCTTTGCCAGCAGCCTTGAGGAGTTGACTCGAAGATGAATCTTGCTTGGGTAATTCATCCTGTCCATCAGGTAACTTTTCCTCCTTTGATTTCACAAATTCATCGTTCCTCACAGCTACATTTGGGAGACTTATTTGAGTCAACTAAACTTGCCTGCAATCTGCCATGCAGGTCAATTAATTATAAATTAGGGCTACATAAAGTAATTTTTTATTTCAGCTTCAAAATTCAAGCTGTGCTTGAGGTTTAGGTGCGTTATTCAGGTTTGAGTTCCAAATGTTGCCAATCAAATTTTGCCAATACTTAAACTTCAAAATGTTCAAAATCTGACTTTATCGGACTAATCTATTTCCCTTATCTATCCCTTGTCTTGCATTTTCAGCAACTAGAGATATACATAATTTAAATACATAATTACCGAGGAAACGTCAACAGACGATAATAATACTTCACTCAGTTTGTTGAGTGTGTATCCCCAATGGGGTGATGCAATTACAATCCACCTATATACTTCTACCTCATTACCTGGAGTAATGTACCACAAAATAATTTTAGTCTAAATTGAGTAAAAATTAAGCTATCCAGATTTTTATCTCGGATAGCTAATTGGTTGTTTTGCTCAAACCATTAAGCTGGCTTAATTTTGCCCAGGGATATTACCTAGAGCAGCATCAACACTTGCTTGTAAAGCGAGAAACTTTTCTAGACGTACTAGCTTAACGGTTTGAGTCACACGGGCATTTGTGACAATTTGCAAAGTACCTTCATTTGTTTGCGATTGCTTTGCAAGTTGTACCAACGCACCCAAGCCCGAACTGTCAACAAAGTCGATTTGCGAAAGGTCGAGAATGATATGTTTTGGACCATCGTCGATTTTACTTCCGATAACCTTACGGAATGTCGGTTCGGAAAAGGCATCTAACAAGCCTGTGAGGCGGAATAGCTGACAGTTATCCCGGACTTCACGAGTGCCCCGCAGGCTAACGGTTAAATTCAGTGGTTCAGCTATAACTCCCTCCCCTTTTAAAGTTAACGCCCAAGTATAAATGGTTTTTGTGCATCTTGTCCATAACATATTTGTTAGGGGATTGGGCATGGGGCAACCATTACTCATTAACTACTAACAATTAGCTTTTATCTTTTTACCTAACACTGGCAATTTCTGACTGTTTTGCAGTTTGCATTGTTTGCACAAATTGCTGGAAAAGGTAATCGGCATCATGGGGTCCTGGGCTGGCTTCAGGGTGGTATTGTACTGAGAATATCGGCAAAGTTTTGTGACGAATTCCGGCTATAGTCTGGTCGTTGAGGTTGAGATGGCTAATTTCGACTATGTTATTTGGCAAAGAATCCGGGTTAATCGCGAAGCTGTGGTTTTGGCTTGTGATTTCTATCCGTTTTTGTAAACCCGCAGGTTGATTTAAGCCTCGATGTCCAAATTTTAGTTTAAAGGTTTCTGCCCCTAAAGCGTGACCTAAAATTTGATGCCCCATACAAA
>NZ_NTFS01000622.1 GCF_002289455.1 Brunnivagina elsteri CCALA 953
ACACCATTCCCCATCCCCAACTAAATCTTTGATAATTCATCTTGAAGGCAAATGGCAATCGAATTTACTAAGTATCACGGTTTGGGTAACGACTTTATTTTGGTTGATAATCGCTCAACCTCCACACCAGTAATAACCCCAGAAAAAGCGATCGCAATGTGCGATCGGCATTTTGGGATTGGTGCTGATGGTGTAATTTTTGCGCTTCCCGGAGAAAACGACACTGATTACACAATGCGAATTTTTAATTCCGATGGTTCCGAACCAGAAATGTGCGGCAATGGCATTCGCTGTCTAGCAGCATTTTTAGCCGATTTGGAAGGGACATCCCGCAAAAGTGATAAATACAGCATTCACACCCTGGCAGGGGTGATGAGACCCCAACTAACCTTCGATGGAGAGGTTAAAGTCGATATGGGTGAACCTCGTTTGTTAGCGGGGGAAATTCCCACAACTCTTTGCCCCCCCGATCAAAAAGCTGTGGAACAACCGATTGAAGTTGCTGGTAAAACCTGGGAAGTCACCTGTGTCAGCATGGGAAACCCACACTGCATCACCTTTGTTGACGATGTAGCAGCAATCAAACTTGCAGAAATTGGACCTCAATTTGAAAATCACCCCGCATTCCCCCAAAAAATCAACACCGAGTTTATTCAAGTAATTAGTCGCGATCGCATGAAAATGCGTGTTTGGGAACGGGGTGCTGGTATCACATTAGCTTGCGGTACGGGTGCATGTGCTGCCTTGGTAGCAGCTGTATTGACAGGAAGGTGCGATCGTATTGCCACTGTAGAGCTTCCTGGTGGTCCCCTGGAAATCGAATGGTCGGATATCGATCAACGGGTTTACATGACTGGACCAGCAGAAAGGGTATTTACTGGTAAATTTTAACTGGTAAATTTTAACTGGCAATTTTTAATACCCGTAGGGGCTAACGGCTGTTAGCCCTTAATTTTATTTAATTTAATTTAATTAATTTTTACCATTATTTTAATTTAGGATAAGCGGAGCTTGATGCCGGAAGCATCTCAAAGATTTTCAGTTCATTTAAAAGTAAAGCCATAATCCGTTTTTAGTCCAATTATACAGAATTAAATAACATTCTTGTTTTCTAGATAAATTAAAATTATTAAATCTAAATTTTGTTATATTGAGCAACAAAAAGTATCGAAGCAGGTTTTTGTTGTTGCGGATGAATTGGTTCTCTACATTCTAATATTGAAAAACCAGCCGATTTCAATAGCTTTACCCATGTTTCCAACTTACGAAAGTACCAAGGAGCAAATTCAGGAAATTTAGAATTAAAGCCATTCCAAAACTCCTGTCTCCATCCATCAACATAAACTTCTTGATTACAAGCTGTGACTGGATGAAGTGTTTGGATAAATAACAAGCAGTGATTTTGGAGGAAATTAGGAATTAAACTAACTAAGTTATCTACGCTTTCTTTCCCCAGCAGAGAAAAATTACAAACAACTGCATCAAAACGACTATTTGCAAAACTTGTAGTTGCAATATCTTCATATGGCAAAACTAAAAAATTTCCACTACCTTTTGCTTTTGCACTTTCAATCAATGCAGGAACTCCATCAATACCAGTTGCTTCTATTCCCCGCAAAGTCAATTCACGGGTTAACCAACCTTCTCCACATCCAACATCAAGAATAGAACTAGGAGAATAACTAAGAATTGCATCAATAATTGCCTGATTCGTGACAATTTTTCGACTTTCAATTTCTTCATTCTCAATAGTAGCCATCCATGCTTGGGCATTTTGATTCCAGCTATGGATAACTGATTTATCGTTATAATTTAGCATGATGAATATGCGTCACACCTAAACTTTCCCATCACTAAGATATCTGAAATTATACTAAAAACTTTTTAATTTCGGAAGCAGATGCGGTTTCAAAAAATAATTCTACCGCTTCGACTAAGTTATCCCTTGCTTCTTCAATGGTTTTACCTTGACTCGCGATATCTAATTCCGGGCAAAGTGCTACATACCAGTCATCTTCACGTTGTGCGATCGCAGTAAATTGTTTTTTCTGTTTCATGTTTTGTATTGGCTCGATCGATATTGCTTATTTTTAGTAATTAATCTCTTGAATTAATACATTTTCTGCTTCTCTAATTTCATCCCAATCAATTAGAGCTACCCAAACATTCTCTTCGGTAGAATATTGGACAACTCCATCAGTTTCTAAATCTTCGCTATACAAAATTAATCGCAAACCATCTTCCAACAAAATTTTTTGTCGAGCTAAATCCCCAATAGTTCCAGTGCAATTAAGTCGTAAACGACCTCTAATATCAGCGTTATGAAAATCGGCAAAGACTCTTAGTGTATCCATAATTTATCAAAGGTTATTATTTATTTGATAACTAGTGTTTAAATTAACTTAGCTGGATTGGTAATTGTCGGAATCAACAAACTGCTAATTTGTTCTGGTATTAATACCAATTCTTTGTGAAGCTGCACATTATTTCGATTCCTCTCAACCTCCCCTTACTAAGGGGAGGTGCCACAGG
>NZ_NTFS01000623.1 GCF_002289455.1 Brunnivagina elsteri CCALA 953
TACTAATATAATCCCAGTTTTTAGGGATGATTTAGATTTCTCTTGTATAGTATCTTCATTTTCTTCAATATCGCTAATTTTTAGAAAACCTTCTTCTATCAAATAATTAATATTTCCACCAGTTTGAATCCATACATCCAATAATTTAAGGTCTTTTAATTTCTCATAACTTAAGTAATTTCCAAGAGATTTTTTATTATTAGGTATCATCATTTATCTCTCCTATAACTTTTTAATTAAATGATGCTCTCAATATAGAACAAGATTTACTTAACCTCATTATGACAGGATAACCTGTATCTCCTATCAGAAATACAGTAGCACTAGGATGAAGCTAAAGCAACGAGGGAACGCGAAGCGCTTACGTTCCTCGCAATAACAATATATATTTAATTTTGCCTAACCACTTATGTACGATCGCAATTATTCAAATACATGTTGTTCAGCAACTTTCCAATAGCGGGAAAAGCGCTTTAAGTCAATAAAACCGTCATAGTCGAAAAATGGTTCTACTTCCAACACTTCCAATTCCAAGCTTTCTTCGATGCGATCGCATATTTTCTCAAACCGAGAACTAGGGCTATCTGTGGTGACAATTTGAGTTGCTTTATGTTCTTTTGCAAAAGCTAAAATTTCGGTTGCTACGTCTCCACGTCTAATAGTCACAGGTAGTTCTAGCAAGCATTCGTAAATAAAAGTAATGCGTTTAAGACTAATTTGCCATTCTTCGATTAATGCGTCATCCCATACCCAAATTGCAGGTACGTCAGGATATTCTTTGAGTGCGGGGTTTTTGGGACTTAAACAGTCTCCATGTATCCAAATAATTGGTATTGGTTTTGGCATTTTATTTAGTTAGTAATGAGAATTTATGAATATAAAATTTTTTGTTAGGTTAGGTGTCAGCGAGTGCGTAACCCAACATTTAATACAATTAGGATAAAAAAATTATCTCCTTTTTCCCTTCTGCCAACTTTGACTATTTGCCTGTCTATTAAACTCCCCTTTGGGAAACAATTTCCCTTCTAATTCTTCATAACTTCCTTCAAAATCACATTTTCCAAAAAGTGGACATTGCCGACAATAAACACCTTCCGTATACCGTTCTAAATTCTCTCGATTAAAAAAATAAGGCTTATGACTAAACGTACTCGCTACCCACTGCCATGACATATTATTACTTGCCGGATCACCATCTAAAAGATGTTCGAGAAACCATTTTGCTCCAGCTTGCCAGCAAATACGTCGAAAATGAACCACATACGCTGCCATCCACATTCGAGCATGATTGTGTAAATACCCTACTTCCCGTAAATCTCGACCAAAACTATCTATACAAAACAGCCCTGTTGTGCTGTTGCGAATATCTTCGGGTAAATTAGATGCATACTCACTCAATTTATACCCAGTTTTATATTCTTCCTGGTCTTCCCAAATTTTATCCTCCAATTTCCGATACAATCTTTGCCAGTAGTCACGCCATCCCAACTCATTCACCAGCTTCATCGCATCACCTTGGCTACGTGCTTTCCCAAGTGCATAATCTCGAACTTCGCGCAAACTCATCACCCCATAGCGAAGATAGGGAGATAAATGAGTGACAGCACCTGTAAAAAAATTACGTGTTTTTGCGTATTTGAAGGGGTCAACTTTTTGCAGTACAGTTTCCGCAGCTTTTCTTCCACCAGATATCTCGCTGATTTTGTCACTTCTCTCTGCTGCTTGAGGAAATTGTTCGTTGAGGTATGTAATCAATTCATCGCGATTATTAAACTCGCGTCGCATGTTGTCAGTCATGAAAATGTGTGAGTTATGTTCTGGTAGACTAACCTATTTTATAAAAAATATCTCAATCATAAATTTACCAATCCTATCAATCATAAGGATGGGGGAACCCCTACAATTATGGGTAATTTATTTTTCGGGTGTGTATAAAATAATCGCTGTTTCAACCGTCTTTGCTTGAATCCTAATCATTCCACGATTCAAAAATACAATTTTTTGGTCTTTTCCAACAGCTAGATATACTTTGACGGGCACTACTTAGATGCTGATTGCGTCAAAGATTCTACTTGTTAATTTAAAATGTGCGTCAACTTATCTGATGCATATTTAATTTCAAGTAAGCCACAAAACAAATGACCGAAAAGCATTTCTTTCTGTGGAGTTCTCTTACGGCATTGAGTGAACTATTACCAATTGGCTCCTTTAGGCAGCATAAATACCTGTAAACTAATATGGCGAGTAAATTCCATCACAACAACATGCGATCGCGTAGCAAGTCTGAAGGAGTATCGCGCAGTGACTCATGTAAAGTATGGCGTGCGTGGGTAGCAAAGGTGTCATTCAATCCGATGAAACTAGGTACTATCGATCAATTTTGGCGACGTTTATTTAAGTCTTCTTTCGCAATTTTATCTTTAATATCCTTCATCACGGTAATGATGTTGGGTAACTTTGCTCCTGTTTTAGCACAAGAGTTCCCAACTCCCCAACCTTACCCAGATACCCCCCAATTC
>NZ_NTFS01000624.1 GCF_002289455.1 Brunnivagina elsteri CCALA 953
GCCATAGAAATGTATTCTGACTATTATAAAACTTGGTATAATCGGGGTTTAATTTTACATTCAGTAGGAAAATATCAAGAAGCACTTGAAAACTATGAAAAGACTTTAGATATCTATCCCGAATATGAAGAATGTTGGTGCGATCGCGGAATTACTTTACATACCATAGGAGAATATGAAGCCGCTATTCATAGCTATGAAAAATCTTTACAAATTCACCCTACTTTTAGCACTGCTTTGAATAACTTAGGAATATCATTACATGCTTTAGGTAAATATCAAGATGCAATTGAACAATATCATCAAGCTTTAGAAGCTCAACCCAATTATTCCCAAGCATGGAAAAATAAAGGAGTAACTCAAGGTGCATTATATCTTTGGGAAGATGCATTATTCAGTTATAATCAAGCATTACAAATAAATCCTAATGATAGCGAATCTTGGAAGAACAGAGGGGATATACTTTTAAATTTAGAAGATTATGAAGAAGCAATTCAAAGTTTTAATCGAGCAATCGAAATAGAACCAAAACTACCAACATCCTGAAATATATACTTGGAATCATCAACTTCCTTCTTCCCTTCTTACCTTCTTTATTTCCTTGGCGACTTGGCGGTTGTATAATATCTATAATTCCAATAAGATTGCTATATACTCAAAATATACAGAATTCCAAAGTCAAAAAAGAAATGTTCAAAAAGCCATTAAAAAAAATTATTATCACCTCTATTCTAATTATTACATCTCAAATCGGGATAAAAGTAGCAACAGCAAACCCAGCATACAATCCAATTCCTTTACCTCTGGGAAAAGAAATTAAAGATACCCTCTCAAAATCTGATTTTCCCACAGGAGAAGGTGGATTTGCTCGCGATTATATTGTCAATCTCAAAGAAGGTGAATTGGTGGAAATCGAAGTAAAATCTGCAAGTTTCGATACTTTTGCCACCTTACTTTCCCCCAAAGGTATAACCATCGACCAGAACGATGATGTAGCAGAAGGAACAACGGACTCACTGATATATAGTCGTATTCTCAAAACTGGTAACTATACCATTAGAGTTCGTAGCTTTGGGAACCAATCTGCGGAAGGTGTATTTACCCTGAGATTGACGCGCTTGAAGAGAGAGTAATTTAATTTTTTGTTCTTGGATTTTTTGTCATTTGCCGCCAGCATTCGTAGGCTATTTGCCAATCTTCTTGAGTATGAATTACTAATACACGTACTGTGGAATTTACTGAACTAATATCTATATCTATTGGTTTATTTTCATTTTTATGATTATCTAGCTGCAAACCTAAAAAACTAAAACCTTCGCAAGTAAGTTTGCGAACATCCGGTACATTTTCACCAACTCCAGCAGTAAATATTAATACATCCAACCCCTCTAAACTAGCAATCATTGCACCAATGTAATATTTGAGACGATAAATGTAGATATCTAATGCTAATTGAGCGCGATCGCATCCTTGGGAAATAGCATCGCAAATTTGCCTAAAATCCCCAGATACACCAGAAATCCCCTTCAATCCAGATTCTTTATTTAAAAGATGATTTAGCTGTTCGGGGGTATAATTTTCCTTTTCCATTAAGTAAATAATAATACCAGGGTCAACCGCACCAGAACGATTTCCCATCATTAACCCATCCAAAGGTGTAAAACCCATTGTAGTGTCGATACTGCGACCATTTTTGATAGCTGCTAGGGAACAACCGTTACCCAAGTGACAATTAATCAAGCGTAAAGATGCTAAATCTTGGTTGAGGATTTGTGCTGCACGGTTCCCACAGTACTGATGACTGATTCCGTGGAAACCGTAGCGACGGATACCTTGCTCGACGAATTCGTAAGGAATGGGATAAATCGCGGCAGCATGGGGGATGTAGCTGTGAAAAGCTGTATCAAATACTGCCACTTGGGGAATATTGCCTAGTTGTTGTGCGATCGCAATAATGCCTTCCAAATTAGCGGGGTTATGTTCTGGTGCTAAGTTGGAGAGATTTGCGATCGCATTTTTTACGTCTTCGGTAATTAATACACTGTCTCGGTATTCTCTACCACCATGAACTACACGATGTCCAACAATATCAATTTCGGAAAGTTGATTAATTACTTGGGTAGAACCTTGATGCAGGGTATTCAGTAAATATACGATAACTTCGAGACGGGAATCTGTGGAAATTTCCTCTTGTAGATATGCTCCTTTCGCTGTTGAGATTTCAATTTCTGCTGTACCTTGGTGATGACTCCAGTCTACTTTTGCGAACCAAAGAGGTTTTGGTGCTTCTTGAGGAAAAGTATCGCTGCTAATGTCATATAAACAACATTTTTGGCTGCTAGAACCTGCGTTTAATACGAGTATTTTCATAGTTTTTATTATTTTTGAATTTTGCCCAATAATAATTTTAAATTAACTGCTAAACTTTAATCTAAAATCTACTATACTAAAAACGGTTAAGGATTATACTTTTTATCTGCCAAACCTAATATTTATTAAGCCTCTCCCCTTAGTAAGGG
>NZ_NTFS01000625.1 GCF_002289455.1 Brunnivagina elsteri CCALA 953
TCTGGACAAAAATGTCCCCATATCGAACTCGATGACTTAGAAAATTCGGGACGTAATCAACGTGGCAAATTTGAAGGTAGTTCGTGGATTAGCGGTAAATATCAACAAGTAGAAGGTGGTTGGGGTTGTTTGAAATCGGTAAATGGAGGGAAAGAACCGACAGGAAGACTATCCTATGGCAGTGCATTTAAAGTTGTGGTGATGGAACCTAATGAGAAAACCGATACCGTTGACACTGCTTTATTCTTTCGATTCAAAAATGCCTGTGGTGCAACCCCATATTTTATTGGTCCAGTTCCATTTTTCAACTATAATACCAATTCGCCTATTTTTCTTGGCAAGTAAAATAATATTCTTCAACTCAAAATTGATTATTTATGAAACCAGATTCCACTACCTCAATTGAAATTTTTCGTTTTCTCGGCTTCTTTAATTTAGGATTGGGGATTTTTGTATTCATTTCAACTCTATTTTTGAATAGCTGAAATATTGGAATACATACTCTTTAGAGTATTTTTAAATGAAGCAGAAATTCACACTATCATCAACTAGAAAGATTACAACAGAACAAAAAAAAAGCGAAATAAAATCGAGCTTCGATATCAATGGACTATTTCAATATTTCGCTAATCCCGAAGGCTTGACAATGATAGGAGTTTTAGTATTCCTAATTTTGTTAAGTCAGTTTTCTGGTGGTAAAAAAGGTAAGATTTCCACCGGAAGATTAGTAGGGAGAGGAGAAAAACTGGCAGCAACAAACCTCGCTCTCCAACAAATTGAACAACGCAAACACAATAAAGTTACTTTTTGGTGCGGTTCACCCAAATATTGGTTTTCAGGAAGATTCAAACAAACAGGTGCAAAATTTCAAACTATTCTTGGTGCATCTCCCACCGTTTGGATTCCCCACGCGGAACGCTCTACTCTTGTTCTTGGCGCTCCTGGTTCTGGTAAAACTTTCGGGACAATCGATCGCATGGCTGAAAGTTGCATGGCACAGGGATTTCCCCTAATTGTCTACGACAAGAAAGGCGACCAAATGAAGCTACTTGCACCCCTGGCAGCACGTTACGGCTACAAAGTGTGGATATTTGCACCGGGAGAACCATACAGTGAAGTCATAAATCCCCTGGATTTTATGGAGAATCAAGAAGACGCAGTGACAGCGGCACAAATTGCTCAGGTGATTAACGCCAATGCTGGTGGTAGCGGAAAAAGTGATGAATTTTTCTCTAAAGCCGCAGATTTATTAGCCAAAGCATTAATCCAACTTGCGAAGGGTAGCGATCGCCCAGATTTAGCAATGGTTTACTGCATTCAATCAACTGATGGCTTTATCAATAAGTTGCACGCAGCAGTTCAAGCTGGTAGAGTCTCGCGGTGGGTTGCAGCTTCGTTCCAGCAATATCTCAAAGCTAAGGATAGCGAGAAAACCATCGCTTCGATTGACACAACCACAGTTGGTATATTTTCAGGATTCATGCAGCGATCGCTCCTCCCATCTTTCATTGGTAAAAGCACCATCCCCACCAAACTATCGGGAAAGCAAATCCTAATTTTCAAATTAGATGACCCCAGACGCGATGTTGTCGGACCATTGTTAGCAGCCGCACTCCACATGACAATTGTGAGTAATTTATCCACTCCTAGAAAAGACCCATTGGGAATATTTATCGACGAATTACCCTCGTTGTACCTGAAAGCATTACCACAGTGGATTAACGAATATAGAAGCAACGGTGCTTGCTTTGTTCTTGGTGTTCAGTCTTTAGAACAGCTAGCCAATGCTTATGGGGAGAATTTGAGTGCGATCGCAAGTGCCTGTAGCACGAAAATCCTTTACAACCCAGCCAACTATTCAACCGCAGAAAAGTTCTCTCAATCTTACGGACATAAGGAATTCATTGTTAAAAATAAATCCATCAGCGATTCCAAGGAAGGACGAACCATTACTTGGACGGATAACTTGCAAACCATGCCAATTATTACTCCAGATGAAATTATGCGCTTTCCTCAAGGGAAATGCATCATCACCAATCCTGGTTATAGTTCCTCTGGGGAAGGTTCAATTCCCTATCCTGTCACTATTCCCATACCTAAATTAGACATTCATCGAATTAATAAAAGCGAACAACTTTGGGAAAATCAAGTTTGTCCCAGGTTAGTAGAGCGATCGCAATTAATTGATATCAGCGAATTAGACTCGGCAATCGATTTGAGGAAACAAATTGCGGAGCAGCTTTTAGTGAATGGGGAACGAGAAGCAGATACTAGCAATCAAGCAAAAGCAAAAACAAAATCAGTTGAATTAGTTAGCCCCAATTCCGAACCAGTTTGGTAAAACCAACCATTATTCACAAATTATCTATTGTGTTTTCTAATGTATATACAGTTGATACATAGCAAATATCCACCTATCTTCAATTAAAAAACAAGATTTTTCATTTGAAATAACCATTTTTATATCTGATGTGCAGGTTTATTTATTGTCACAATAGTCTATTTTTATTACATTTGA
>NZ_NTFS01000626.1 GCF_002289455.1 Brunnivagina elsteri CCALA 953
ATTAGCCGTTTAGAGTATGGCTAGGCAATTATAAAGTCTAATTCCCAATTCTCAATTCCCAATTCCCAATTAGAATAGTCTTTCTTTTTACTCTTTATTTTTTACGAATTGTGATAATTGATTAAAATTATTCTGTATTTTTAAATACATATTATTTTCAAATATTCATATTGAAATACCTATATAAATATTAATGGGAACTTTAAGGTATTTTCTTGATTCTGTCAAAAGACAATGCGTAAAAGTTATTGCGAAACTTAGAGAGTTTAGCTCAGAGTGGATTCTATGAAAAAGTGGATTTGGTTACTTGTATTAATTTTAGCTGCATTGTGTGTGGTGGGTAGCAAGGGTCTTTTTGAACAGCGATATGCCTTTGGCATTAAGCTTCGCTTATCGCAACCTGTTATTGATACAATCCGAGTTGAGAAGCCAAGTAATTCCTCTAATTCTTCGACAGAGCAAAAGTTAGAAGCTGCGGTAAGTTCCCCACAAGTTTCCCGTGAGAGGTTATTAACCCATATCCAAAAGCTGAATTTCCAACGCTACACAGATGCAGAACGACTTCGTTCTCGAAACTATATTACCAGTGAATTGAAAAAATATGGCTTCAAACCGAAACAACAATCCTTTACCGATGGTGTTAATATTATTGCCGAGCGTTTGGGGAGCGATCGCACTGCTGGAGCGATTCTAGTTGGAGCGCATTACGACACGGTTTTTCAGTCTCCGGGAGCCGATGACAATGGTACTGGTGTCGCAGTTGTCCTAGAAATTGCCCGTATGTTTGGTTTGGAATCAACTCCACGTACTCTCAAATTGGTTTTATTTGACAAGGAAGAGGCTGGATTACTCGGTAGTCTGGCATTTGCTACCAAAAGAAACCATGTTAAGGATTTACGTGGGGCTATTATTATGGATATGGTTGGTTATGCTTGTTACAATCCTGGATGTCAGAATTACCCAACAGGCTTACCAATTAAACCACCTAGTGATAAAGGTGATTTCATTGCGGTGATTGGGGATACTGAGCATTTGCCTCTTTTAAATTCATTTCAAAATTCGACTTCCAAACAAGAAAAATTACCTGCTATACTTACCGTTCCCATACCACTTAAAGGGTTATTAACTCCTGATACTCTCCGTAGCGATCATGCACCTTTTTGGTATCAAGGTATAGGTGCTGTTCTTGTCACTGATACCGCTAATTTACGTACTCCCCACTATCATCAACCTAGCGATAAACCAAATAATATTGATGATAGCTTTTTTACTGGTTCAGCACAAATTATAGTTAATGCTACGGATAAGTTATTAAGAAGTAATATTAGTTTGAATACACCAGTCTCCGCAATATCTCCTTGAGGTTATCAGCATTCCAAATATTTGATTTTTGAACGCTGATACTTAATTATTCTTACAAATGGTTAGAACTTACATGCAGAATTTATATCTCTAACTACTGCAACTTTGATTACATATAAGTACATCATTTGTAGTGATGTATGGTTTTGTCTTTGGCTATTTAGCCATAACAAATAGTTTATCTTAATGGCTTTAAGGTACTATTAAGATAATCAGAATTTGTTTTGAGTAGAGAATTTTGTCTAGCTGTTTATAATATCACGCAAGATTTTCGAGCTTTGTTTAAAATCTAAAGCTTTTAAATTTAGAATACATACTTGTTCAGTAAATTCCAATTTTTCAACTAGGGCAGTATCAATGCGACTTATCCATTCATCTAGTTGATTATCGATTTGTGCAAGTTCCAAGATAGAGAGCATTCGCTTGGTTTCAGATTCATTAAGTGATGGCAGCGAAGAAAGACGAATATACTCACTGATTAACCATAATAGAGTTTCGTCTACATCTTCTTGTTCTTTTTCTCTTCGTGCATCCTCATCATCTGTAAATTTCAATAATATGTTCATGATTAGTACTTTTTCGAGTTGCAAGTCTTGGTTCAAATTTCGATTCAAATATTTGAATAGTGTGAATACATCAGTCTTTTCTAGTTCTAATTTCGATAATAGTTCTGCTGATGTTTCTGGTGGATTATTTTGTGTTTGTTGATGTTGATGATATTGTTCTAAATTTTGATTCTCTTTTGCAAATAGGTTTTCTTTTGCAAATAAAAGATGCCAAATTGTTTCCAATTTTACAAAAATTTTGTCTAATTCATTTTCTGTCAAATTACTACCCGTAAGTCGCTTTAACCAAGGAAGTTTGTCTTGTTTTTCCTTGAATTTATTTAGCTGGGATGGAAGCGATACTCCTTTGGAGTCACTAGCCTCCGGCAATGCTAAAAGCATACGCGATCGCATAATTTCTTCACACATTTGAAATAACTATTATGTAACTCTTCGTTTGTTAATGACTTTATATCTGGAGATGTGACCTGAAAACATAGATTTAATGTAAAGTTTATTAAATCCAAGCAAAAATAAATTTCTGATGAAGGAATCAATCATCTGGTTTATTAAACATGATTAGAAAACATGAGCATAAGGATAATAAA
>NZ_NTFS01000627.1 GCF_002289455.1 Brunnivagina elsteri CCALA 953
TGCGATCGCATGTCTCTATTAATCTATCTCACTGTCGGAATCACGGATTAGTATGGATTAAAGGATTACACGGATGAGGGATTAGAAGGAGTTGCTTATTAATTGATGGCATTCTTGATCGTAAAATCTTTAATCTCTATCAATCTTTAAATCTGTGTCATCCCGTAATCAGTATAATCCGTGATTCTGACTTTATTTTACATGACTAGGCGTTTAAAAGTTAGGCTTTTGCTACCAAAGTTTATCAGTAATCCTACTTCTAATCTATAGGCTTTTAAATAATTGAGGGCTTGGGCTAGATGAACATCTTCAAGTTGGATGACTGCTTTTATTTCTACGAGGATTTTATTTTCGACTACAAAGTCGGCTCTGCGTGTACCGATGGGTTCGGGAAGGTCTTTGTAGTATATGTGTTGTTCGATTTCGCGGGCGAATTCTAGCTTTGCTTGACCCATTTCGTAAGCTAATGCACGTTGGTAGATGACTTCTTGGAAACCGTTACCGAGAAATTTGTGGACTTCAAAGGATGCTCCGATTATTTTTTCGGTAATGTCGGCGTATTTTAAGTTACTCATTGTTTGAACACGGATTTAACGGATTTTGGGATTACGCGGATTATTTATTTTGCTCCTTCTTCTCATCCGTGTCATCCTGTAATCCGTCTAATCTGTGATTCTGACTTTGAGGGGATTATGGGAGCAACTTCACTGCGGGAAAGCAAGGTAAAATAGTATTTGTGGGTGCAAGGTTGGCTTTAAATATGGCTCGTGATTTATTTCATAACATCGTTAGGACTGCAATAGAAAAGGATGGTTGGATAATTACAGATGATCCATTAAGTATCCGTTGTGGTGGAGTTGATATTCAGATTGATTTAAGTATAGAAAAAATTCTGGCGGCAGAAAAAGGTACACAAAAAATAGCAGTTGAGATTAAAAGCTTTGTTAGTGCTTCCAAGATTTCCGAGTTTCATATGGCATTGGGGCAATTTATCAACTATCGCACGGCATTACGCTCAGAAGAACCAGAACGAGTTTTATATTTAGCAGTTCCATCAGCAATTTATAATGATTTTTTTAATTTACCTTTTACTCAAACAGTAGTAAGTGAAAATAAATTAAAAATCATGATTTATGATATTGATAAAGAGGAAATTGTCGAATGGCTAAGTTAGAAGAATATAGAGATAAAATTAAGCAGTTATTAATTAAATATTCTCAATATAAACCCAGTTATGGGGAAGTGGAAATTGAGAAAATTTTCGATACTGAAGGCGACCATTATCAAATTTTAAGTGTTGGTTGGAATCAGCAAAAGCGAGTTTACGGTACTATGATGCATATGGATATTAAAGATGAAAAAATTTGGATTCAACAAAATACTACAGAGGCTGATATTGCTAGGGAATTAGTAGAGATGGGAGTACCAAAACATGATATTGTTATTGGGTTTCACACTGCTAAAATGCGCCAGATGACAGATTTTGCTGTGGGATAAGTTAATTGAGAACACGGATTAAACGGATTATGAGATTACACGGAGGTTTATCTGTGTTGTCTTCTAATCTGTGTCATCCTTTAATCCTTGTAATCCGTGTTCAATCTTGTTTTCCCAGTTAATAGTTCTTGCATCATCCCCTGTTTGATAGCTTTGTATTTGTCGCGGTTTTTTTCTAAGGCTGCAATTTCTGCGTCCATGTCGCTGAGGATTTGCGCGATCGCTTTTTGTTCTTCTGCATCAGATGGCGATGGAAATGGATAATCTTTTAAAGCATCCATTTCAATTCCTGTTTGTCCCGAAGACCTTTGTGATAATCCCTCCACAAATTTCAACAGAGATTCTTGTTTAAGAAAATAATATAAGTATTTTTTATTCAAATTTCCCAGAGGACTTGCTTTTATTAAGGCAACATTATAAGCACCTTCTATTCCTTGTAGAATTTGAAATATAGGAGGACCATATCTTCCTATCATGATGTCATCTACAGAGCATTTTTTCCGGGCAAGATATTCAGGAATATATGTTTTAAATTCATCCGTTTTATAATCTCTTATCTGAATTAAGCGAATATATCCTTGTTTTGATTCAAAAATAAAAGTCGATCTAGGTGGTTGTGAACCACCACAAAATCTTACCAAATTACCAATTGTTTTATCTTCCCAATCTATAGGTATTAAGCCATGCTCTGTTTTTTTGTAAGCTTTTGGTATATTCACCTCCCACTCGCCACTAAAACCAGGCGATCGCACTTTACCCGTGAGGAGCTGCTGCATGGCTCCCTGCTTGATGTTGCGCTTTTTGGTGATAGCGCGATCGCACGCCGCAATTAGTTCATCTGTATCAGTAAGATATTGTGCGATCGTCTTTTGTTCAGCAAGCGGAGGGACTTTAATTGATATTGGGTAAATAAAATTCCGATTGAGTGAAGGCTGGGCATTAGGCTGTTGACTCTGAACCCTTTACCCCATAAGACTTCATGCAAAAAATGTGTCGCCTGTTTTTATGGGAAAGCGG
>NZ_NTFS01000628.1 GCF_002289455.1 Brunnivagina elsteri CCALA 953
TAAACCTCGTCCATTTTGAAAGCTGGAGTTTTGTATAAGGGCTTATAATTTGGTTATAGCTTGAGTTATAAGGTTTACCCTAATTACAAAAAACTACGGTTCTCAACGTAGACGTGGTTTAATCGTGCCTACTTACTTACAATATGTATATTTATGGAAATACAATGAAAACTAGACAAAAGTCTATTGTGTAATTTTTGAATCTGGTATTATATTTGCGTAGTTAATATCAGAAACTAAAAATTTATTTTTACAGTCATATTTTATGTGCAGAAAAGGCTGAATAGTTCTACCTTACTTTGATAATACGAAAAGTGTGTATGATGAAAACTAATGGCATTAGACTGTTTGCATCTGTTTTTGCGATCGCAAATGTATTGGCAATTACCAGCGAACAAGGATTCTCGCAAACTCGCAACACGGAAAAAACAACTTTCCACTGCATTCGTAACGGCACTGGCTACGCTACAGTCGCTCGTAGGGGTAATGCACAAACAGGGGCTATGATTACGTGGAACGATACTTCTTTTGGTAGTAAATTTACACCGAAAGACAGATGTGCAATTGTTGGTCAACGCTTTAATAAAGCTGTGGGTAAAAGCGGTTATTCCCTGAGTTTGCTGAAGCTAACTCATGGAGTCTTACGTTCCAACCCGGTGATTTGCTATATCGGCACTACAACAGAAAAATGTAACGATAAAAACTTGATATTGACCTTAAATAGATCTGAACTTGGTCAAGAGCGTATAATAATTGACCAGTTGAAAAACTTTAGTGTCAATGGAACGGGAACTCCTTTACGTAGGAGCGCAGATAATAGAAGCATAGCTGAATTTGGAAGACAAATTAACGAAGCTTTTAAATCAGATGTCACTCAACCTGCGACTCCTGAACTAGATGTGACAGTTAGCGAATCCACAACACCACAATCAGTATCTAGTCCCTCAAGTAAATCTAATAACTAAATTTACTTGAGGGACTTTTAAATCTATTAAATTTTATCACTTTCTCGTAGAGCGGCTTCTATCCTTCCCAGCGAAGTCGCTTAACATTTCAAGATAAAAGTAGACGATATTTATTTAAATTATTAAAAAAAGTATTTAGAAAGCTTTTCATTGTTTATAATTTCTTTTTGTAGCAATCAAAAAACTGTGATGCCAACTTCATCTGTTTGGTTTTCAATAAATCTTTTGTTGGCAATTCTACTTCTACAGTCGTGTTCATCTATGTCGATGGGTAACATAGGTCATAAAACTGTAGAAGAAGTGAATAAATCTATTGTTTATAACGATGGAAATGGTCAACAAAAAGATAATTTACCTGTTGCAGAAATCGCTCGAAAAATAACAGTTAGAATTTTAGCAGAATCTGGTTCTGGTTCTGGAGTAATAGTTTCACGGAAAGGTCAAACCTATACTGTATTAACTTGTCAGCATGTACTGGATATTGATAAAAATGGTAAATATAACGTTCTTTCTGCTGACGGGAAAGTTTATAAAGCGCGGTTCAAGGTAATTAGTAACCCTCAAAACATAGATTTGGCTTTAGTTCAATTTGAAAGCAAAATAGTTTACCCAGTCGTCACATTAGGTAACTCAAACTTACTGGCAAGTGATGCTCCTATCTTTGCTGCTGGATTTCCTAATTATCACACAGTCAATAAAGATGAGATTGAAGATACCCGTGAATGGGGTACAAAAGCTTTTCGCTTTACTGATGGCAAAGTCTCGATGGTATTAAAAGATAAATCTCTTCCTAATGGTTATCGTTTAGGTTATACCAATGATGTGAAAGTTGGTATGAGTGGAGGTCCAGTTTTAAATGGAAAAGGAGAACTTGTTGGTATCAACGGACGGTTAAAATATCCCATACAAGGTATTGAAGTATTCACATTTGCTGATGGCAGTAAACCATCACAAGAAATGTTCGGGAAAATGGAACCTTTAAGTTGGGCTATTCCTATTGTTATTTTCCGACAATTAGCTGAGGAATCTTTACAAATATGAGGTAATTAAATTATAAGAGAATTGTTTTTAATTTGCTAATTTAAGGGAAGTTTGCACAACTATATCTAAAAAATTTTGGTTCCAATATGCCAATTTTTCTGCTTGTTGTTTGGCATTTTGATTAATTGTTGATAAACAAGATATAGAATTAACTAAACTTTCTTGAGTGAGCGGTTCGGGTGAAATTGCTACTCCTAAATTCAATAAAGCTTTTGCTGTGTGCCATTTTTCCATATCTTTAGGAAAAATCATTTGGGGAATTCCTGCTAACAAGCAAGCAGCAGATGTAATAAATCCAGCATGATGTATCGCTAATTGTTTTCCCTGCAAAACTATTTGTAAATCATCAAAAATACATTCTGGCTTGAGGGTATCCATGACAAGCGAATAGTTCTGCCAATCCTGTGCTAAATATGCCCACAATTTTCCAGTTTCACTACCAAGGTTTTGTGGGAATGGTGTAGAGTGAATACCCACATATTCTGGCTGCGATCGC
>NZ_NTFS01000629.1 GCF_002289455.1 Brunnivagina elsteri CCALA 953
TGCGATCGCTCGAAATTTCGCACTTAATTTATTCCGTGACAATATGTTTGAAAATATGGCGCAAGCTCAACGGTTGTGTTCCTTTGGGTTAGACACACTTCAGCAACTTTTTAGAATGAAATAGCCCTGACTCACTCCTCACTCCCCTAACCATTAACCACTATCCACTAACCACTAACAAATTGCATTATGGCAACTTATACAGGAATTTCTAGCGAAGCATTCCGGCATCCCCTAGATCGGCAGGCAGAACAAGCCCTTCGCAGCTTACCAGGGTTTGATTTCGTAGCGCGTAAATTTGTGGAATTTTTTGCCGAACGTCCTCAGCTAGTTTATCTAATGGGTAACACCATTCAAGTAGGACCTCGCCAATACTCCACTATTTACCATATGTTTCGCGAATGTGTGCGGGATTTGGATGTTTATCCAGAGCCGACACTGTTTGTTGAGCAAAATCCCCAAGCTAATAGTTACGCTTTAGGAAAAGAACATCCTTGTATTGTCATCAATACGGGGATTCTTGACTTACTTAGCGAAGCCGAAATTAGGGCGGTGTTAGCCCATGAACTAGGGCATATTAAATGTGGTCATACTATTTTAATTCAAATGGCGATATGGGCGAGTCGTGCTGCTTCCGCGATTGGGGAAGTAACTTTTGGTATTGGTAATTTTGTCAGTCAAGGTTTATTACTTGCTTTTTATGAGTGGCGACGCAAGGCTGAGTTATCGGCAGATCGGGCTGCTTTGCTTGTGGTGGAAGATTTAAATACTGTGATGACAACTATGATGAAAATCAGTGGAGGCAGTGATAAATTTGCCAATGAGTGCCATTTACAAGCGTTTATTAAACAGTCAGAAGAATATCAAGCTCTTGACGAAGATGGATTAAATCAAATATATAAATTCATGATGTATAATGGCGTGATTGGCTCGATGCAAAGCCATCCTTTTCCTGTTGAGCGTTTGCACTACATTCGTGAGTGGTCAAATTCAGAAGAATATAAGAATATACGTGCAGGAAATTATATGCGTAATCCTGCTGAGGGTGCTGTTGATGTCAAGGTAAATAGTAATGGTGGTAATAATACTACAAATAGTGAATCTGACCAACTTCGCCGTCAACTAGAAGAATTACAACGGGAAATCGATCGCATTCGCCGAAATCAGTAATTTAATCGCGATCGCACATCATTACAAATATTTTTGGCTTTCCATTGCTAAATCTTTGTAATTTTTGATAAATGCGATCGCATAAGCGAAGAGTTACCGCAGGCTAGCTCAACGTTGGCAAAGTCTGTCCGAAGGAATTAGCTGCTAGTCTATCGCGTTTTGAAGTTTGCTTTTTCGTTAGGCTGCGGTAGACTTAGCAATCTTTGCAAGCAATCTCAAGGCTTCATTGACAGATGCTGAATCTCGGAAAATCTCTGCTACATCTGGATCGAGAACCACAATATTGCTTGATTGCATATAGGCTTCATAGTATTTGCCACGAACACCACCCGAAAAATCATATTCGGGACGCATCTCGTCATTAACGATCGCTTCAGATTCCTGACTCATAGCGTTTTTTCTCCTGTCGAGTTGCTAAACGGGCACTAATCAAACGCACTTCCCCTTCTCGCTCCGTGTGGGACACAACTAAAAAACGTTGTAGCCGCGATTGACCTATATTCTTTCTCTTCTTCAAAAAAATCGCCGACGAGTAGTAAGGTTAATTGAAACTCTAAATTCAGCAATGTAAAAGCATCAAATAGAAATTCAATTCCTTTTTTAAAAAATGACTTTGAGTATATATCGTATACAAATTGTTCAGAGTCATTTACTGCCTCAGTCATAAAATTGTCTCCCCTTAGTAAGAGATTAACCTTCGCATTTCAGGCTCTCAAATTGCAGAGGGCTGTACACCTAACGTTCCCAATCAGCGGCGACCCAAAAAACTTGGTAATGCGTCCAACTCTATAACTAAGTCCGCTGCATTGCGGTTGTTAGCTGGCTCGTTCTAACTTTCTACAACAACCATAAATCGCAAAGGCGATCGCCCTCAGCAACGGGGGTGATTAAAAAATAAGAAGCTGCAACGCCTCCCTGATGTCCAAGGTTCAGCCCTTCACCCGGTCTACATTCTAGACAGAGCCGCAATCTTGGCCCGTTTGCTGGGGTCTAAGCCTTCCAACTCCTGGGGTTGCAGCCAGCCTTCCTTCACCAGGCGGGCAAACACCACGATCAAATAGGGATAGCGGAAGTCGTATTTGCCATCAACCTCATGCCGCTTGGCGCTCAAAAAATCGTTCAAGCGCCACACATCCTTCGCTTCAGTGAACTTAATTTGACGGTAACGCAATAATGAGGGTTTCAGCTTCAAGATTGGTAGTACATATGAACGCATTGAAAGGGCTGGGGTTAAATGGTTACAACTGTTATTGACACTCTCAGGTCTAAAGACACTGAGATTCTTAAGAAATTTCGTTCCTAATATCCTGTTTTCACAGGTTCCCAA
>NZ_NTFS01000063.1 GCF_002289455.1 Brunnivagina elsteri CCALA 953
GCGTTCGCGTTTAATTTCCCTTTACTTTCTCATGATTTATTTATCTTTCTTGGAAGAATAAAAACTGGGATGTACCCATCTCCTCCTAGCATTGGTAAGTTATTAGTTCGAGCTTGAGTTATGGAAAATACTCTTTCTGCATCACCAATACCTAGTGAAAGCATCCAGTATCTCGTATTTTGAATTGTAGGAAGACAACCTTGAACGTTATATTTGGATAAATCGCAGGTAATTACATTACTAGCAACAAAGTTTTTGGATAAGGATTCTTTTAATGACTTGCTGTATATTTCTTTGGAATTGAAAAAGATACCTATTTCATTGGAGGGGGAATTATTATTTTGATTATTTTTAATATATTCAGATAAATCATTAGCTGCGATCGCATCGTTTGGAGCGATACGAAAAACATATTTACCTAAGTTATATTCGTAGTCTGAATCAGGTAGTTTTTTTGCCTGTCTAATTGCCGTACTACTAGGAGATACTGTAACTATTTGATGCTTATTATATTCTTCTCCCGCAGCTAAAAGTACTCGACTAGTGAAGTTTCCAACTATTGCCAGAATATTTCTACCCTGAAATTTATTATCACCAGGAATTTGATTATCAATAATATGCTTGGCAACTCGTTTGCTAATGTCTTCTTTGTTATCATCACGTGCAATCACAATCTCCAGTAAAGTTCCATTTAAACTTGGTGTTCGAGTATTGGTTTGATTGTTGATTTGATTCTTTTCTTGATTAAAATTATTTTGTCTGTGAGCTATACCACGCAATAATTGTTCACTAAATTTTCTTAGTTCAACAACATTATTATCGATATCGATAGGAATCACAATTGCAACGGTTAATGGAACTTTTGTGCTACTATTTGCCTTGGCATTATTCCAAAAAATAACAGTTTCTGGGTCTACATAGCAAGTTTTCGTATCATTTTTAACTCCTTTGTGAAATAAATCAATAGCAGCTTTAAAATTTGCTTCAGCAGCTTGATAATTTTGCTTGGCAAAGTCATTCATTCCTGCTTGTTTTTTCGCAAAAGCACCTTGACAATCAGAATTAGTTAATTTATTTTTTTGAGTATCTTGAGCAAGTAAAGACTTTTCCCCACGGGTAAAATATTCTGCGGAAAGAGGAATTTTTTCTGATTTAATAATTATTTGCCATATCAAAACAAGTAATATACCAAATCCAGCAATTCCCAGGGACATCCACAACCAAATCATTGTACCTTTTGACTTTTCAACATCAATAATACCTTCATTACGTAAAGCTCTAATTACATCATCAGCAGACTGATAGCGGTTTTTTGGGTCGGGTTCTAACATTTTATTTAGAACTTTTGCTAATTTTGGACTAATTGTTGCTGATGTTTTCCATTTTTCTAAGTTAAATGGAATATCAAAACTATGGGGGTTTTTACCAGTTAATAAACAGACACAACTTGCTGCTAATGAATATAAATCAGAAGTAAATGTAACCGTTTTACCATGTACTTGTTCTGGTGGAGAAAAACCAGGGGAGACAATCACTGTTTCGCTGGAATCTGCGCCTTCTTCTACAACTTTAACAACCTGTTTTACTGCACCAAAATCAATTAAATATAGCTGCTTATCTTGATTACTTCTAACAATATTAGATGGTTTAATGTCTCGATGAATAAGTGCTTTCTTCGGATTTGCGTGAATAAATTTTAATATTCCTAAAACTTCCTGTAATACTTCTATTACTTCGGTTTCGGAAAAATTTCTTTTTTGTTCACTACGCGATCGCAATAATTCTTTTTCTAAATCTTGACCTTCAATATATTCTTGAACTAAGTAAAATAACTTTTGTTCTCCATTTACTAGATGTTGGTTATCTTGTTGCTGATATTGGGAATAAACTGCAATTGATAATTCAAAAAAAGCATAAAGTCGAGGTATTTGATTATGTCGTAATTCTTCTAATGCTTCTGCTTCTTCTTTAAAAAAACGCTCGACTAATTTTAAACCTGCTGAAGAAAGTTGTGTGTTTGGATGCAAAAGTTTGAGAATTCTATGCCGTTTTTGTGCTAGTGTTTCCCCTGGAGAATCTAAATCTAAAGCAACAAAAGTTCTACCAAAACCACCTTGACCTTTTTCACTTAATGCCACATATCTATTTTTGATAATTAAAGGCATTCCACAGGTAGAACAATATCTTTGTTGTGTTTTACCGTTACTGAAATAATCTTCATCAATTTGGTTGATATGTGGAGGTTGTCCTTTACCTCTTGGACGAGTACAATAAACTTGCATTGACTAGCCTTGCATTTTAACTAAGTTTAAAATCAAAAAATCAAGTGACGGGATATCAGAACAGCATTTATTAATTGATGGTTGGGAAATACTTCCTAGATAAATATTCTATATTCTTTTAGAATAGGTAAGTTATATGTCGGTTTTCCTGTATTGGATTTTACCATATTCAAATTTACCACAAATAGTAACTTCTATACAAAGGCTCTTGGGTTTAATAAATCAGAAAGCGAGTTCAAATAATAATTGCAGCATAATACATACCTCTGCGCTTAAGAGTATGTTTGAAAAGTCGGACAAGGTATAAATTGTCATTCTGAGTGGAGTCTTACGGAACGTACGCGCTACGCGTTGCCGCAGGCTAGAATCTTGCGTTTCATGCGTATATTGAGATGCTGAGTCCCAAGGGGACACGCTACGCGTAGTTTACTTCTCCGCTTCGGAGTACGTGCCTCAGCATGACATTTCGGGGTACTTTTCAAACATCCTCTAAGAAAGCTACAGGAATCGTAACGATTGAAAGATTCCCTACCATTAGACAACCTGTTTTTCCCGTCTTTACTCCTGATTTGAGATTTTCGACTCATAGACTATTGTACAATCTGACTTCTGATTAATGACTCCTAACTCTTGATTTTTTTTTTACAGAGGTTCGTAGCGAACAATTGCTTGTTGCTGCAAAAGATAATTAACACAATTCACGTTTCCTGTGAATTTTTCACAGGGTTCTCTAACTTCAGAAAAACCTATAATAGTGCGAACTTTTAAACCATATTCAGTCGAATAAACTTCGTACAAAAAAGGTTTATCTGTGATAGCAGTCAATGCACCTGCAAGTATTGGAGTCGTACAAATTATCGCTTTTGTATTAGGAGGTACATAATAATCGATATAAAAATCATGGTCTTGTGAATCTTGTGTCCAACCACTATCAACAACTTCGGTAGACCATGATGAACAGCGATTATCAAATCCTTTATCAGAATTAAAACCTCTTTCAATTGCTATTTTTTGAGTTTGACGAGGTTTAAATGGGTCAAGATTACTTTCCGTTTTTTGTGCTGCAAATTGTTTAATTAAACCATCAACATTAATAACTCTCGCCCTAATTAGACTTGTTGAGAGACAAAGATATAATAGTAAAAAGATTCCTCCCACACATGATACAGTCAAAACTACAGGTTTTTTCAAAAGTGGCTTTAATTTCAATGACATTAAATTTAATTTAATCTTCATATTGATGATAAATTGAGAAGAGTGAATTCAGCGTGACTAATTAAGATGACAACTTTTACAGCGATATTAACAAAAACCCGAAAAATAATAGAATTACTTGCATCTCGACAAAAATCTTATTCTCAACGTCCCTTTTAGGTTTATTCTTAAAAGTAGGAACATTTATATTTATAATAACTTTGAGGTAACTGTGACTCGTAAGTGTTTTATCATCGAGATGGGAATGGGCATCGATCAGCATGGGCAAGAACCCACAGTAGCAGCAGCAAGAGCAGTACGAAATGCGATCGCAAATAATGCTCTACTCGGTATTTGGGAAGTTGCTGGTTTAGATAACCCAAATCAAATGATTATCGAAGTAAAGGTTGCTGTTCCCTATCCCGAACAGGTTCGCAAAGAGGAAGTGTTATCTGCTTTGCCATTTGGACACAAGACTTTGCTGCTTGAAAATGGTGGTATGGTAGTTCAAGGTCGAGCAATTCCAGGACTCAACGATAAAAATGATGAAATGTTAATTGCTGTAGCTGCGGTTACAGTTTATGTTGATAATTAATGCTTTCTAGAATAATAAGAATTAACCATTAACCAAAAATAAATAATATTTAATTTTTCTGCATATAAGTATCCGATTATCGTTTTCCTGAACCTTATATAGATGCTCTAATCCATAAGAGTGCGTTCTATAATTAAGGCTGGAGGCTTGGTTGAGATATTATTTTATTATATTTGGACTGCTTTTAATGACGTTTGCGAAAGTTAGTGATTTGACTTGCGATAAGCGGAGCTTAATGCCTTCAGCATATCGCACTATCAAAATGTCAGATGCATCAGGTTCTTGCAAAATAGCCAAGCATGGTTTCCTATGGAAAGAAGAAAAAGAAATCCCTGCTAAAAAGCTCCAAGGTGCTAAAATTATAACTAGTGGTCGCGATAAAAACAATCTGACGTATCAAGTAGTTTTAGTGACAAATAATGAGGAAATTCCTTTTTCCCCCAACACTACTTTCAGCGATAAAAATCAATACAAAGATGTATCTAATCAGATTAATAAATTCGCACGCAATCCAGAAAGTAGTGATTTAAAGATTACTCAAGATGATAGATGGTGGGTAATTGTTGGTTCTATTAGTCTTATTATTGGTTTATATCCCTTGTTCAAGAAAAAGATGAAAAAATAGTCAGCAATCAAAATATTGTAATCAATAAGTATTATTTGATAAGATTGTGTATCAAAAACACCAATACCTAGTAGAGACGTTCCGATGGAACGTCTTTCCCTTTATTCAATATTTATCAAACGTATTTTTTCAATACTCCTGGTTCATGCTGTATCGGCAAGACATCCAAAACATCAGTTTGAGAACAATATTTTAGGTCTTCAACACAGTTTAAACGCAATAAACGTTGTCCATGACTAGCATGATGCAAAAGACCAAGTAAATTATCTTCCCAATAACTGTACAATGCGATCGCGCCGACAACTTCATCATTACCAGCTATTTTTTCCACTGGTATATTCATCTCTTTGCAAACACTATAGGCTATAGCTCCCGCACAAACCGTATCTTCAAGGGAGTAAGTTCCTTCCCAACCCGAACCAACTATCCAAACCGTTTCCGGTTGTTTATCTACTAAATAACGAACTACCGATGCACGATTTATTAATGCTGCTGCCAGTACTGCCTTAGCATCTTGGATACGTTGCAGAGTTCGGGTTCCATTAGTGGTACTAATAAATAAACGTCTTCCATCCACTAATTCAGAAGTACAGTCAAGGGGGGAATTACCGAGTTCAAAGCCAGGAACTTTACCACCACCACGCTCTCCAGCACGGAGACGTTTTTCTGGATGCCATTGCTCGCTAACTTGAATTAGCTTTTCTAAATCGCTAAAAACCTGCACTGCTTCTCCCCCAGCAGCTAAAACCGTCGCAATTGTGCTTGTTGCCCGGAGAACATCAACCGCGATCGCGCAATCGGGTACTTCGAGATTGGGGGTTAGTTCGGGAGTGTGATAAACAAATAGCTTCACGCTCTATATACACCTATAATTTTAGATTTTAGAAATTACATCCTAGAAGATAGCATTACCTACCAGAATTTAAGCCTTACCCACAATTTATTTTGTCGAGCCGTGGCTTACCCTATTACTATTACCTATCTTGTCAACTAAACAACTACTATTTTTTCAGTGGATATATAACCTAAAATAAGCTGAAAGTTGTTGTAAGATTGACATTGACGTTAATTATCGATCGAAGCATTATAATTTCTAATGCTATACATAATTATTTCCTAACATACATACACAAGCAACCTCATTACCGGAGTATGTGCCAAATTATCAGCCTTGGTTGGATATTTTAAAACTCAACTCAAATCTCAAATCTCGACTTAACAAGTACAACCCTTATGGCTCCATTACCAGAATACCGTCCCAAACAACTTTCAGTTGGTCCTTTGGAAGCGGAAATTTTAAATATTGTTTGGGAACTAGGTTCGGCTACAGTCAAAGATGTACACGATCGCATCTTGTCCGATCCAAACCGGGAACTTGCATATACTTCTGTAACAACAGTGTTGCGTCGCTTGACAGAAAAAGGTTGGTTAGCTTGTGATAAATGTGGGAGAGCATTTTTTTGGAGACCATTATTAACCAAGCAGCAAGCAGAAGTAATCAAGGCACACGAACAGTTACAGCGATTTTTGGCAGTAGGAAACCCCGATATCATCGCAGCCTTTGCTGATAGCCTAGACGAAGCAGCTAGCGAGCAAATTCAAGCGATCGCAAAACGTATAGAAGTAGCACGTCAAGCCAGAGAGGAGCAATAATGCACTTAATCATCATTTTTGCCGCGATCGCATTGGCAATGTCAATGCGAGGAACCATCACCACAATCCAAGGTAATTGGAATACCCGATGGCAACAAACATTATTTTTATTCCTATTCCCACCATTACTGATATTTACCACTGCGATCGCGCTCCTATGCATGGGAACCCAGGGGAAAATGGTAATTTGGCATACAGGATGGTGTGGCTATGTCTTCGCATCTAGCAGCTTAATTTTTTCAACCCTGCTGTTAGTCAGACTTGCTTACCAAGGTTGGAAATCAGTGCGATCGCTTCGTCAGTATCCAAAAACTAAACTTGGTATCCAACCAGCGCGACTACTAGATACCCAAACCATGTTCGCGGCACAAATTGGCTTTTGGCAATCGGAATTGGTTATCAGTCAAGGTTTACTCCAAAGTCTCTCACCACAACATCTAGAAACCGTCATTGCCCACGAACAAGGACATTACCACTATCGGGATACATTTTGGTTTTTCTGGCTAGGTTGGATCAGGGAATGTACAATCTGGTTGCCGAATACAACAGAGTTGTGGCAAGAATTACTGATTTTACGTGAACTCCGTGCTGATGCCTACGCAGCTTCACGAGTGGATAATTTATTACTAGCTGAATCATTACTCCTAGTCGTTAGCAACCAACCAGCATCCTCTAATATACTTTGTGCGGCTTTGGGTTCTTCAAGTCACGGAGACAAACTAGAGCAGCGCATCGAAGCATTACTCAATCAACCAGAAACCTCGACAACGCAATTCGATTCCCTACCTTGGCATCCCTTCCTGTTGGCATTGCTACCCCTCGCAACCATTTTATTCCACCAGTAGCACCGTAGAGACGTTCCGGTGGAACGTCTTATAATTTATTTATTTATTTATTTATTGTTTATTTATTAATTATTCTTTATTCAAAATTCCAAATATTAATCTTTAGTCTTGGAAGTATTCATCATCCAAATACGTTCCAAAAGCTCGATACTTAATTCTCTCTGGGATTTCGGTTTTTGATTTGACGACTGTTGCTTTAACTCATAAATTATACGAATAATCGCCACAAATATCAACATTATTCCTAACCCACCCAAATAGTCAAATATAGACAGCGATACAATAGTTTCAGAAATTTGGGTAGCAGGTGAAACTTCAATACTTAGTCGATTAGTTTGGTTAGTCGAATCGGTAATATTAGTATTTGCAGTCAAGTGAATCGGATAGTTAAACAAGCTCATAATTTTTCACCATTTCTAAATTTACAACATAGGCAAATTTAACCCTTATTTAATCAATAGGGATAATTCATGGTGTTTATGCAGCTTGTAGCAAAAGTTAATAAAAATTGGATAAGAGTAAGTCACAAAATGAATGATCCTGTGTTGTCATGCTGTAGCAAGCAACAGAATGACATTGGGCATTCCTTTCTGTGGAGTTCTCTAACGCCACAAAAATGATAGAGATGCGATCGCATAGCTCAATGCAATCAGACATATCGCATCTCTACATTGGGGCTTTTATTTCCAGGGAAGTAGTTAAATTATCTCAATATGCGGTTGCACAGTTGGGGAAAACTTACCACGGGGAAGCTTCATCAGTAAGTGTTTACTCGATTTAAATGCACGAGCAATAAACTCACAAGCTTCAACAGGTGTTGTATGTTCACCACATGTAAACACATCAGCCGCAATATAGCCATTTTCGGGCCAAGTATGAATCGAAATATGCGACTCTGCTAAAAGCGCTAATGCTGTCACCCCTTGAGGATGGAACTGATGGGTAATTCTCTCTAACAACGTCGAACGGGCAATCTCAGCCGCATCTACCAAAGTCTGTTTAATGAACTCAACATCATTGAGAAGTTCTACTGGACAACCATATAACTCTAACATGCAATGGGTGCCGACTGGAACTTGTGGGTCTTGAGGGATAAACTCTTCGGGAATATGGTCTTGGGTAATATAACTTGCAATAACCGGAGAACTTCCTTGACTGTCTTGTTGTGGAGAAACTAGCTCTTTGATTTTTGTTGCCAGTCCAGAATTAGAGAAACTCTCGCTATTATTCAACTCTGCAACCGAGTCAAAAAGAGTAGCGCCAATTGTCAAATGTTCCACAGCACTGCCACCCATTTGATTGCGTAAATCTTCCATTTTGATGTACCTAAGAAAAAAATAAAATCATGAGAATTTGATTTGTTGTGAAAAATGGCACTAAAAAAGAGCATATTGCCAACATTTAAGCAAACAGAATTTACTTAAGAAGCGACACCTAGCACTTTTGAAATATTTCTCTCACAAGCTTCTCATCATAACACCTTATTTACTATTTCGCTATTGAAAAAACCACAACCAAAACGGTAGAGTTATCAGTAAAATCATCGAGCCAACCGAAACAGCAGTTACAGCCAGTTCGCGATCGAGATTAAAGGTTTCTGCCAGCACTAAAGTGGCAAACGCGGGAGGCATTGCCATTTGTAAAACGATGACTTGAGCAATTTTCCCAGTCAAACCCAAGCGATGCAAACAAATTCCCAAAACAAAGGGTACGAAAACCATCTTGATGATTAAGCTAATGCTAGCTAACTTGAGACTTCCCCAAGAACTCAGCTTGCTCAATCGCATTCCGATTAAGATTAAAGATGATGCGATCGCACTCCAAGCTAAAAAATCCAAGCAAGATACAGCGATATCTGGTAAAGGAACTTGACGCAGCAGCAAACCCACCCCAAAGCTCCACAAAGCAGGGTTAATCAGAATTGCTTTGAGAATTTGGTTGCGTTCTTTCCGTAGTGTCTTCTGTGGAGAATTGCGATCGCTATTTTGACTACCACTACCAAACTTTGCCGCAAGTGCCACTCCAAACCCATAAGCACCCAAAGTCGTACCGAGTAAATCGTAAAATAGTGCCCAAGCAAAATATTGAGTTCCAACCAGGGAAAGCACAATTGGATAACCCAGATACCCTGTATTCCCAACCATCGCTGCTAAAATTAAGCTGCCTTGAGTTGAAGAGGGGATAGTTATATTTATCCTCAACTCGATTAGATAGATTACCAACCAAGCCAAAACCGCACCACATAGAATCGCAGTATAAGCAACAGCAGGAGCAACCCAAACCTGTCCCGACAAATCCGTTTTCCGCAAAAACGCCACAATACTCGTCGGTACACCAATCCAAAATAGCCACTGCCCCAACCGCATCGGCACCTTTGCAGGTAATATCCGTCCCAAAATAAAGCCAATTAAAGCCAAACCGATTAACTTGGCATAAAGTTCTAAAAGGTTAGTCATCACAAATAATCGATAATTATGTAGGTTACAGCTATTGCAGCAAATAAAGAATGAAGTATAAAGTATGTTCGGTAGGGAATTACGAAGTTAGGAGTTAATAAATCCCCAATCCCCAATTCCCTATTGCGTTATTTTTTTCCCAGACTACAATCGGTTATGGCAATTGAACAAAAGCAGGAGTTAAACCTTGAGTAACGGTGGGCTTTCTGGAAAACCGCAAAATTCATCATCCGGTTCTGGTGACGATATTCCAGCAGCGTTACGAGACACTCCTGACGTTGCAGGAAAAAGTCATTTGAAACTGCCAGTAATAATTATTGGTGGTATTGCCGGATTTCTATTAATAGCGGCAGTTAGTGGGTTTATATTTTTCATTACCGCACAGAAAAAAGATGCGAATCAGCAAGCTGTTTCTACAGATACAACTGCTGCAACATCTTCTCCATCGCTGAATCCCGGAGATACCCAAGCAAAAGCCAATGGTTCGCTGCTGGGACATTTGCCCTATCCAGAAGTACCAGAGACGGAACTCGCATCAATTTCCCCCGATGGACGCTTTCGGATGCGAAAAGCAGCAGCAGAACAATTCCTGACAATGCAACAAGCAGCACGCAGCGCAGGGGTTAATTTAGCGCCAATTTCCGCTTTTCGCTCAGTTAAAGAACAAGAACAATTATTTTTTCAGGTTGGAGCTCAACGTAACCAAACCCCAGCCGAACGAGCAGCACTATCAGCTCCTCCCGGTTATAGCGAACATCATACAGGTTTCGCGCTTGATATTGGTGATGGGAATGTACCTGCGACAAATTTAAGCGAGAATTTTGAGAAAACCAAGGCTTATCAATGGCTAGCACAAAATGCTGCTAAATACAGGTTTGAATTATCTTTTCCTAGAGATAATCCTCAAGGGGTAAGTTACGAACCTTGGCATTGGCGTTTTGTGGGTGATACTCAAAGTTTGGAGACTTTTTATAAAGCGAAGAATGTAAAGCCTGTAAAAACACCGTAATCGTTTTAGGTAAAAAGGATTAGTTTTCCCCTATAATATTTTAGAGTTTACAACCGCCAAGAACGCCAAGACGCAAAGGGAAGAAGGAAGAGATAACCACCCTCCGTTATCCGCTAAAATCAAAGCAAACTAGAAAAATGTTGCTATGATAGCTATCCCCCAACAGCCGCAAAAAATGACCATCGAGGAATATCTCGAATGGGAACCCCTGCAAGAGCTTCGCTATGAATATTTTGATGGTGAAGTCTTTGCGATGACTGGTGGTACAATTCCTCACAATGACATTGCACTTAATTTTTACAGGGGTTTATACCCACATTTACGTGCTAGAGGTTGCCGGGTAAATGTGTCAGATGTGAAGGTGCAATTTGAGAGTAAAAGTATCTATTATTATCCTGATGTTATCGTCAGTTGCGACCCTGAAGACCTGAATGCTCGCAAATTTATTCAAAATCCGAAAATAATTGCCGAAGTTCTTTCCCCCAGTACAAGTGGGAAAGATAGGGGTGAAAAATTCACTAATTACTTGAAAATACCCTCTTTACAGGAATATTTATTGATAGATTCGGAAAAAATATCCGTCGAACGTTATTGTCGGGGAGAGGGAAGAATGTGGCTTTACTATCCCTACAGTGCTGGAGATATGATTACCCTATCCAGCATCGAATTTGAGATTGCGATCGCACTACTCTACGAAGGTGTTGCATTTGCAGCTGATGAATAACTGGATATCCAGTAATACTTTTAACATCAATAATCATATTTGAGTATTTATATTGAGAAAAACCCAGCTTTCTATTTCTATATAGAGAATATAAATATACAAGTATGAGGGATACTCAATGTCGATAAAATCACAGCATTGCTAATTTCCCAGGTAGTCGTCAAATTATTGCGATCGCAGATGGATTACGACTGCTTGACTTTCAAAACAGTCGCTACGAACTAATTTGCTTTTACTTTTACTTTTGCTTCCTTAGCTTCCGGTTTCTCAAATTTACCCGGATACTTCCTTTGGAAATAATTTTCCATTACCTGTAATGCCATTGGTGCAGCAACACTACCACCACCACCATCAGAGTGTTCTCCAAAGGTTACCACAAGAATTTCCGGTTTATTTGCAGGAGCATAACCACCAAACCAAGTATGGTTTCTTTTTACACCTTTATACCAAGCCTCCGCAGTACCCGTCTTTCCTGCCATTGGAGGCATTGTATTCACATTCAGCTTTTTCGCGGTTCCATTGGTAATTACTTCCCGCAATCCAGCTTGTAATATTTTAATAGTTTCTGGCTTCATCCCAATTGGTTCACGCCAACTTTTCGCTTCCTCATTATCTTTAATCAAATGGGGTTGAACGCGATAACCTCCATTGGCAGGAGCGGCAAACATCACCGCAACTTGTAAAGGTGTAGTCAATAAAGCACCTTGACCAATAGACATATTTACTGAGTCACCAACCGTCCAATCTCGCTTTGCGGTTTTGCGTTTGTACTCATTATCAGGAATAAACCCTGGGATTTCTTCTACTTTGAAATCAAATCCAGTTTCTGAACCAAATCCGAACTTGCGTGTCCATTTTATCAAGGTTTCGCCACCAATACGTGCCCCAACTTGATAGAAAAAGGTATCGCTACTATTTGCCATTGCCCCAGTCCATCCTAAAGGACCAAAACCCGCATGGTTCCATTCGCCGAAACGAGTACCTCCAAAATTTAGAGAACCGTAGGTTGGTAAGACTGTACTAGCAGAAAATTTACCTGATTCGAGTCCAGCAGCAGTAGTGACAATCTTAAAGGTACTCGCGGGTGCATATTGACGTAATGCCCGGTTGAGTAGGGGATGGCTTTCACCCAACAAGATTTTTTGTAATTCCTTCTGTGATGGACGCTGTTTCGAGAACACATTTGGGTCAAATGTGGGGTGGGAAACCATCGCCAAAATTCCACCATTGTTGGGATTCATGGCGATGATTGTACCATTGCGATCGCCTAAGGCTTTTTCTGCAACTTTTTGCAGTTCTAAATCAAGGGTCAAGTGCATATCTTTGCCTGCTTTGGCTTGTTTCTCCCCTATCACTCGCAGAGGACGACCCCGACCATCAACTTCGACTTCTCGCCCCCCCCATTCGCCCCGCAGATGCTTCTCATAGGCTCTTTCTAAACCCATTTGACCGATAACATCACTGAGCCGATAGCCTTCTGGCTTCCTTTTCTGCAACTGTTCGGCTGTCAATTCGCGAGTATAACCTGTAACATGGGCAGTTGTTTCCCCATGTGGGTAAAAACGAACTGCCTCGGCATGGATTTCCACATTTGGAAGTTGATGCTCGTATTCTTTTAAAGCTGTAATTTGCGCTTCTGTAATGTCGCGAGCAACACGTACCAACGAAGATGAATTAGGACCTGCTTCGATTAATTTTTCTTCGATTTCCACAAGTGGCATATCGATAGCCTTTGCCAAACGCGGACCAATGGTTTCATCCCAGCCCGGTTTGGTATGCGCCATAGGCCAAAGATAAACTGAGTATGGGTAGCGGGTTGTAGCTATAGTTTTACCATTGCGATCGAATATGTTACCGCGTTCGGGTTGTTTGGGAATCATCCGCACCCGATTCGATTGCGCTCTCTCACTATACTTTTTCCCTTCAATTACTTGTAACTGCCCTAATTTCACACCCATGACAGTAATTGACGCTAGTGTGAATAAGATTAAAAATATTGATTGGATACCCTTGCCAACTGTAAGCGTATCTCTTTTTCTACCTATTTCGGAATTTAATAGTGCCATAATTATAGGGATATCACTGAGATTGTTTGTAGCTGTGTTTTTGTATAAATACGTAGTACGATAAAAGTATTATCGGCATGAATCGTCAAAACTTATCCTAAAATCTGTGTCGTCGATGTCCACCAATTATTAAAATAATATAAGCTTCTAATAATTGCGTGCCTTGAAAGCTACAACAAGGAAAGTTTTGATTATTTTTTCCAATCGTAAAAATAGATTTTTACTGATGTTCTTTATACTACACTCAGTAATGTTATTTTTTAAGTAGGAAAAAATTCAAAATACCCTAATAATTAGACATCTCTGAGAATTAATTATGGGTTATCCAAAACCCTTGTAGAGACTGCGAAGTTGCCGCGAAACTTTGCCACGGGGAGTATCCCCGTGGCAAGATTTCGAGAATATTCTGTCCCGGCACATTCGCGTAGCACTGCAACGTCTCTAATTGTCTGGAGATGACTAGTCTGCGGCTTTAGCTTTTTCATTTTTTTCCAATTCGGTTTTCGTGTACTTGCCTGGATATTTATTCTGGAAATAAGCTTCAAGAACATCCAATACTAAAGGACCACAGAAAGTACCACCGTGGTCACCAGAATTATCTCCAAAAGCCACAACAACTATTTCCGGCTTATCAAATGGTGCATAGGCTCCAAACCAAGTGTGATTAGGACGACCAACACCAGCTTCGGCAGTACCGCTTTTCCCTGCGGCTGGGGCAATTGAAGCTACGTTTAAGGTCTTTCCTGTACCTTCAGTGATGACTAGCCGCAACCCATCCCGTATAACTTTGATGGTAGAAGGCTTTATACCGATTGATTCCCGCCAATTTTTCGCTTCTCCGTTGTCTTTGAGGAGGTGGGGTTTGATACGATAACCACCATTCGCGGGAACTGCAAACATAATAGCGGCTTGTAAGGGTGTAACTTGCAATGCCCCTTGACCAATGGACATATTAATGGTGTCACCTACAGTCCAAGGTATCTTCCAGGTTTTCTGCTTCCAGTTCTCATCAGGTACTAATCCCCTAGATTCCTCATCACTAAACTCAATCCCGGTTTTTTGACCAAATCCGTATTGACGCGTCCATTCTATCAGTGTGGGACCACCAACAGCACGCCCAACTTGGTAAAAGAAAGTATCGCTACTTACCGCTAAAGCCCTGGGAAAACCGATCGCACCAAAACCCGCGTGATTGTGTTCGCCAAATGTCACACCTCCAACTGTTAAAGAACCGTAGGTTTGTAATATCGAACCAGGATTAAATTTACCCGATTCTAACCCCGCAGTTGCGGTAATAATTTTAAAAGTACTTGCAGGTGGGAATGCACTTAAAGCTCGATTCACAATCGGGTGATCTGTACCCTGTAAACTTTGCCAATCTTTCTGACTCAATTTTTGCTTAGAGAAAATATTCGGGTCAAACGATGGATTTGATGCGATCGCAAGTACCGCACCATTATTGGGATCGAGTGCCACGATCGCACCTCTTTTTCCGGTTGCAGCTAGGGTTTTTGCAGCTGCTTGCTGAACATTTAAATCGACGGTTAAGTATAAATCTTTGCCTGATTTCGCTGGTTTTTCTCCCACAACCCGTAATGGACGACCTCGACCATCAACTTCTACCTGTTGACCTCCCCATTCTCCCCGTAAGCTTTTCTCGTAGGCTTTTTCTACACCCATTTGACCGATAACATCACCCAAACGATAACCATCTTTTTTTCTTGCATCCAATTGTTCTACGGTCAATTCGCGGGTATAACCGAGAATATGTGCCATTGTTTTGCCATGCGGGTAAAAACGCACGGCTTCTGTATGAATTTCTACATTTGACAAGTCACCTTCGTATTCCTTCAATGCTGTAATTTGGGCTTCACTGAGGTCACGGGCAACCCGCACCAGGGAGGATGAATTTGGACCTGCTTGTTCTAATTTTTTTTCTATTTCTTCTTTGGGAATATCTATAATTTGCGATAAACGTGGGGCTGTTTTGTCATCCCATCCTGGTTTGGTATGTGCCATAGGCCAAAGGTATACCGAACGGGGATAGCGTGTTGTGGCTAAGAGTTTACCATTACGGTCAAAAATATTACCTCGTTCCGGCTGCTTGGGAATGATGCGAATCCGGTTTGATTCGGCTCTGTCGTGGTACTTGTGTCCGTTGACAACTTGCAGATAGGCTAATCTGCCTTCGATACCCAGGGAACCGATGAGGGTGAGTAATATTAAAAATATCGGTTGGATGCCCTTTCCAACTGTACGTCCATCTTTTTGTTCGTTTAACCGAAGCTTATCTAATAACGTCATAAGAAAAAAATTATAGTGTTGATAATAAGCTTTATCTGTATTCATCTCGACATGAAATATACCGGATGCTCCCCGAAAACTATGGAACTGATGCCATGTTTTAAATAGGCTGAGGATAATACTCTGTGTATTTTATTTTTGGCGGATACAATAAACCAAGGAGCTATTCAATGTCAGCCTATTAGGTTACATGAGTTGGCTACAATACGTATATTTACTGAAATTGTCGGGGTTATGTCTCAAGCTGTCAAGCAGAATCAGGGCAAAAAAGCAGTGCTGGAACCACTAGATGTTGAGTTGCGAAATGTTTTTAAGTTTTTTAACCAAGAGCCAGCAGTACATGGCATTGACTTGGATGTGAGGCAGGGTGAGTTTTTTAGTATCCTGGGTCCATCTGGTTGTGGTAAAACGACGACATTACGTATGATTGCGGGATTTGAAACCGTAGATGCTGGGAAGTTATTGATACGTGGACAATCGATGACTAATATTCCAGCTTACCAGAGACCAGTTAATACTGTGTTCCAAAGTTACGCTTTATTTAAGCATTTGAGTGTTTGGGATAACATTGCTTTTGGTTTGAAGTTAAAAAAATTACGCAAACCAGAAATCGAAAGTCGTGTTAATGATACTTTGGCTTTGGTAAAAATGGAAGGATTGCGATCGCGTTTCCCATCTCAGCTTTCGGGGGGGCAACAGCAGCGTGTTGCTTTAGCGAGAGCGTTGGTAAATCGACCTGCGGTAATCTTACTAGATGAACCTTTGGGAGCGCTAGATTTAAAGTTACGCAAGGAAATGCAGTTGGAACTGTCGAACCTGCATAAAAATTTGGGCTTGACTTTTGTGATGGTGACACACGATCAAGAAGAAGCGCTATCACTTAGCGATCGCATTGCGGTGATGAATCAGGGTAAGGTGGAGCAAATTGGTTCTCCTAGCGAAATTTATGAACATCCCCGCACAAGATTTGTAGCTGATTTTATTGGTGATACTAATTTATTTGCTGGTGAGGTTGTCGCTATCGATGGGGAAAATTTACAAGTTGTCACTAAAACTGGATTAAAAATAATAGTTAGTCGCACGGAAAACTCCCCTACTCAAACATCCCAGTCAATTAGTGTGAGTATTCGTCCTGAAAAAATTCAGTTATCGCTTTATAAGCCAAGTTTGCAAGTAAATTGTTTTGAAGGCAAACTTGTTAATGTTATGTATTTAGGGACTCACGTTAATTATTTGATTGAGTTGGAAAAGGGCGATCGCATGACTGTAACGCAACCAAATACGGTGGGAATTATCCCTGATGCTAACACCTCTATTTATGCATGGTGGGGCGAAAATGATTGTTTTTCTATTTGCGACTAGTCATGACTAAAAGAAGAGAATTTATCAAGAGTTTAGCCGCATTATCGGGGTTATCCCTCACAGGATGCGGTTGGAAACTGGGGAATGTGCGATCGCAAACGACAACGAAAGGACAACGGGATCAATTATATTTATTCACTTGGACACAATATACTGACGATAAAGAATTACTCAAAGCTTTTACTAGTCAAACTGGTATTAAATTATTTGCCGATTTGTATGATTCTAATGAAGTGATGCTGGCAAAAATGCTAGCCGGAGGTGGTGGTGCTTACAGCGTCATCTACCCAACTGACTATGTAGTGCAGAAGATGTTAGATAAGGATTTATTAGCCGAAATCAAACGCGATCGCTTGGTGGGAATTGACAATTTATTTACCCAATTCCAAAACCCTCCCTATGACCCAAATAATCGCTACAGTATCCCTTTTACTTGGGGAACAACGGGTTTTATCTATAATACTGAAGCTTTAACAACTCCTCCTGATAGTTGGGAATATCTGTGGAAAAATAGTGATAAGCTCAACCGGAAAATGACTCTCCTTAGTGATACTCGCGAGGTATTTGGAGCCGTTTTAAAAATGTTGGGTTATTCCTATAATTCTAAAAATGAAAGCGAGATTAAACAAGCTTATGAAAAGTTGCAGGAACTCAAACCATCACTTTCTGGTTTCGATACTGATGCATGGCGCAATAAAATTTTGTCGGGTGATTTATTATTAGCAATGTGTTACTCAGGTGATGCAATTAAAATTATGAAGGAAAATCCTAAATTCAAATATGTGATTCCTAAAAATGGTACTTCTTTGTGGACAGATACTTTAGTAATTCATAAATATGCACCCAATCCAGATGGTGCTTATGCTTGGATAAATTATTTGTTGCAACCAGAAGTTTCAGCCAAATTAACAACACATCAAAGTCTTGCTACTCCTAACCAAGCATCCTTTGATTTATTACCTAAAAGATATCAAAATAATACTAGTTTATTCCCTTCTGAAGAAATACTAAATAAATGCGAACGTCTTTCTCCTCTTGGTGATATAGAAGAAGTTTATGACCGTTATTGGACTCAATTAACTAGCGGTTAATTAGTTAGGAATTATCCCATTTTAATATGAAGATGCATAAAATAACCCCACCGCCTGTGGCACCTCCCCTTGCTTTACGCGCTACTCTACGAGAAGACGAAGCGTCTACCGCGTTCCCGCAGGGTAGGGGAGGTTGAGAGGAATCGAAATAATGTGGAGCTTCACAAGTAATTAGAATTAGAAATTATGGGATGTTTTATATTGATTATTTTTTTAAATTTTTATTGATGTGAGAATCCCGTAGGGGCAGGAAAACCCTGCCCTATATTATATTTTATTTAATCTAAGTGATATCTACTATATATACTAATAGTTACTAGTTGTAAATTACCAATAAATCATAAGCTAAAAATAAACAAATTAAGAATTACAAACTATGTCTAATTCTCAAATGAATTCATTAAATAAAATGGGCGAAATTGAAAAATCGAATCGTCCAAAACTTCAATGGTTAGAACCAATATTATTACTAGCACCATCTGGTATTTGGTTAGTACTTTTCCTAGTTCTGCCAACACTAATAATATTCGAGTTAAGTTTAGTACCAGGAATTCGACCAGGAGATATAGTCAATCCAGGGGGAATTACTGACTACAGCCAATTTTCTAACCCTCAACGATGGCAAACTATCTGGGAATCACTAGTACTTAACTATACCCGCATAATCGATCCACTCTACTTACAAGTAATCAAGCGATCGCTCTCTTTTGCAATTGGAACTACGGCAATTTGTTTAGTGATTGCTTTCCCTGTAGCTTACTGGATAGCGCAACTAGCACCACAACGCTTTAGAAATATCTTAGTGCTGGCATTTGTCTTGCCCCTATGGACATCTTCCCTACTGCGTACCTACGCTTGGATTACAATTCTTCGTCCAACTGGTTTACTCAACAGTATATTAACCAGCATCGGTTTACCAGCACTCGATATACTCAACCGCAATTCTGCCGTATTCATTGGGATGAGCTACAGTGCCCTTCCTTACATGGTATTAATTTTATATGCTTCCCTCGAAAAGCTCGATAAACAACTTTTAGAAGCAGCAGCAGATTTAGGAGCAAACCCCATCCAAGTATTTTGGAAAGCGACAATACCCCAAGTAATTACCGGGATTGCTGCCAGTTCATTTTTAGTATTCATCACCACATTAGGGGATTTTGTCAACCCCGAATTATTAGGTGGTGCTTCCAGCATGACAGTAGCACGACTAGTTTACAACCAATTTTTAGGCGCAACCCAAAACTGGGGATTTGGTTCCGCTTTGAGCATGACTTTGATTTTACTAGTAAGTATTGCGATCGCGCTTTTGATTAAATTTGGTGAAGCGACTCCCAAACAATAATTACAAAGAATCCAATCCCGATTCTGAATTCTGGGTAAACATAAAAAATGCCTGATTTACAAAAAAATCCGGTTCCTTGTGTTAACGTTAACCCTAATATACAGTCCCGTAACTCAACACAATTATTGATAAGATGTGTGATTTCAGCGATGTCTGTGTTTTTAAAGACATAGTTAGTACTGAACTCAGACTATATATCTTTGCAAATATGAGCTTCAGACGATAGTATATGTAGCGTGATAATGCTTTAAACCTCGTCCATGATGAAACCCGGAGTTTTTTTTAGCGATTCAAATGCGTCATTGCGACGTAAGGTAGACACGTAGAGCGCTAGCTCATCCCGCAGGGTAGCAATCTCAAGGTCTTTATGGAAAGAAAACTACAGTTCTCAAGATAGACGAGGTTTAATAGTGACCAAAGATTGAGTTGATGACAAATTTCCGGAAAATGAATTTTCGGAAGCGAAGAAATTGTCAAGAGTGAACTTAAAAGTAAATTACAACTCTTTATTATTAAAAGTTCAAGTTTTAAGCTTTAAGCTTTAAGTTGTAAGTACTCTCCAAAGAGTATCTACCCAAAGTAAACCGATATTCGCGCTTGTGATGGCTGAAGATGGATGTTGTAGATTGCTATCGTGTACTAGGTTTGAGGACAGGTGCTTCATTTGCCGATATTAAAGCTTCTTACCGAAGATTGGCTATTCAGTATCATCCTGATATTAACCCGAACGACCATAAAGCTAAAGAAAAGTTTATCACCTTGACCGAGGCGTATAAGTTGCTCGTGCAAGCTGTTTCACCAGCAGCAGATACATCTCAGCAGTCAAGTCAGAAACAAACCAATCAAAAACAAGCTGCTACATCTCAATCAAAAACAACAACGCAAACAAAACAAACAGCAACTCAACAAGCTGCACCACAAGAACAAGTCAAAACCAAACCACCAAATGCATCAGAAGTGGAACGACGGTTAAAGTGGAATACATATCAGCAATTGCAGCGTTTCTTGCGAGAAAGAAGATTTCCCCAAGCGATCGCACTTGCAGAAGCACTTGCCGAGCGTTTACCAGAGGATGCGGAAGTGCGGCAGTGGCAAGCAATTTCCTACCAAATTTGGGGACGTGCATTAATTGGTGAAAAACAATGGCTCAAAGCTCGAATATACCTGAAAAAAGCATTAAAAACTGACCCGCATAATAAATCTCTACTTGACGAAGTTCAACGGGACTTTCAGAAACTCGAACAGATTTTTTAACTAATGTTTCGTTCGTAACAAACAAATTTAAAATGTAGAGACGTGGCGATCGCGTCTCTTTTTTTTATTGCGCTAATGTTATGTCCAAATCTACCATTACCATTACCGTTAAGCTATTTGCCGCATACCAAGAAGCATATAAGGTTCCAGAATTAAAGCTAGAATTTCCCGAAGGGACACCAGTACAAACAGTTCAAGAACACCTGCAAACACAACATCCCGAACTAGCCAAATGGCGTAATGTTACCCGTTTTGGCATTAATTTATTATTCGTCGAACCCGACACAATCTTGCAAAACGGGGACGAAGTAGTATTGATTCCCCCCGTTAGTGGTGGTTAATGGTGGTTTACGGTAATTCGTGATGGTTCGTGATGGTTTGCGGTAATTCGTGATGGTTCCCGCTAATTCGCGTTGATTCGTGATGGTTCGTGATGGTTCGTGATGGTTTGCGGTAATTCGTGATGGTTTACGGTAATTCATGATGGTTTACGGTAATTCATGATAGTTTACGGTAATTCATGATGA
>NZ_NTFS01000630.1 GCF_002289455.1 Brunnivagina elsteri CCALA 953
ACCACTGTCAACTCAATTGGTAATAATTTTAATATTCTTAACGGTATAGATAAAGGTAATAATTTATTCCATAGCTTCAGTAATTTCTCTGTACCTACAGGTGGTTCGGCAAAGTTTGATTTAACAAACACACCAAATATTTCTACCATATTTAGTCGGGTGACGGGTGGGAATGTTTCCAATATTGATGGATTAATTCAAACCATTAATATTAATAATCCAGTCAGTTTATTTTTAATGAACCCCAACGGAATTATATTTGGACAAAATGCCAAATTAGATATTGGTGGTTCATTTGTAGGGACAACGGCGAATAGTATCAAGTTTGCTGATGGGTTAGAGTTTAAAGCTGCCGACACGACAACACCTCCTTTATTGACAATGAGCGTACCTGTTGGATTGCAAATGGGAAGTGATTCGGGGGCGATTACACTTCAAGGTACACCTGCCAACAATTTTTTATTTAGGACACCTACATTATCGATCGCACCGAATCAAACCCTGGCGCTGATTGGGGGACAAGTGGATATCAATAGTGCCAACATTTCTACACCGGATAGCCGTGTGGAATTGTGGGCGATGCAAAATGGCACGGTGAATATACCTACCTTCGGCAACTGGCAATTGGCGAGTTCATCTCCATCGCCAACATGGGGCAACATTACCCTGCGACAGTCCTCCTATGTCAACACCAGTGGGGCAACGGGAGGGGCAATCAACATCCGGGGGCGTGGGTTAACCTTGCAAGATGGCTCACATATAGAATCGTCCACTGGTGCAAATGGGCAAGGGCAGGGTATTAGCGTCAACACCACAGAATTTGTAGATTTATTAGGTATCTCTGATTCCGCGAATTATAACCCTCCTGGCTTGTTGACTAGTGTGACTGGCAGTGGCGCAACTGCTGGGAATATCACGGTTGAAACTCCACGATTGCGCCTTGCTAATAGTGCATGGATCAGCTCCTTCAACTTTGGTGCTAACTTTTTTACCTTCGCGCCGATCAATAATGCCACAACTGGCAACATTACGGTTCGTGCCACAGATGTAGAAATCGGTGGTTATGCACCATTTCCCAATCCATTTACAGGTGCTTATGTCTCAGGGGCAATTACAACGCTAGTTGTGGGAGGACAACAGAATGACAGTGGTGCGATTACAGTGGAGGCTGAACGGATACGGCTATTGGATGGGGGGCGCATCAGCACTGATTTATTGGGCAATCCATTCTTCCCTACACCCACGACGGGTAAGGCGGGAGATATCTCCGTTACGGCGACTGAGAGTCTGGAGATTCGCGGCACAGGCATCAACAATTTTACCAGTGCGATTATTAGTTCCATTCAAAACTCTGTTGATGGTCAAGGGGGCAATATTACGATTAACGCCGGACAACTCGCTTTGGCTGGGGGTGGAACTATCTCCAGTGCGATCGCAGGAAGCCCGAATACGGCGATCGCAGGTAGAGGTAAAGCTGGGAATATCACGATTCAAGCTGCTGATGTAGAAGTCAGTGATCCCGTAGTTGATTCTTTTAGCAATGCCCCTAGTGGGATCACCGTAGCGATAGGGGAGAATTCCACTGGCAAAGGCGGCAATATTAGTCTGATAGCAGAGAGTTTGCGCGTCTTCAGTGGTGGACAAATTACCTCCTCCACAGATGGCATTGGTGCGGCGGGTAACGTTAATCTGCAAATCAATAATATTACTGTAGAGGGTATATCGAAACCCTTAACTGATGGTCACATTTTCCCAAGCACCATTACGGCAGCTTCTACTACCACCTCTGATGCTGGTTCAGTTAATCTAGTGGCGAATCGGCTCAATGTTCTTGATGATGGGCAAATTTCCGTCAGTAATACAGGTGGTGGTAATGCGGGTAACTTGATCGTGAATGCCAACCAGATCAAACTCGAACAAAGAGGTAGTCTGCTTTCAGAAGTTTCCGCAGGCGATCGCGGTAATATGACTCTCAATACTGATGTTCTGCTGATGCGTTATGGCAGTAAAATTAGTACCAATGCCACAGGTACAGCTACAGGCGGCAATATCAGCATTAATGCACCGATTATTATTGGTTTAGAAAACAGCGATATTACTGCCAATGCTATTGAAGGGGCTGGTGGCAATATTGATATTAAAACTCAGGGGTTATTTGGACTAGAATTTCGCAATACCCTTAGCCCTAGAGAAAACCAGACCAACGACATCACAGCAAGTTCCGAATTTAATATTAATGGTACGGTGCAAATCAATAATATTGGTATTGACCCAAATTCTGGTTTAATCGAACTACCAGAAAATGTGACAGATCCATCGCAGCAAATAGCTAGTGGTTGTTCTGCAAATCAGGGAAGTAGTTTTGTCGCCACTGGAAGAGGTGGAATACCGCAAAATCCCACACAGGAAGTGATGAGCGATCGCACTTGGTCTGATATCCGCGACATCTCTGCATACCGGAAAAAGAGTGCAGTTACAGCACAAATACCAACA
>NZ_NTFS01000631.1 GCF_002289455.1 Brunnivagina elsteri CCALA 953
TGACCGAATCGTCTGGATTACAAGCCCTGTGAGGCTTAATTAAATTTTTGGGTCAAAAATGAGCGAACGTACAGTAAACAGATCGCTTCGCTGAACTACTTACTTACCTCTCATGTTTGGCAGCAAGATCACAATGGTTTTTCGGTATTGAGTAAAAACGGCACGTCAGTAAAAAAAGGTATCTTGAAAACGCCTGAAATAGCCATTAAACTCAATGCCAACAGGCTTTACGTGCCAATTATACTTAATAGCCTTTCAACTATACCTGTTGCATTATCCTGAGATATTTCACGCACGCTCCACAACTACCTAAAGTTGTAGATAGGTGCATGTCCCCTATTTTAGACTAAAATCTCCGAATCATTTATATACACTGACTTCAAGATGACATAGACTTGGAAGAGATGTTGCTATAATTTTTTGTACCGGATTAGACCAATAGAAATAGGCTCTTTTAGTCAATTTATATTAAACCTCTACACAGAGAACCTGGCATTGAGGAAATAGAAGCGTACAATAAACAGTGAATGTCGGTAAAGCAACAATAGTATTGGAGGTATTGGATGTTATATTTATTGCTCCACCTACCACCTTACTAGATAAAGCTTTCTTCGGAACCTTTTGGAGAAAACCAATTTTAGGTACATCGATTTATGAATATGAAAGATAAAATAACCGATGCGGAACAACGTGTTGCCGATAAGGTTGAAATTGCAGTCCGTCTAGATTCCGAGTTAATCGAACAAATCCAGCATCTCACAAATGATCCTAGCAAAGTCATTGAAGTTGCCATTCGTCAGTGGTTGCGTGGTGATGTACCCAGAGACGACGAACTAACTCGTACCCCCGTTCGTAAACCTATCCCTCCTCGTGGTGAGTGGAATGACTAAAAATTAGAAATAACTCTTGACAAAAGTATTAAGAAATGTGTTTTTTGTAATACTGGAGTGAAGAACATCGAAAAAACTACAGGTAAACATCCCAAAGCTGTAAAATTTTATGCCAAACTTTAATCAGCGATACTCCAGGTGAGTTTTTACTCTCTGAGAATGCCCTTGACAAATTCACTGGCATTGTCTCCTGATTTTGGTTGCTATTAACTTATCCAAATTTGAGTCATGAGCATTACTGCTAATTCCCAACTTTCAAAGGTATTGTCAAAAAACTTGGAATCGAATGCTAGTAACACTGATGGTTCATGGGAAAGTTTAGGAGCCGAACTTGTTTACACTCAAGATCGGGCAGGACAGTATTTGAGCTTTAATTTGCATGTCAGTAATGATTCAGGTAGTAATTATGAAATTAAAACAGAGGATATTGTAGCCGATTTAAATGGTAATGAATCCTTAGTAGCAGTTGATGAAGATGCCTACTTACAAAGATTGGATCGAATTTTAACAACATTAGTACCCGAACGTTGTCAGTGCTGGTTTAGATATCGTCAGCATTTGTATGAATTAGAGTTAGCAATTTCTCCAATTATGCGGACATTGGGTAATCCAGCAACTACAGTGTTGGTAATGGGACGATTATTGCAATCGATTCCTGGGGAAAGTTACCCTAACCCACTTCCCCATCAAGGTAAAATGTCATTAACAATGCCGACTCAGATGGAGTTGACATTGCGATCGCAACAGCATCGAAAGTTAGTTGAAAAATTTACCCGAAATATTCGACGTACCTTAGATTTAGAAGTGATTTGGCAGCAAACAGTCGATAGTTTAGGGGGATTATTGCGTTTTGAGCGCTGTGTGATTTTTCCCTATCATCCCGGTTACTCCACTTTAGAAGCGATCGCAGAATATCGGCAATCCCATGTTAGTTCCATGCTCGGTTTAGAAATCGACATAACCTTAGAACCAGGATTTGTAGAAGCGCTCCAAAAACTCAAACCAATTATCATCGAAACACCACAACATCCCTATTTACAAAAGAAAAGAATTTTAGTCGCCGCAACCAGTTATAAAGACCAGCCCAACAGTATAATTGTGGTAGAGATATGTAACGAATGTTACCCATTGACCGGTGAAGAAATAGAACTGGCAAAAGAAGTAGCCGACCAAGTAGGAACTGCGATCGCCCACGCTACACTATACAAAGAACTGGTTGCCGCCAGACAGCAAGCCGAAGAAGCAACCCGTCGGAAAAGCGAATTTCTTGCCAACGTTTCCCACGAAATTCGTACCCCCCTAAATGGGATTATTGGATTTTTGAAATTAATCCTCGATGGAATGGCAGATACTTCCGAAGAGCAAGACGAATATTTGAACGAAGCACACAAACTATCATTACATTTATTCGACATCATTCAAGACCTTCTAGACTTTGCCAAAATCGAAGCCGATAAAGCAGATTTGGAAATGGGTTCGGTAAGTCTAAATGAATTATTTGCCGATGTCGGCAACTCAATGCGCTTGCAAGCAGAACATCGGAACTTAAGTTTCCAACTGCAAACACCCGATACCTCCGACGAGATTGTGG
>NZ_NTFS01000632.1 GCF_002289455.1 Brunnivagina elsteri CCALA 953
TCTTATACAAGTAAATAATTGTACTTAAAATTAGTCTAGTTTAATCATATAAAGGAATACATTCTTTTGTGTGAAATTAATTAATACGTTAATTAAGTAGCAAAAAGTAATTTTTAGTAAGTAATTATAGTGAGATGGCGATTAAATATATTTGTTAATTTTTGATGAATTTATTTTAAGAACATGCGGAAATCTTCATCAAATCTACTTAATTGTGCCCAGTCTAAGCCTAAAACTTGGAATTTTTGAGCGAGTTTACTGCAAGCTGGACGTTCGGTAGCGTAATGTCCAGCGTCAATAAGAATTAAATTGCGATCGCGGCTTTCTTGGAACTGATGGAATTTACAATCGGAGGTAAGATATGCTTGAGCGCCAGTTTTTACAGTAGCCGAAATAAAGCTAGCTCCCGAACCACCCAAAACAGCAACGCGATCGATGGTTTGGTTGAAATCGGATGCGGGGGAAAAAATCAGATTTGGGGGGGCAAGACGGGTTTGAATAACTGAAAGCAAGTCGCTTAATGTTAGAGAAGGTGTTAAAGTCCCAACACGTCCATATCCCAAGCCATTTTGAGTTGGTACAATTGGAGTAGGTTCTCTAAGTTCTAAAAGTTGTGCCAAAACATCAGCAGTACCATTCTCAACTTGGTCAAAATTAGTGTGAGCAGTATAGATGCCGATTTTGTGGATAAAAGCTAATCTCACCATATCCGCGATCGCATCACCAATACGTAAAGATTTTGGTGGACTAAAAATTAGTGGATGGTGAGCAAAAATCAGATTTACAGGATTGCCAGCGTTGCGAAGGGAAATAGCTTCCTCCATCACAGCCAAAGTTGGAGTTAAGCATACTAATACCCTTGCGTTTTCCTGTAATACTCCAGGTTCAACTTGCCAACCGCAATTATCCCAACTTTCCTGCCAAGCGGGATTTGCCCAAGATTCAAACCAGTTAATTAAGTCTGTGATTTTCATTTTTATTTTCCCCCATTGAAAAGGGGGGTTAGGGGGGATAATTCCCGGAGAAGAAGGGAAGAACAAGGGGTTCTTTAGTCAAACTTTAAACCGTTTACAGTGTTACAAATTACGATTTTTTAAACATACCTGCTCGCGAATTTCATCAAATGGCTTATTCCAGATGGGTTCAGCATTCCAATTCCATGCATGAACGGGAATCAGTCCATAATCAGCAAGATAGGTAAGCAAACGATACTCATCTTTTGGATCGCGGGGAAAACAGAAAGCATTACGAAAACTGCGGGAAGAAATATGATGATATCGCTTATCGTCAATACTAATTGAATTTAATATTTCTTTACCTTTGGCAAGTAAATAATCTAAGAAAATAAGGCTAAAAGGTTTTATATTTGAACGATTTTCTGGGTCTTTTTTAACCCATCGTGCCCAATCAAATCCATACATAAAATCATGTACATAACGAAAGCGTATTTCCCCCCTACATCCAAACATATCCATTAGAAGCTCTATTTTTCGTCCAAAAGACTCTAAAAATATAATTGCTCCATCTTCCGCAATCAAAGCTTGCTCAAGCATACTAAAAACCATCAAATCAAAATCCCAAAAAATATTCTCTGGGAAATTTACTAACTGAGAGCGAATTATTTTTTCTAGAGTTTGGCTCATACAGTCTATAATCTTTGAGTGGCAGGTATTTTCGGTAATCAAATCACCTATTTCCCTAAAACTGGTAATTAAATTTCGATTAGGATTGAGGGAAAGTGGTCTAATTCCCTGTTGGGTAATTATTTCATCAAGAATTTCAAAATTATAGGTTGATATTATTTTAGACTGCATTTCATACTCCATAATACTGAAAACTGCTTCAAGATTTGGCAACAATGCTTAATATCTTTGGAATAGAGTTCGTATAGATTATTTTAAGTTCACAAGTTATTCTAATATCAAATCTCATGGCGCTATGTAAACATTTTTATTATCATGTTTACGTTTATGAAGCATATGTTTTCAAGAGACAAAAATTATCCTTGAATAGAATTAACTTTTAAGCTTTTATATACCTAGCAAACTTATCTAAAAATTGGTAATTTTGTTTAGGATTGCTAAAAACACTAGGATTTATTATATATCTACTTAACACTAAAATGTGTGAAATCAAACAGTATACTTGTCCCATGTTTTCGCATGATATACTTGTATACTTTTTTACTAGTGCAACAAATTACAAAGAATATGACCTGTAATATAAGCCTTTCAGGCATTTTTATTGGTAGGTTTATTTACAGCAAACTGTACTAAGGGACTTCCAGAAAATAAAATCTTCTTTCTCATATACTTACCGATACTATCACGCGAAGGGTGGGGTCTCCCCACCCCTACAATTGTGGAGAATTTATTTTTTGGTGTTCCCTAATCAGGTTCTAAGCTAAAAAGCACCTAAATTATATATTAGGGCAGGCAGGGATGCCCACCCCACAACAATTATAATAATTTAGATT
>NZ_NTFS01000633.1 GCF_002289455.1 Brunnivagina elsteri CCALA 953
ATCTAATTTTTCAAACAGAATTATATATTGATAATGCTGTGTATTTAGCTGGTAGTGAAGAAGCAAAATCCCATGCTTTACTAATTTTAGAAAATATCTTAATTCAAGTGGCTAATAGTGTGATTCAACCTTTACTAAATAAGTTAGCGGATGTAGAAACAATCAAACAAAATTTTTACGATCGCGAGTATATTTCAACGAGGGAAATTGAGAGGTTTAGAAATAATTTATCGTGGAAATATCGTTTAAGGAATTACGTTAAGGAACCACAAGCAATTTTTGAAAGTCGTTATGAGTTGTTTGTATTTGCACCAAGGGGAATCGCTAAAATGTCGATTTATGCTCCTCGACGTGCTGAATTATCCCAACTCAAAGGTATTCCCTTATTAGTGACGTTAATACTCGAATTTAGAGACGCTGTAACACCACGTTTACAATCAGTGTTGTCGCTATTGGGTAGTGGGGTTGTTTTTATGTTAACTAAGGTAGTTGGTCGTGGTTTAGGTTTAATTGGTCGTGGTATACTTCAAGGTATTGGTAGTGTCTCTTTTCTGGAAGGGAAAAATAAAAAATAGTCGATAAATGAAATAAATAAAATAAAATAAAATAAATTATATATTCCAGTTGCGACGAATTTGGAAAAAATCATCTAAAAATTCTTGAAAAACAAAATTATGGTTGAGTCTTTGTAACTGCCAATCACGTGCGATCGCATCCAAAATACTAGCGAAACTTGGATAACTCAAACATAAACTTGTTAGTTGCTGAATTTTGATTTTTCGATTGATAGCCAAAGCAATAATGTTAATTATCTCCCTAGATTCGGCTCCAATTATGGCAGCACCTAATATTCTGCCATTTTTTAAAACAATTAATTTACAAATCCCTGTAGTTTCATCCTGAATCTGTGCTGCTGCTAAAGATTTAAAATACTGTCGTAATATTAAAATTTCACTCGAATCGTATAAATTCTCTGATTGAGCTTGAGTTAAACCAACTTGAGCAAATATTGGTTGAGTTGATATACCCCAAACAACGTTTTGATAATCGACTTTATTCTTAGATAAAAATAAAGCATTATTTACAGCAATATCAGCTTCGTAATTTGCGACATTAGCAAGTGGATATCCACCAATAACATCACCACAAGCATAAATACGAGAATTAGTAGTTTGTAACCTGTCATTCACATGCAAACGACCTTGATACCACTTTACACCCACAGCAGCTAAATTGAGCGATTCAATATTTGGTATTTGTCCAGTTGCGACAACTATTTCATCAGTTTCAATCGCTTTATCACCAGCTTGTAACCACTTTTTATCATCGATTTGCAAAACCTGCGTCACTAAAGTTTTAGTTAATATACGTACCCCTTCAGCTTCTAATTGTGCCTGAAGCAATTGGCAAATATCCAAGTCAACATGGGAGAGAATTAATTCGCGATCGCAAATCAAAGTCACATTCAAACCAAGTCTTACTAAAGTTTGTGCAAGTTGGATACTTTGAGGAATTCCACCCAAAATTACCCAATCTTCAGGTACTTTATTTCCATTCAAAGAAGCAGCATCCAAAACCTGCCAAATATTCGCTAAAGTCAAAAAGCCAATTTTCTGTAATCCCTCAATATTATCGACTTTGGGAAGTGAACCAGTCGCAAGTAAATATGTACGTCCTACCAATAACCGATTATCTATTGCAAACCCTAAATTTGTTTGAGCTTCAAATTGCCCAACACCAACAATAACATCAATACCTTGCCCAACCAAATACTCTAACGAATAATGCGATCGCACCTGCAATTCTACCCCAAATACCCGCAACATCGCAGTTTCCCAATCCATACCCGCTATAGGTGTTTGATTGAATTCATCGCTTTCTTTATTATCACCACGCTGAGACAAAAAAATACCAAAATCTGAGGCACTTTCTAATTGCAACTTCCGTTTAGCAACTTCAGACAAAGTATCAAGATAAACTAACCCCGAATTGAAATTTTGATGTGAATTGTGATGTGGATTGTGATGTAAATTTTGACCGAAATTATTTTCCAATTCAACTAACGCCACTTTAGCACGTAGCTGCGAAGCTTTCAGCGCCGCGTAACGACCTGCTAAACTACCACCAATAATAACAATATCGTAATCAATCACAGTTTAGGGAATTAGGAATTAGGAATTAGGAATTAGGAGTTAGGAATTAAAGAGTGTTTATAAAATAATTATTAAACGCTAAAAACCTTATTATCATTCCTCTTTAGAGGAATTGAGCTATTAGACAGGGAATTAATTCCCTGGCTACTGGCTACGAATTACGAATTTTACCCATTTCTACCTTCAAAGCTGCTAGCAAACGTTCATTTTCCGAAATAGTGCGAACAGCGACTCTAAAAAAGCGATCGCCCAATTCCGAAAAACTATGGCAGTCACGAATTAATATTTTATATTTTTTAAGTAATACAGACTGTATGCG
>NZ_NTFS01000634.1 GCF_002289455.1 Brunnivagina elsteri CCALA 953
CATTTTAAATTGATTGTATATCTCGCTACAGATTTTTGTGATTTCCTTTTATTGAAAGAAACTTTGTGATTTACTGAAATTGTATAATTTACCCATAAAGTCGCGGATAGAACAAATCTGTATATTGTAGTGCAAACGACAGTATTGCTTTTTTTTCAGCAACAACCAGCATTCGCAGATGGGATAAGCAGAGCTTAATGCAAAACGGTATATCGCAATATTTATTGATGTCTTAAAATCAAAAATAGTTTCCACGATATCTGGAAAAATTAAAGTGAAAAATATTAACCCAGACTAGCTACAGAAAATAAATCCGAAATTGCCATGCTGTGTCTAAAATAACAGAGAAGTGTCAACAATTACTCTGTAAGGAGTGAATATGGTCTCAACTCCTACATCATTCTCCGATGTTCAAAATCACTGGGCACAGGGATTTATTGAAGCATTGGCAAAACTTAACATAGTTACGGGATTACCTAACGGTACATATCGTCCATATAATTCCGTTACCCGTGCCGAATATGCGGTAATTATCGCTAGGGCATTTACAAAAATTTCCAAAAAGCGACAATATACAGCTTTCCCCGATGTCCCCGCAAATTATTGGGCTGCATCAGCTATTCAAACAGCACAGGAAACAGGTTTTCTTAGTGGTTTCCCAGATAAGAAATTTCGTCCCGAAAATCGAATTTCTCGCTTAGAAGTCATCCTTTCCCTCGTATCTGGCTTAGAGATGGGACTAAAAATTAAACCAGAATTAGTAAATAGACTGCCGCAAATTTACCAAGATGCCAGAACAATTCCCACCTATGCAACCAATCAAATTGCGATCGCAACTTCTGCTGAATTAATCACCAGTCACCCTAATATCAAGCTCCTCAACTCAACCTTAGCTTCAACTCGTGCTGATGTTGCCGCATTCATCTATCAAGCTTTAGTTTACCTTGGGGAAACTCCGAAAATTCCCTCTAATTTTCTCATCTCAGTCAAACCCCCCGTAATTCCACCTCCACCAGTGGCATCTACAACCGTGCGGGTAAATCACCGTCGGGAATTTCGAGGTGCTTGGTTAACTTGTGTGTGGAATAGCGATTTTCCCTCAAAAGCTGGACTTTCCACAGAACAGCAAAAAGCCGAACTTGTGGAAATTATTACCCAACTGCAACAGTTAAATTTCAATGCCCTAATTTTACAGGTACGTCCCGAAGGTGATGCGGTTTACCAGTCAAAATTAGAACCTTGGAGTCAATGGATTACTGGAACCCAAGGTAAAGCACCCGAACCATTTTATGACCCCTTGGAGTTTGCCATTTCCGAATGTCGCAAGCGGAATATTGAGGTTCATGCTTGGTTTAATCCTTACCGTGCTAAAACCTCCATCAGACAAGGAAATCTTGCCCGTCCCCATATTGGACTTACCAACCCCGATGTTGTTTATCAATGGGGTAATCAACTATGGATGGACCCAGGGGCAAAGGTCGTTCAAGATAAAGCTTACAATGTCATTATGGACGTACTACAGCGCTACGACGTTGATGGTATCCATTTAGATGACTACTTTTATCCTTACCCCATCCAAGGACAATCCTTTCCTGATGGCAAAACCTATGGGGCGTACCGTAACGCTGGTGGTACATTAAGTTTGGGTGATTGGCGACGGGAAAATGTCAATCAAATGGTATTACGGCTTTCCCAAGGGATTAAAATAGCCAAGCCCCATGTAAAATTTGGCATCAGTCCATTTGGTATTTATCGACCAGGACAACCCGCCGGAATTATTGGTTTAGATGCTTTTGAGGTACTTTACGCCGACTCAAAAAAATGGCTGGAACAAGGTTGGATTGATTACATTGCACCGCAGCTATACTGGCGTACAGACCAACCCAAGCAAAGTTATCCAGCTTTGTTGAAATGGTGGACAGAGGTTAATCCGAAACAACGTCATATTTATGTGGGAAATAATATCGCCCAATTAGATGGGAAAGCTTGGAAAGATGAAGAAATTGTCAAACAGGTAAAAATCAGCCGTAATTTGGCGAATGATTTATCCTTGGGGAATATCTTTTTTAGCATGACTTCCATCAATGATAATCGCCAAGGTATTGCAGACACATTCAAAGGTTCTATCTACAATACACCAGCACTTGCCCCTACAATGTCATGGCGAAATGCCACACCTCCATCATTAGTAGGGGGATTGCAAGTAACTAACCGTCGTTTGAGTTGGAATCCCGCAGCAAGTAGTCAAGATGTTCGTTCTTGGACACTGTATCGAAAAACTGGGGATACATGGACACTGCAACGGGTACTGAGTCGTGGTACAAATTTTGCTACCGTGGAACCGGGAACCTATGCGGTGTGTTCAGTGGATCGGATGGCAAATGAGAGTATGGGTGTGGTGATTAAAGTGACTTGATTCCGCGATATACCCCGTATACATAAGTTGTCGAATTACCACACCCTAACC
>NZ_NTFS01000635.1 GCF_002289455.1 Brunnivagina elsteri CCALA 953
CCCTAGCCCTCCCCTTATTAAGGGGAGCCACTTGCGTGCGGGGGTTCCCCCCGTTGAGCAAAGTGGCGTGAGGGAACTGGATTTCTAATTTCTCTCTTTTATAAAGGGGGATTAAGGGGATAATTCCAATATGTCATGGGGGGGAAAACAGACTTATTTGAGAAAGGGTTTGAATGACTAACTCAATAATGCTCCTGTTTCTTGCAATGCATGTAATCTGTGATAAATTCCACCGTGACGCAATAATTCCTCGTGACTACCAACTTCGATAATACGTCCTTGATCTAAGACTACTATCTTATCGGCTTCCCGAACCGTACTCAAACGGTGAGCAATGATGATTGTAGTACGGGTTCCTTGGAGCGATCGCATTGCTAGTTGAATCGCTCTTTCTGATTCATAATCTAAGCTGGATGTGGCTTCGTCGAATACTAAAACGTCGGGTTCGACTAACAAAGCACGGGCAATTCCTAAACGCTGTCTTTGTCCTCCCGAAAGTCTCACTCCCCTTTCCCCAACGACGGTATAATACCCATTGGGAAGGACTCTTATCACTTCGTCTAAACGGGATATGCGACTAGCTTCTTCGACTTCGGCAAAGGTTGCATCTGTTCTCCCATACCGCAGGTTATCAAGTACGGTTCCATTAAATACGTCTACTTCTTGGTGAACTATAGCCAAACGACGACGGTAGTTTCCCACATCTAAGTTGCGGATATCTTCACCATCAATCAGGATTTTGCCTTGATTGGGTTCAAAATACCGTAGTAATAATTTTACCAGTGTAGACTTCCCAGAACCGGAACGTCCAACTAATGCAACGGTTTCATATGGTTTAATCAAGAGATTAATATCATGCAAAACATGACGATTTTCTTCGTAACCGAAACTCAAGCCGGAAAATTCGACTTTCCCTGTAAATTTGTATGGTTTTTGTGCTGTTTCTCGTACTTCTAAAAGTCCCTGAGAATCCACTCCCGATGGTGTTTGTAAAAATTCGTGAAACCGCAACATCGAACTAATTCGACGGGCAAATATTTCTGCCAGGTTACTGATAGGTTCTAACTCCGCATAAGCCATACTCGCGAGGGTATAGGTCATAATAAAATGACCTAATGATATTCTCCCATTTACCGTTGCTGCTAAGGTGAAACCAAACACTACAAACACACAAATTTGAATCATTGTGCGTTGAATTGTGCTGAGTTTTGTGTATCCTCGGTGAATGCGATTGTCAATAACAATAAACTCCCGTTTTAAGCGAATTGCTTGCCGTTTTAATTCTTGTGATTCGGTTGCAAATGCTTTGACTGTTTTGATATTACTGATAATTTCGGAAGTCCGACTTTCGGTATCTTCCATATATTTATCTAACCGCTCTTCATGCCAAATTAACTGACGTAATTTCTTCAGGGTTAAACCTAAAATCACGACAAAGGAAATCAGATATAAAACCGCAATTCGCCATTCAATAAATAAAATACAGACAAAAATTCCCAAAACTCTCACTAATTTAGGAATCATTTGTCCAGCAATTTCTGGATAAGTCCAAGTGTGATTCGCTAAACCTCGTGCTACCCTTCCGGCAATTCGACCAGGGTTATTTTCATCATAATATTCTAAAGGTAAGGTGAGAATTTTTGCGATCGCACTTTCTGTTTTATCCCTTCTTGATTTCAAAGCAATATCCCAGTGAAACCACACGGTTAACCAGGGTTGTGTTGGTGCCCGAACTACTGTCACAAGGAAAATTATTCCTAGTAATATTCCCAATGATAGAGGTTTATCAACTGGTGAATTGGTAATACTAGCAAATTTGGAAATAAATCCTGTAAGTGGTTTATCTAATGCTTGATTGGACAAGATATTCAAAATCTGCCCAATCGCATACGGTACAACTAAATCAATTAATTCGTAAACACAAGCTGCCCCAATACTAAAAATACTCAATTTCCAGTACGGGCGGAAATATTCGATGATGTCTTTAATTTGTGCCATGATGCACACTGTTAACCTGTGAAGGTTTGAGCTTCTAAGATTATAGATACTACATGATGTATTATGCAGTAGTCAAGTGGTTAAGTAACCAGACAGAATTAATTACAATACTGATTCTTTACTAGGCAAGAATTTCAGCCCGAATTTTGTGTAATTAATTGTGTTCAACTACTTATGAAAAAACAAGGATTTCGGGCAACGCAGAATTAAATTCGGTCGATGTCTATTTTTTTCACGTCCAAAATCGCGATCGCGCGCACAATTTTCCAACTGCAAATATTGCAACTATAGTCAATTAGTAATATCAAGTAATTATTTTTATTCTTTCGTTATCTACATCACTCTGTGTTTGTTAATATACGCAATTTATGTAACTTAAATACATAAAAATCACTTTTTATATGAAGTTATATTATTCTAATAAGATTAATTCTCAGTTATTTAACACAATTACAGTG
>NZ_NTFS01000636.1 GCF_002289455.1 Brunnivagina elsteri CCALA 953
CTAGCGAAACTTCTCGCAGAGTAGCGTCTAAATTAGCGTCTATCTGCGGTTTAAATTTCTTGTATATACTTTATTAACTTACTATCTGCTATACATCCTCTACTTACCCGAAAACTACAGATAGAAAGATACAATTAAAACCTTAATAATTGCAAAAATACTGATTTTTTGTTTAAAAATAATGCCTATGCAGTTGGACTTTAGAAATGACAATCTGCTGCTTAAATCCTGATTGCGAAAATCCAGTGAATCCCGATGGAAATAGATTTTGTCAAAGTTGCCGTACTCCCCTAGTATTGTTACTAAGAAATCGTTTTCGTGTCATGCGAGTACTCTCTGATGAAGGTGGATTCGGTAAAACATATTTGGCAGAAGACGTTGATAAACTCGATGAAACTTGTGTTATCAAGCAATTAGCACCAAAAGCGGAGAGTAATTGGGCATTAAAAAAAGCAGTCGAACTGTTTCATAAAGAAGCACAACGTTTGCAAGAATTGGGTGAACATTCGCAAATTCCCACCCTAATTGCTTACTTTGAGGAAGATAGCTATTTATACTTAGTTCAGCAGTATATTGATGGACAAAATTTACTGCGGGAATTGAATGCACGTCGTCAAAAAAAGTCTCCACGACAATCAGATTCACTCTATAGCGAAACCGAAATTTGTCAGATTTTACTTGATTTGTTACCAGTACTTAGGTTTATTCACACTCGTGGAGTCATTCATCGTGACATCAAACCGCAAAATATTATCCGTCGTCAAAGTAGTAAACAACTAACTTTAATTGACTTTGGTTCGTCAAAACAATTAACTGCAAAATTTCAAGTAAAAATGGGAACTTCAATTGGTTCACATGGTTATTCCCCGATTGAACAAATTCGTGATGGTGCTGCATATCCAGCTAGTGATTTATTTAGTTTAGGTGCCACAGTTTTTCATTTACTAACAGGAATTTCCCCATTTAAGTTGTGGACAGAACATGGTTATGCTTGGGTAAGTCACTGGCAAAGTTATGTCAAAATCCCCCTGAGCGAAGGGTTTATTTTGGTTCTAGATAAATTATTGAAAAAAGATATTCATCAACGTTATCAATCTGCTGAAGAAGTCATTAAAGATTTGAATCCGGGATTACCTTTTTCTGCTGCAAATTCCCATTATTCGTCTTATTTTTCAGGTTACAAACTCAAAATCATGCTAGTTACTGTGGCTGGAATTCTATTATTAATATTGGGGGAATTTTGGTATAAACAATTTAACCTTGATGCAGTTAATCGCTCCAGCCTCAGTCAAGCAAAGCAAGCTGCAAATGATGAAATTGGTCAGACAACAATGATGCCTAATTTTAGTCTTGCCGTGACCATTAGAGGCTATGCTAGTAGTGTTTTATCAACAGCCATTAGTCCCGATGGGAATACAGTTGCCAGCACAAACGATCGCACAATTCAACTCTGGAGTTTGCAGACAGGGCAAGCAGTTGCCACATTATCGGGACATGGTAAACAAGTCAATGCGATCGCAATTACTCCTGATGGGAAAATGTTGGTAAGCGGTAGTGATGATAACACCATCAAACTCTGGAACCTCCTTAACGGGCAGGAAATCGGTACTCTAGTTGGAAACCAAGCCGCAATTCATACAGTTGCAATTAGTGGTGATGGTAAGTACATTGCCAGTGGAAGTGATGATAAAATAATCAAAATTTGGAATCTAGCAACCAGGGAAGAAATCTACACTTTAAGTGGACAGGCAGCAATTAGAAGCGTCGCATTTAGCCCTGATGGTAAATATCTTGCCAGTGCTAGCGACGATAAAACTATCAAATTATGGAACTTGCAAACTGGACGGGAAATTGGAATTTTTCAAGGACATCGAGATAAAGTAACAGCCATTGCCTTTAGTTCCGATGGTAAATATTTTGCCAGTGGAAGTAGCGATAAAACCATTAAACTTTGGAATCTCGAAACCGGAAAATTTATCCGTAATTTGGAAGCACATACAGGAGAAATAACTGAGATCGCGTTTAATCCTGATGGAATGACACTAGCGAGTAGTAGCAGTGATAAAACAATCAAAATCTGGAATTATCTCACAGCTAAGAACATTCGTACTCTTGCCAAACATGGCGATAGGGTGGAATCTTTTGCCTTTAGCAAAGATGGTAAAACCATTGCAAGTGGTGGTGCCGATCGAACCCTGAGAATTTGGCGATATTCCCCTTAAACCCAGCAAGTCGGGTTCTTCCCCCCACAGCAAAACCCCAAATAGTACGATAAACCCAGCAAGTCGGGTTCTTCCCCCCACAGCAAAACCCCAAATATAGCGGTTCTCGGTTTGTATTTAGATGCGTTTGCCCTACCCTAAGAGTAATCCAAGAAATAAATGATCCAACTGTTGATCCTGAGTCGCTATGTAATAGACAGAGATGCTTCATTGCGCT
>NZ_NTFS01000637.1 GCF_002289455.1 Brunnivagina elsteri CCALA 953
CCATCAATAAATTATGGTTAGTCCATTCCGAGGGCAAGTTTGGCTTTTCGGTACAACGGGAAATTTGGCTGGGACAGGGTAAAATCTGGGATAATCTCTGGACAAAAATTGGCTGGAAAGATGGTAACAACTGGACACGCTACCCAAATGCCTTTACTTGGGCTTTGAATGCACCTAGAGGTCATTTACCCCTGTCAAACCAGTTGCGAGGTGTGCGGGTAATTGCTTCATTGTTTGCCCATCCAGCTTGGAAATAGTTAGTTACTGAATGTTTCACGAATCTGAGTATCTAGCGATCGCAAAACTCACAAATATTATCCCACTCCTCTCCGCGCCTCTGCGCCTCCGCGTGAAACAAAAATTAGATAGTCTTAAAAGTAAACCATCTTCGGTACAATTTAAAAGCTAAGGTGCAGGAAATTTCCCCACCCCTACTCCCAAAATCGGAAAATGGCAAACGTTCGTCTTGAAAGCATCAAACGCCGCTTTAACAATGTTACGGCAATAGAAGACATCACCTTTGAAATTCCCGATGGCGAATTTTGGGTTTTGGTGGGACCATCAGGTTGTGGGAAATCTACGATTCTTCGGACAATTGCCGGGTTAGAAAACGCAACATCGGGAAATCTTTACATCGGGGAACAGTTAGTAAATAACATTCCCGCACGTCAGCGCGATGTGGCAATGGTATTTCAAAATTATGCACTGTACCCCCACATGTCGGTTGCGGAAAATATTGCATTTGGAATGAAAATGCGGAAAATTGACCCGAAACTCATTCAACAACGGGTTGGAGAAGTTGCGCGATCGCTTTCATTGGAACATTTATTAGACCGTAAACCCAAACAACTTTCCGGGGGACAACAACAACGGGTAGCATTAGGAAGAGCGATCGCACGACAAGCTCAGGTGTTTTTGCTCGACGAACCGTTATCAAATCTTGATGCTCAATTACGGGACGATACGAGAGCTGAGTTAAAACAACTACACCAAGCCCTCCGTAATACTACGGTATATGTCACCCACGACCAAGTAGAGGCAATGACCTTAGCTGATAAAATTGTGGTGCTGAATGGCGGGCAAATTCAGCAAATTGGCGAACCACAGACTATTTACAACCAGCCGACAAATCGCATGGTGGCAACTTTTATTGGTAATCCACCGATGAATATTTTACCAGCGAAGTTTACGGCTAACGGGTTTGATGTTTTCGGTCAGATTTTACCAGTTCCACTACAGATGAAAGGTAAGTTTAATTTACCAACAGGAAAGCAGGTTGATTTAGGTATTCGTCCCGAATATATTACCATTTCTTCTAATTCTTCTAATTCTTCTAATTCCCTAATCTCCGTTGAGGTGAAAGTTGTAGAACCATTGGGAAGGGAAACTTTAATTCGCGCAGGTTTAGCTGGTTCGACGGAAACTATCAATATTCAAGCTGCTGGCAATGTCCATCCCCATCCAGGGGAAATATTAAATTTAGCATTGGATTTAGATTATTTGTTTGTGTTTGATACTGCCACTGGGGATAAATTATATCCTTCATTTTAATTGACTAATATATACAAAACCTCCCCAAATTGGGAAGGTTATATTTTAATGAAATATTCATGTACTATTTAATTGCTTGGATATCCACATCAGAACATCTACTTGCGCGATCGCATGTAATTACTAATAACCCACATTCCGCACCCTAACTGTCACACATCAACAAAATATTGAGAAAGTAGTACATAAAGCCTACAAATAAGGCATAGCTAAAGAGAACTAATAAGAATTAGTAGCATTAGTGTAAAGTACAAAAATACTACTGTGGTTATTGGGTAGTCAAAGAAAAAGCTCCTTGAATCAAAAATATTAAATAATTAAGAAAAATTAATTTTTGACAAAAGTAAAAATGTGAAAATAAAAGCAGAATTGTTAGGAGAATTCTGCTGCCATGTTTAATATAAAAGATGTTGAAATACAAAATATAGACCATTTAGGGATAGTCGCAGGAATAGTAGATTCAATTGGATTAGTAGAAATTATTAACGATTTATTGGGAGTTGAAGAAGAAGAGAAAGTGAGTTCTGGAAATGTTGTCAAAGCAATGATTTTAAATGGATTAGGATTTGTTTCTAAGCCATTATATATGTTTCCAAAGTATTTTGAGTCAATTCCATGTGAACATTTAATAGGAGAAGGAGTAAAACCAGAGTATTTAAATGATGATAAACTTGGTAGAGTTCTGGATAAATTATTTTTGAAAGGACTCGACACAACATTTTTAGCAATTAGCTTAAATGTAGTAAAAAAATTCCAAATATCTACATTAATATCATACTTAGATTCATCATCTCTCCATATGCATGGTGAGTCGGGAGCATCCCACTTTTTATTTAGCGAGCAAAGATTAATCCATTAAGGTAAGCACAACGGTGAGCAATGACTTGA
>NZ_NTFS01000638.1 GCF_002289455.1 Brunnivagina elsteri CCALA 953
TCATCCCCTCGGAAACCGAAACCCCCAAGTAATTTTTAATAATGTACCGATTCTTGATTGTCACCTCCTTAAGTTTCTGCGACGCTGGGTCGGAACCGCGAAACATTACCCCAGGAGTCAGGAAATAACCGATATTTATATCCTCCAGCATCATGACCATAGCCAATAACTGCCCTCGATTAAAATCCGGCTTCCAAATCGCATTTTCACCGACTTCGATTTGCATTTTCGCCGTAGCAGCATCCCGTTCTGGAAGTTGTTCCCGTCCAAGGGTGAGGAAATAATGCAGTCGCAGATTAGGATACCAACTCTCATCATCTTTCCAAACCAGTATGGGAGTAACCTCAACCCCATAACGTTCTCGCAGCAATGCTTTCCGTTCCTGATACCTCTCAATTTTCGTCTTGCCTTTCTTGTCCTGCAACTTTTTTAGCTGGGACTCCGAGATATTTTCAGCGTCTGCGATCGCCTTACATTCTTCCAACCTTAATTCATGGGACACAGCTTTAACCTCCTCAACAATCTGTTGACTTTCAACTTCGGGAACTTTCTGTGCGTCAATAATCTCATAACCATCTTCTTGCAGACCTTGCAGCACAAATTCTTGATAGTGGTACATTTGAGCATTGATAACGCAAGCTCGTTTTGCCCAGTTTTGTAGAGATTCGGGTTGAAACTTCTGGTCTATGCTGCTGTAATCTGCATTATCAGCTTCGGAAAGTAAAGCAATATTCGCTCTCGTTACCGAATGTTGACTTGCCAGAAGTGAACCCATTGAAGTCGAAGCATTTCCCACAGTTCCAATCCCGCGATTTCTCACCCAAATGTGGCGTTCCACATTGTCGCGCAATCTCGCTAACATTTGTCGTACCGAGTTGGCAGATTGCACACCTTGATAAATTCCCCAGACTGCTTGGAAATGACCTTGAATATCGATCGATACTCCGGTTTCCAAACTTGGAGAAGCGATTACTAAGTCATATTCAATAAGGATTTGATTAAGATTGGCGATACAACCGTAGGCAGGATGATTGGGGTCAGAAACGGACTCACTATCAATTCGTAAAATTCGTAAATCTGGGAATTTACGACGAAATCTTTCTTCCAAAGCCTGAGTTCCCCATTTCGATTTCGCTTTCTGAGCAGAACAAAATAGCAGATGGGAAGATGCAGTAATAAATTTATCTTGTTTATTAATCGTTGACTTGGTTTCCGATTTTGCAAAATCTTCCCCTGCTGTTGGAGTTAGTTTACTTGTAGCAATCACTTTATCTAAAGCTACAAGCAAATCCTTGGGATTCGTACCTTCGTAGATATAGCATTTACCAGCGTTCGGCTGATAATCGTTGACAATGACAAACGGTTTTATCTGAATTTCTCCTGCCAAGGCTAATACGTAATCAACATCACAATCCGACACATCCGCACTGGCAAGATAAATCTTTCCTTCAGGACTACCCAATACATTTTGAATTAATAGCTTCAGGTTTTTGAGTACAGAAACGCGACGTTTTGCTACTTCGGTTCCAGAGTTGAGCAGATGCCAAAATACCTGGTCACACTCATCAATAATCACTGTATCGTTATGCCAATCATCGGGGTTAAATCGAGCTTGACTTTGATGATGTAAAGAATCAATACAAACTCCGTAGCCGAGTAAATCACCAGTTCCAGAATCGCGAACTTCCGTAACATAATTCACCCCAAACCTTTTACATAAAGCCTCTCCCAGTTGAATCCGATGAGTAATTATTAACACTCTACGACTTTGCTCGTGGGTTTTAGCGACTTCACCAACTAGCCATTGAGTTTTACCCGTTCCTTTCGCGGATTTGAGAACAATTAGTTTTTCATTTTCTGATATTTGAATTTTTTCCAGATATTTTTGTGTGAGTTGTATTGAGATTTGATAAGTCAACAATGTAAACAGCCGAACTTGCCATAAATCAAGCGTTTCAGCTTTGTAGTAAAGCCCATAAAATGCATCCTCTCCTTGGGATATAACGAAGTCATCAACTCCCTTATCTGGTCCAGGTAACTCAATAACCCTGACATCACACCCCTCAACAGCAAGTAGTTTTCCCATTCGCTTGATTGCAGTTCTTACTCGTTGTACAGTTTCAAGCTTCTTATCATGGTCAAAACAAATACTAACCCGTCTATCTTCAGTCGCAAAATGTTTCAAATCTGGAATTAGAAAGGGTTTCCCGACAACGTTACCCTCCTCATCTTTAGGAGTGCGATAGCCAGAATTAATTCCGGGGATAGCGATCGCAGCAAAACCCGCAGTTAATAAACAAGCTGCTTTCTTTACACCTTCAACAATTACAACTGGTACATTTTTTCGCCAAACCCAGTACCAAAAGCCATGTGGATGCTCTAAATCTTCGGATGAGATGTCTATTCCGCAATACCTCGAAACCAATCTCCAAGT
>NZ_NTFS01000639.1 GCF_002289455.1 Brunnivagina elsteri CCALA 953
ACACATATTGATACGCGATCGCGTGGTGCAATTAAATTTGCAATCCCCTTGTTAATAGAAGGTTACACCCCCTTTTACTGTCACAAATTTAACAAAAATTGATTTGAATATGTTTTGATGTAAACAGAAGATGTTTATCTACGTAGTTATATCGAAAACCGACTATTGATTAACTGTATAAAATGATTTCTAGACCAGAGGACAAAATAAATTTTCTGCATCTATCCAATGGGATAGTATTTAATGGGAGCAGAGTTTTCTCTTCCTTTTGGATGATTTGTTTTGCAGAGAATGGGTTCAATATTTAGTAAATCAGTATCAAGCATGACCGAAAAACTATCAACTAGGAAATCAAGAGTCAGAAACCATTACTAGGAAGGCAGTGTGGATATTATGTACGTAAATATGGATGTACAGTCTTCTCGCTGCCATACTTAACCTTCTTAACTTGATGACATAGCATCAAAAGCCAACGATTCTGACTCGATTTTTTGTGTTGCTTGAATCCAGGGATGCATTAGTGTTTTAAATACAACTACCGCGCTGACAAAATTATCTGAGGCAAAGACTTCTGTCAGATTAATTTGCAATTGAATTGCAAGTTATTTACGACGTAAAATTAATAGAGGTAATGCGCTAATGGACAATATTATCAAGCAAGAAATATTGATTCAAATAGAATCTAACGAACAGTTTCCTGTTGATTTTGATATTTATTGGGAATGGTTAGATTTTAGTAGTAAGGGTAATGCTAAAAGAGCCTTTTATAAATCTGGATTTATTGTAGAACAAGACTTTCACCACGTTATCCAAACTGAAAATGTGGTGAAAAGGACTCAGGGTGGGGGTACTCAATTTGAAAAAATAATGCTAACAATCGACTGTGCAAAATCGTTTGCAATGATGGCGCGAACGGAAAAAGGTCGAGAAATAAGAATGTGGTATTTGGAATTGGAAAAACAGTGGCGTTTGGGAAAATTGGATATATCATCAATAGGATTGGAAACAAAGCAACAATTATCCCAACTTTTAGAAGCTCAATCTCAAATCAAACTCCAACAACGGGCACTTTTGGCAAAAACAGAACATCTGGAAGAATCTTGTGAAGCTCACGAAAAATGGTTGCAGGGGATAGATGCGGAACTCGATCGCATCGAATCACCCGAAGGGCATTATTTTACAGTGGTTGGTTACGCGAATCTTCACAAAATCAAGTTGGGCAAAACTCAGGCAAATAGTTTAGGGAGAAAAGCATCTGCTTATTGCCGCAAAAACGCAATGCAGAAGGAAGAAGTTTTTGATTCGATGTACGGAACTGTTGGAAATTACCCACAGGAAGCTTTGGAATTTGTATTTCACTCGGAAGGATTGCTTACCTAAAGTTTTGACAGAAGGTATTTTCAATGGATTCTACTCAATACCCAAGTCCAATTTTCCATTCTGTAAATCCAACATTTCTCCAACCCCATCCGTCTTATTTGTCGATTTACGGAGATGAGGTAGATGTATCTGATGTAATTCATTTAATCAGTAATCATCAATATCCCAGACCGTTACTGATTAACCAAAACAACATCATCATTAATGGGCATCTTTACTGGAAAGCATCTCTATCCTTGCGTTGGAAGAGTATTCCGGTTGAAGTAAGAGAATTTCCTAGCCCAGAAGCGGAGTTAGAAGCATTGCTGTTGGAAAGTATTGAGCGTAATAAAACGAACGAGCAAAAAGTACGTGAAGCCCTAGCTTGGGAGGAGATTGAAAAATTGAAAGCCAAGCAGCGACAACAATTAGGAGCGATGTCCACAAACGAGAAATTAGGGAGGGACTTTGGAACAGACCTAAACATAATTAAGGAAAATTTTCCTGAAGCGACTACCAAAGGTCAAACGCGCGATCGCGTCGCTAAATTTGTTGGTTTGGGAAGTGGTCGTAATTATTCCAAGGCAAAGAAGATTGTCACAAAAATTGACAACCTCATCGCATCGGGAAATATGGAATCAGCTTTGAATTTACGAAATGTTCTCAACCAGCAAAGTATAGATGCAGCAGTGAAACTTCTGAAAAATCCCAACCTGCAAAATACAGAGAAACCAGCAACACAAAAACCCAGTTGTTGGAACTGCAAGCACTGTAGTCGAGAGTTTACAAAAGACAAGCATACCTATTACTGTTACAAATTTGGTTTGCTGAGTTTCTTAGAAAAAGACTGTGAAACACGAGCAGATGATTGTCCTGCTTGGAATTATCGACTAGAAAAAACAACAAATAGTACAACCCCAGATAATCCCTCATATTTCACTCTCATGTTACCGTCACACCTGAAATTCTTGATGGAAGATGCTGCAAAAATATCGGAAATGAGTTTGATTGAGTGGGTAACACATCATCTTTTACAAGCGATTGAATCATCTAAGACAACAGCAAAAATCACTC
>NZ_NTFS01000064.1 GCF_002289455.1 Brunnivagina elsteri CCALA 953
CGCTTCTTTGATGCCAATAATATTATTTATCTCAGCTAACTTTGCCACAGTTTCCGGTAGCAAGTTTTGACCTGTACGACCGGGAACGTTGTATAACAACACGGGAAACTCAGGCGTTGCCTCCGCAATAGCTCGAAAGTGTTGATATAACCCTGCCTGCGGTGGTTTATTGTAATAAGGAACTACCTGTAAACAACCATGTACTCCTATTTTAGCTGCTTTTTCAGTTGCTGCGATCGCTTCCTTTGTGGAATTAGAACCACACCCTGCCATAACTAGGGCTTTCCCAGCTACAGCTTGTAATACTACAGTAAATAATTGGTATTCTTCATCCCAAGACAGTGTGGGTGACTCTCCAGTAGTGCCGCAGATTACTAGTGTGTCGCTACCGTTGTCAGCCAGATGTGCTGCTAGCTTTGCTGCGACATCATAATCGACGTTGCCGTTTTCCTTAAATGGCGTAACCATTGCAGTTAAAACTCTACCAAAATCTACCACCCTGGTTTCACTCCTGATTTATATTCATGTTTTATTACTTATGGTGGTTTTCTTAAAAACTAACCTACTTGCAAGTTTATTTCAGCTTTATTTTAAGTTTATCGTTGGTTATTTGTTAATCCCTAACAGCCAATAGTCAATAACTAGTTTTACAAACTCGAAACCTAATAATCAAGGAGTTATAACACAGAATACAGCTTAATTTTACTTGATTTTACTTAATTCTAAAATATAAGCATAAACTGTACATAAAATAGCAAGTAAATTGCTATATTTAGATAGGTCGCAATTATAACTCCTGGTTCTATGGGTGTGCAAGATATTACACCCTTGATTCTAAATTATTACCTAGATACTAATGCGTTCGCAGGCTTAACTATATTTTTTTCTACCAACAACTCAGCAATTTGTATGGCATTTAATGCTGCACCTTTGCGAATTTGGTCGCCACACAACCACAATTCCAAGCCGCAAGCATGGGAAATATCCTGGCGAATTCTTCCTACCAAAACTTCATCGCGTCCTGTTGCGTCAATTGGCATGGGGAAATAATTAGCTTGCCAATCTTCTACTACTTTAACCCCTGGTGCTTTTTTGAGAATTTCTCTTGCTTCATTAGCAGAAAAAGGTTCTGCGAATTCTAAATTAATTGCCTCTGAATGGGCACGCAGTACGGGAACTCGTACACAGGTTGCGGTAATCCGGATGTTTTGAGTCCCAAAAATTTTCTGGGTTTCGTTGACCATTTTCATTTCTTCTTCACAGTACCCCATATCGTTCAATGGTGTATTGTGTGGAAATAAATTAAATGCCAAAGGATAGGGAAAAACTTCTGTAGGTGGTTTCTTTCCTGCTAAAATTGCACTTGCTTGTGCTTGCACCTCTGCCATTGCTTTCGCACCTGCACCGCTAGCAGATTGGTAAGTTGCGGCAACAATTCTTTGGATTTTCTTGATTTTATGCAACGGATAAATTGCCACTGCCATTAAAATTGTCGTGCAGTTAGGATTGGCAATAATACCTTTGTGATTTGCTGCTGCATCTGGGTTAACTTCTGGCACGATTAAAGGTACTTCTGGATTCATCCGAAAAGCACTGGAGTTATCGATTACGACTGCACCTGCATCGACTGCTTTGTGTGCCCAGGCTTTCGATGTGGAACTGCCTGCGCTCGCTAGTAGAATATCAATATTTTTGAAGGAATTTTCATTTACTGCTTCAATTGCGATGTTTTCTCCTTTGAATGGCAAGTTTTTCCCTACACTTCGCTCTGATGCCAACAACTTTAAATCGGCAAGGGGAAAATTGCGACTTTCTAGTAATTCTAGCAACTCGTTACCTACTGCACCAGTTGCTCCCAAAATACCTACACGGTAAGCTTTAGACAAATTTACTTCCTCCTTCGATGATTTATGAATGCGTCGGTGTAGTTGCCCCTTAGGACTTAAATAGCAGTTAAACTCTCTGGGACTATCGCCAACTCCATACAGAAAATTAAATTTTTAAGCTTAAATTCTTAAGCTTTATTTTATGATTTACTCAGATTTTATTAATATACACCTATGATATTAATATTTTCCATCACCAAAAGTTCAAAAAAATCAACCTGTAAATGCTCAACTTGAAGCTTTTCTGTCTCAAAAGTTGTTAATATTGCAATTCACAACAAAATAAATAATAATCTCGCCTACCGTTTAAGTTTAGTTATTTCATTAATTAACTTAAATTATACATCGTATCTTGAAAATATTGTTTTGCGGATAATCTAGAAAATATAACGCGAGAGATATGGCAAACAGATTGGGGAATAATCCACTCTTATGCTTTGTATGGAACATTGATGTACTATGATTCAGATGGACTCAATTCGAGTAAAAACGTTTAACTGCTGGCAGCAGTAGGCGTTTACATCTAGGAAAGTAGAGGATTATGTTGGGAATTCCGATGAGGCGATTTGCCAGTAGGAATTTGGGGTTAAAAAAAAACTACTTACTCCCCCAGGATATCACAACTAAGGGGCGCGAAAAGTTAGCTACTTTTCCCTGTGACAGAACATTTGCCTTGTTTTAGTTATTTTTTAGTCTCCCGAATGGTGATTAGGTTCACTTGTATTCTTCCCTGGGAGTAATTTTAGTAAGGCTGTAGCTCCCTCCTATGTCTTTTAATTACCGTGAAATTTATATTGTGTATTGGGAGGTTAATTTGTAGCTATAGATAAAATTATTTACAATTTATGTGTCAAGTGTTTTGACATAGCAGTAAACTTAAATTTCTAGATAAAGGCACAATTCCATTTTCTTGAGAATGATAATGCAGTATTGGTATATCGCGCTCAAGGATGTGGACATATCAATACTTTTGGAGATGGGCTACTTTTAAATTTTAAAGGTAAATTTTGAAGAGCAGGGCTTTGGGGCGCTAATTGAGAAAAGGCGAATCAAAAAAAGTCCATATCTCGCCAGTTTGTCTGTGTCAATGGAGTAAAAATATCAAAAATATCGAGACGAAGCATGAAAGTCACCCAGGAAAAACTTCCCGCCAGTCAAATTGGTTTGGAAATAGAGATTACGCCAGAAACCACCAAACAAGCTTACGAACAGGTTGTGAAAAACTTGGGTCGTACTGTTAATATTCCTGGGTTTCGTAAAGGCAAAGTTCCCCGTCCAATATTGTTGCAACGTTTGGGAATGGCTCGGATCAAGGCAGCAGCCCTGGAAGAGATAATTCAAGATGGGATATCCAAAGCTTTGGAGCAAGAAAAAATCCCAGCCATCGGTCAGCCACAATTGCGATCGCAGTTTGATGATTTAATCGAAAATTACGAACCGGGTAAACCCTTGACTTTTTCGGTAGCAGTTGATATAGAACCAGAAGTACATTTGACTGATTACACTGGATTACAAATCAAAGCCGAAGAAGTAAAATACGACCCAGAGCGAGTTGACACCGTTTTGGATGGTGAACGTCAACAAATGGGAACCCTAATTCCTATTGAAGGACGTGCAGCACAAATAGGCGATATAGCAGTCGTTGATTTTAAAGGAATGATCGATAAAGCTGAAGGTGAAGAAGGGGAACCCGAACCGATTCCCGGTGGAGAAGCCGAAGATTTTCAAGTTGAACTCCAAGAAGACCGCTTTATTCCAGGGTTTGTCACCGGAATTTTGGGGATGAACCCCAGCGAAACTAAAGAAATTAAGGCAATATTCCCCGATCCTTATGTAAATGAGGAATTAGCAGGAAAAGCTGCAACATTCATCGTTACAGTTAAAGAACTTAAGGAAAAAGAACTTCCGGAATTAAACGACGATTTCGCCAAAGAGGCAAGCGAGTTTGAAACCTTGGCTGAATTGCGAGGTTCACTGGAAGAACGTTTCCAGAAAGAAGCAAGCGACAAAACTAGGGCAAATCAGCAAGAAGCATTGCTCAACGAATTAGTTAAGCATGTGGAAATCGACTTACCCGATACAATGATTCAACAGGAAGTCGATGCAATGTTGACGCAAACAGCAATGCGTCTGCAACAACAGGGTATGGATATTCGCCAATTGTTTACACCCGATATCATGCCCAAACTGCGGGAAAATTCCCGTGGAGAAGCAGTAGATAAAATCAAGCGCAGTCTCTCGCTACGGGAAGTTGGCAAACGCGAATCCATCAAAGTTAGCGATGATGAAATTCAAAATCGCGTCATAGAATTGATGGCAGAATATGCTGACCAAGATATTGACGAAGACAGAATACGTTCTGTTGTTGAGAACGAAATGCTGACGGAAAAAATTGTCGATTGGCTGTTGGAACGTTCCAATGTCGAACTTGTTCCTGAAGGTTCCCTCAAGCCAGCAGTAGAAAATGCTGCTGAAGAGATTGAAGAAACTACAGAAACCGTAGAAACCTTAGAAAATTCAGAGGCAGGAGAGTAGGGAGTAGGGAGTAGGGAGTAGGCTATCCGCAATAGTGTCCTTTGGGCAAAAGCAACTTAGGCAATACCCAATTCCCGATGTCCCGATGCCTAATTCCCAATTACCATTTACAATTTAGGTAGAGTCAAAATAAATCGTGATAAATGTTACTGGTTAAGCTTGATAGTGTTATTTAATGATACAACGAGTATATTTAACGCCAAGAGCAAATCACACGATAAGAAATTATATGAGGCATAATGGTTAACACATACCTAAAATACAAAATCTTGTGTTTTGCAGTTTGCGGCAGAAGCTTGTATTTTTGGCAAAACCATCGCCATTTAAGCCAGAGTTCTATTGATTGTTAGGCGTTTTGTATGTTTTTATCCCAGTCGGGAAATTCCCCAATCAGCAGTTTGAGTCAATTAACAATTAACTCTCTTGGTAGTCCTAGCAACATCGTCCCGATGGTGGTAGAACAATCAGGTGTAGGAGAACGGGCTTTTGACATTTACTCCCGTTTGTTGCGCGAGCGAATTATATTCTTAGGCACGCAAGTTGATGACAATGTTGCCAACTCAATAATTGCCCAGTTATTATTCCTCGATGCTGAAGATTCCGAAAAGGATGTTCAGCTCTATATAAATTCCCCTGGGGGTTCGGTGACGGCAGGAATGGCAATTTATGATACAATCCAGCAAATTCGCCCGGATGTTGTTACCATATGTTTTGGATTAGCCGCTAGTATGGGGGCTTTTCTGTTGACTGCTGGTACTGCTGGCAAACGGATGTCCTTACCCGACTCCCGGATTATGATTCACCAACCCTTAGGTGGCGCTCAGGGACAAGCGGTTGATATCGAAATACAAGCAAAAGAAATTCTTTATCATAAGGCAAAGTTAAACCAGTTAATGGCACACCATACTGGTCAACCTTTAGAAAGAATAGAAGCCGATACAGAACGTGACTTTTTCATGTCGGCAGCTGAAGCAAAAAATTACGGTCTAATTGACCAAGTAATTTCCACATCCAATCTTCCCGCAGCAGGGGAAAACGTTACCATTGTCAAATAATGAGGCTGGTATGTCTAAGTACGACTCCCATTTAAAATGTTCTTTTTGTGGCAAGTCTCAAGAGCAGGTACGTAAGCTAATCGCCGGACCGGGAGTCTACATCTGCGATGAGTGCGTAGACTTGTGCAATGAAATACTAGATGAGGAGTTGCTCGATACAAACGGTGCTGTGGCGACCCCGCCAGCACCAAGGTCAGAACAGCCTCAGAAGCAACGTCGCACCCGTTCTAGTAATCTTTCGTTCAATCAAATACCGAAGCCACGGGAGATTAAAAAATATCTTGACGAACATGTGATCGGTCAAGATGAAGCGAAGAAAGTACTGTCGGTTGCAGTGTACAACCACTACAAGCGATTGGCGATTATTCAGTCGAAGGGCAATAGCAAAACTTCCACGGATGATGCTGTTGAGTTGCAAAAGTCGAACATTCTGTTAATCGGTCCAACTGGCTGTGGTAAGACGCTTTTGGCGCAAACCCTGGCAAAAATACTAGATGTTCCTTTTGCGGTTGCTGATGCTACCACCCTCACTGAAGCTGGATATGTGGGTGAAGACGTAGAAAACATCTTGCTGCGACTATTACAGGTTGCGGATTTGGATGTAGAAGAAGCGCAACGAGGTATTATTTACATTGACGAAATCGATAAAATTGCTCGTAAGAGTGAGAATCCATCGATTACCCGCGATGTATCGGGTGAAGGCGTACAGCAAGCATTGCTAAAGATGCTGGAAGGTACTGTTGCTAATGTACCACCCCAAGGTGGACGTAAACACCCGTATCAAGATTGCATTCAAATTGACACCAGTAATATTTTATTTGTTTGTGGCGGTGCTTTTGTTGGTTTAGAGAAAGTTGTCGAGCAAAGAACTGGTAGAAAGTCAATGGGCTTCGTGCAGCCCGGAGAAGGTCAATCTAAGGAAAAACGAATTGCGGATACGTTGCATCATTTAGAACCAGATGACCTAGTGAAATTTGGGATGATACCTGAATTTATTGGACGGGTGCCAATGGTGGCAGTTGTTGACCCGCTCGACGAAGAAACTTTAATGGCGATTTTGACTCAGCCGCGTAGCGCTCTGGTCAAGCAGTATCAAAAGCTACTGAACATGGATAATGTACAGTTGGAGTTTAAGCCGGAAGCATTACGAGCGATCGCACAGGAAGCGTACCGGAGAAAAACTGGTGCGAGAGCATTGCGTGGGATTATCGAGGAGTTAATGCTGGATGTGATGTACGAAATGCCATCGCGTAAAGATGTAGGACATTGTTCTATAACGCGGGAGATGGTAGAGAAACGTTCGACAGCAGAATTGATAGTGCATCCTTCTTCGTTACCTAAACCGGAATCGGCGTAATAAGAGTTAGGAATTAGGAGTTAGGAGTAATAATAAAGTTTGAAGTCATTTTTAACTTATCACTCATAACTCTTAAAATGTCCTATATTCAAGTTCGGGGTGTTGAACATTATTATGAATGGATAGAACAACCATCCGGTTCCCAAAGTAAACCTGTGATGGTTTTTATTCATGGTTGGGCAGGTTCAGCTAGGTATTGGCAAAGTACCGCACAAGCATTGTCAGGTAGATTTGATTGTTTGCTTTATGATATGCGAGGTTTTGGACGCTCTCAAGGAAAAGCTATGGTGCGTTTCCCCCAACTTAATGCGATCGCATCAGAAAAAGTTGGGAAAGCTGACGTAGAAGTCAAACCACAAACAGAATTAACCTATGAGCTTGAAGAGTACGCTGACGATTTGGCAGCGTTCCTAGATAGCTTAGGGCTAGTAAAAGTATACATCAACGCCCATTCAATGGGAGCGTCAATTGCGACTCTTTTTATGAACCGCTATCCGCAACGAGTCGAAAAAGCGATTTTGACTTGTAGTGGGGTATTTGAGTACGATAAAAAAGCATTTGAAGCCTTTTATAAATTTGGTGGTTATGTTGTGAAATTTCGTCCCAAATGGTTGAGTAAAATACCATTTGTTGACCAGATATTTATGGCAAGATTTTTGTACCGTTCTATCCCAGCAAAAGAAAGACAAGCTTTTTTAGAAGACTTTTTGGTTGCTGATTATGAAGCAGCTTTGGGAACCATATTTACTTCAGTGAGTAAATATCAAGCTGAGATAATGCCGGGAGAATTTGAGAAGTTAACAGTTCCGACTTTGTTAGTAGCTGGGGAATACGATAAGATTATTCCTGCTAAGTTGGGAAAGAGGGCAGCAGAATTTAGTAATAACGTTGAACTTGTGGTGATGAAGAATACGGCACATTTTCCAATGTTGGAAGATGTGGATACTTATTTGAAGGTTGTGGGAGGCTTCTTGAATTAGTTATACTAAAAACGGCTTGTAATTTGATTTTGAAACGCAGAGAATCGCGGAGGTAAACGCAAAGTTACGCAGAGCTTTTAGTTAAGATTTTCCATCGAGATGAAAGTCTATGTAGGGCTTGCTGAATAAAGCTATTTATTTATTAGAGAATCTGAATTAAATAAAATATAATTCTTGATTGTGTAGATTTATGTTGGGTTCCGCAAAGCTACAAATTCTTTTCCACATTTAGGTTACATGATATAGGATGGGTATTTTCGCCCATCCCACAAAAGCTATGTAGGGCTTGCTGAATAAAGCTATAAACTAATCAGAATAAGAGTTTCAAGTCTTTTTACTTCGATCAAGTGCAAGGTTATAGTATTTAGAAGCTTAAAATCCTTGCATTTAGGTAGAAAATTGTGGGGTGAATTTAAAAGCGAATCACCGAAACTACCCTAACAGTCTATTTTGTAGCATCTAGATTCGCTTTGTAGAGTTTTTCAGCAAGCCCTATGTACTTTGGGAAAATGCAATTTAAATGTGTTTTAGCTTCCTTCGATATCATCATACTGTCACTAATCTTAAATTATTAGATATATCAATCTAAAATCTAAAATCCCATCATCCTAAACCTAATTCCCGTCGTAATAAACCAATCGATTTTTCACCGATATAATTATCACTACGAATTAACTTTGGTGGACGAATAATATCATCGACAACAACTTGTACAGCACCTTGAACTGCGGCAAAACTAGTTTGGTCACTGCAAAAAATCATGTGCGCTCGCTTGACGATCGCATGTAATTTATAAGTGTCCTTTGGTTGGGATGTCATTACTAAAAGCTCATCACCGCGAATACCGTGAATAATCACTTCCGTAGCTCGAAGAATACCAGAACTAACACTGACAATGCCGATACAACTATCCTTCGGCAATCCCTTAACAACATTAATTTCTTTAGCATAGTCGTGGATATCGAGAGGAATAACACGTACAGCTTGAGGAGCTGCGATCGCTTCCACATCGCTAATAAAATACCTACTAGTAACAACCGTTGCTGATGATGTTTGTTCTAATACCGCCGCTAATTCTTCAGTTGCCACCAATTGCACGGGAATTTTTAAGGCTTGTTCGAGTTCATCCATCATCAACTCACCCGCGCCAATATCCTGTTTGGGCACAGCTACCAATACCCTAGCACTACACCGTAACCGCCAATCAATTTCGGCTAAAAAGATTTCTCTTGCTTGCGAGAGGGTACAACCTTGCTTTAGCAAATCGTCAACAGCTTGCTGAACCACCTTGTAGGCTTGGGGATATTCTTCGAGTATGGGAGAACGTAACCTGCTGCCCCCCTCATGTCCTTGGGCGCGGACATAAATTCCCGAACCTGCTAAACTTTCGACAAAACCGTCTTCCTCCAGTTGGCGGTAAACTTTACTAATTGTATTTCGGTGTAACCCAGTCTGCATAGCTAAAGCGCGAGTACTTGGTAACTTGTATCCAGGTGGATATTGCCGAGATGCGATCGCAAAGCGAATTTGGTTAAACAGCTGATTTGATGCGGGTATCTCACTATCTGGTTGAATGCGGAATTGAATCATTAAGCCTTGCTCCTGGTGACTAGTAGCGTTATGCGACCAGTTGCATATGCTATTTGTCAAATATTTGATTTAGTATCTTGAACAGTTAAGAGTCGATATTTTCAATCCATGAAGTACCCGAAATTGGTAACTTGATTGGAGATAGCCTTGGATGACTTCCATCTCGATGCATTTAATTAAGCACATAGTACTAGTAAAAACTATTATGACTCTTAGCGCAATCGATACCTCAATCGTTAAAATTTTGCAAAATGAACTATCAATTTCAGCATACTTGGCACACCCTAAAGCACCTGGTATTTACCCAGGTATAGTAGTATTGCAAGAAATTTTTGGTGTCAACGCGCACATTCGCGAAGTCACCGAGCGAATTTCCCGCGCAGGATATGTTGCGATGTCTACGACGGACTTACGTCTACGCACCAGCTCTCTTCCAGCGTCAAGCCCCTGGATTTGAAACTGGCTACACTCCCGCAGATGTGGAAATCGGACGGGAGTATGCCTGGGGACAAACTAAAGCCGACCAACTCAAAAGCGACATTCAAGCTGCCGTTGACTACTTAAAAACTTTACCAAATGTCAAACAAGACGGATTTGGTTGTGTCGGTTTTTGCTTTGGGGGTCATGTGGCATATCTAGCCGCTACTTTAGCAGATATTAAAGCAACTGCCTCATTTTACGGCGCAAATATCACTAGTGCCACACCTGGAGGGGGTAATGCCATCCTAAAGGGAACACCGGAGATTACTGGGACGCTGTATGCTTTCTTTGGGATGGAAGACTCAAGCATTCCACCTGAAGAAGTCAAGCAAATCGAAGCTGAATTGGAAAAATATAAAATTTCCCATCGTGTATTTCGCTACGATGGAGCTGAACATGGATTTTTCTGTGACCATCGCACCAGTTATAATCCAGTAGCTGCCAGTGATGCTTGGGAAAAAGTCAAACAACTCTTTGCAGAACAACTTAGTTAATAGTTAATGGGTAATAGTTAATGGTTAATGATTGAGGAGTTATGGTTGGTAAGTTCAATTTTGACCTACTACCCATGTTTAATCTGCCTATTTATTAACCACAAACCACAAACCAGCAAGCATTAACTAAACATCAATATTAAATTCAAAAGTCATGGATTCAGAAGCTAAACTTTCTCAAAAAGCCGATTCGTCGTTCACAATGGACGATTTTGCTAAGGCTTTGGAAAAACACGATTACCAATTCCAAAAAGGACAAGTGGTAAAAGGTAAAGTTTTCCAAATCGATCACGATGGTGCATTTGTGGATATTGGTGGTAAAGCGTCAGCTTTTTTGCCACGCGATGAGGCTTCTTTGAGAACAGTTACGAACTTATCAGAGATTTTACCGTTACACGAACCATTAGAGTTTGTAATTATTCGCGAACAGGATGCAGAAGGACAAGTTACACTTTCCCGCAGACAGCTAGAAATTCGCCACATTTGGGAGAGACTTGCACAAATGCAGGAAAGTAGCCAAACTGTGAAAGCGCTTGTTACTGGTGTCAATAAAGGTGGTGTGAATATTGAGGTATTTGGTTTGCGGGGATTTATTCCGCGATCGCACCTAATTGAGCGCGATAATTTGGAAGCACTCAAAGGACAAACTCTCACCACTGCCTTTTTGGAGGTTGACTCCAACAACAAGCGCTTGATATTATCGCAACGGATGGCGGCTCGTTCGGCTAATTTCAGTATGCTGGCAATTGGTCAACTTATCGAAGGGAAAGTAACAGGTATTAAACCCTTTGGTGTATTTGTTGATTTAAATGGTATTAGTGCTTTACTTCATATTAAGCAAGTAACCCAAAAGTTTATCGATAATCTGGAAAAAGTTTTCCAAATGAATCAACAAATAAAAGCTGTAATTATCGATATTGATGAAGGTAAAGGTAGAGTTGCACTTTCGACACGAATCTTAGAGAATTTCCCCGGTGAATTACTCGAAAATATGGAAGAAGTCATGACTTCTGCCGAAGCACGTGCTGAAAGAGCAAAAAATAAAACTGCTGAATAATTTCAGCCTATTTATCGATCGGAAATAATTTAATTTAATTAAAAGACAGGTAAATTACCTGTCTTTCGTTTTAGTTATATTTAGACATCTCCGGAAAAGATGTAGAGACGTAGCATTGCTACGCGAATGTGCCGGGACAGAATATTCTCGAAATCTTGCCACGGGGATACTCCCCGTGGCAAAGTTTCGCGGCAACTTCGCAGTCTCTACAAGGGTTCTGGGGAACGCATAATTAAATTCGGTCGATGTCTATTGGTTAACTGTCAAATAGTGAGAATATTTTACCGTTCGATAAAACTTTCCCAAAACTAGACAACAAAAACTAATTTTCCTACTACTCTCTACGGTATAACTACTGAATAGCGTCGATTATGAACCAAATAGTTCAGGGTATACTCGGACGCATTTTCTATAAATATCGTGGTATTTTACACTTAGCGTTCCTCTGCTACTGAGGGTGGCAAAACCACCCCCTAGCAGTTTTTTTTAATTTAACTCTTTTGAATTATACTTTGCCCCTACGACAAGCCGATTAGTCATCTGTGGTGGAACCAAATAAATTGTTCAAGCATTGAATGAGAGGAATCTAGATAGAATTATTTGGCTCATAAATACTATGGAAACTAGTATCTCAAGCGATAGTGGACAGGATTTAATCTGTCCCTTAACTTGAACTCAGCAAAATCAGTTCTGTTACTGTTTGATTAACCACAGTATAACCACTTAACTTCACGAAAATATTCAGAGAATATTTCGGGATAAATGCGGACGCATTCCATCTAAATGTCGTGGTACTTTACACATTAGCGTTCCTCTGCTACTGAGGGCGGTAAAATCGTCCTCTTAGCGGTTTTTCTAGTTTAACTCAGATTTTTTTTGACTGTCTCTATTTTTGACGTAGAGAGTAATATTTTTTTGATGGTTTTTATACAGCCGCATTAAATAATTGCATAAATTGCATCAGATGAGTTGTTTGTAAAGATACGATAAATCGTCCCTCTATAAGCAATACATGATATTAAGTATCTTCGCTGATGTCATGTGGGGGTGGACGGTTGTAATTAAAAGCGAAAGTGTCACAAGGGGTAATGGCTTGACGTATTTCTTCATCGTTGGATAGTTGAAGTACTGCTAAGATTCGACTAACTTTTGTACGTGTCATCACTCCCATTTCGGGTAAATATTAATTCTCTGCTATATTAAAACCCAACCATGAAGTACGTGCAGTTTCGTGTTATTTCTAGGGTTATATTGGACTTCTCCCCTACTAAATCGTCGATCCGATCCATCAACCCACTCATTTGCTTTTTATCCACATTCATCTTCAGCACCCAAAGTTATATTAGATACAAAAAAGTACCTTAGTTATGCTGCCAAGCTAGCATTACTAGAATGGAAATAACCAGTGCAGTTATACGGAGAATTAGAATTTCGGAACGTTGGGAGAGATTCGGGGTATTTACTATGGGAATGTAAGGATTTTACATTTTTATATTTGCGATCGCGGTTTTATCTATTGCTGAAAGTTGGCTTTTGTGTGGCTAACTACTATGATGGAAACCAGTTTAAAACGTAGCAAATATGGCGATACCTGATTTTCAGAAAATAATGCTTCCTCTACTTCAATATGCAAGCGATGAACAAGAACATTCCGTAAGAAAAGCTATTGAAGCTTTGGTAGATACATTGAATTTAAATGAAGAAGAAAGAAAAGAATTACTACCTAGTGGTCAACAAACTATTTTTGATAATCGTGTTGGATGGGCAAAAACCCATCTAAAAAAAGCAGGTTTATTAGAAACTCCCAAAAGAGGCATTTTTCAGATTTCCGAACGAGGTAAAAAAGTATTATCTGATAATCCAGAATATATTAATATACGTTTTTTAGATCAATTTCCCGAACATATTGAGTTTAGAAATAAAAAGCCCACCAAAAATGATAATTCTAGTTTAGAAATAATAGAAGAATTAGCAGATATAAATACGACTCCTCAAGAATCGATTGAGAGAGGATATCAGCAAATTAGAAAAGAAATTGAATTAGAGATACTTAATCGAGTCAAAAGTTGTTCTCCAGATTTTTTTGAAAGATTAGTTGTAGATTTATTAATAAAAATGGGATATGGGGGTTCAAGACGTGATGCAGGTAAAGCAATAGGTAAAAGTAGTGATGGTGGAATTGATGGAATTATCAAAGAAGATAAATTAGGTTTAGATATTGTTTATATTCAAGCAAAAAGATGGGATACTACTGTAGTTGGTAGACCTGAAATTCAAAAGTTTGTTGGAGCTTTACATGGTCAAAGAGCGAGAAAAGGAGTTTTTATTACAACTTCTAGATTCTCTCAAGAAGCTAAAGATTATGTAGAAGTTATTGATAGTAAAATCGTCTTAATAGGCTATTGAGTAAAAACGGCACGCCAGTAAAAAAAGGTATCTTGAAAACGCCTGAAATAGCCATTAAACTCAATGCCAACAGGCTTTACGTGCCAATTATACTTAATAGCCTTAATAGATGGGCAAGAACTCGCACAATTAATCATTGATAATAATGTGGGAGTTTCAATAGTGTCTATTTATGAGATTAAAAAGATAGATTCAGATTATTTTACAGATGAGTGAAGTTATTTACGCGATCGCAACATACAAGCTAATAAGTAAATTAATTAAGAAAGCTAACAAAATAGACATATACTTAGTTTAAATGCTAAAAATATTACTAATCTAGTTTTTATATTTCTATGCGTCTGTTTATTTGTTCCCTATTATTGGTGTTTACCCTCGCATTTCCTCTGACATCGATTGTTAAATCAGCACCTCCTCCAACATCTGATATTGAGCAATATTTAATTAATGCTCAATTTAAACAAGGAGAAACTGCAATTTTAGCTAAACTCCAGCAAAATCCTAGTAGCGATCGCGATCGATTTGGACTTGGGGTTGTACAGTTGATGGGGGGAACGGAAAGACTGATGCAGTCGTTATATCGCTATGGTTTACAACAAAATTATTTCACGGCATTTTTCCCAATTTTGCGTCTTCCTGTTCCCGTAAATCCCAAACCACAGGAGATTACTTACGCAGAATCTCGGACAATTCTGCAAAATTTATTGAATGATTTGGATAAAGTTAAAACAACCCTGGAACCAATCAAAGATAATAAAGTTAAACTTCCTCTGCGAATTGGACTAACTCGCATGGATTTTAATGCTGATGGGAAATTGGAAGCAAATGAATCTTTTTGGAAAACCTTCAATCAACTGACTGGAAGACAAGCAACAGAAAAAATAGTCCAAGGATTTGCGATCGCATTTGATGCTGGGGATGTTGTCTGGTTGCGGGGATATTGCAATTTACTATCTGCGATCGCGCAAACGGTTTTAGCACATGATGGAAGTAAGTTATTCAATTCCACAGCACATCTAATTTTTGCAAAACCGCAAATTCCCTACCCCTTTCTCACAAATGGAACAGGGGCATTTAATTGGGGAGGAAATATAGATATTAGCGATGTTGTTGCCTTTATACATCTAATTAATCTTCCAGTTATTGAACCTCAAAGGATGACAGCAGCATTACAACATTTGCTAAAAGTCACAGCATTGAGTCGAGAATCTTGGAAATTAATTTTGGCAGAAACCGATAATGATAGAGAATGGTTGCCTAACCCCAAACAAAAGGGTGTAATTCCCAATGCAGTAGTGACACAACCAATGATTGATAGTTGGTTAACTTTCCTCAATGAAACTGATACATTACTAACAGGTAAAAAGCTAGTTCCGTTTTGGAGAAAACGGGAAATGCGAGGAATTAACTTAAATAAAGTATTTACCCAACCCCAACCTTTTGATTTAGTGCTTTGGGTACAGGGAACAGCAGCAGCACCATACTTAGAACCAGGGGTTTTAACTGATGCAGCGACTTGGCAAAGATTAATGCAGGTTTTCCGAGGACAATTTTTTCAGTTTGCTGCTTGGTTTAATTAACTGGTTTAATTTAAAAAATTATTTAGGAGCATAAGCTTTACAATATTCAAACCAATCATCACCAGATTGAGTCCACTTTTTGAAAGTATCACTTTGTCGCTGTTTAATTTCTGGTGATAAGTAGTCGGACACAATTAATTACAAAAAATATAGACTGAAATTCTTGCCTAGCAGAGAATCTGTATTGTAACTATTGTAATTAATTCTGTCTGGTTACTTACTTTCTTTAATTCTGCTTCACTGGGATTACCTGGTAGGGATGCGATTGCATTTGCTCTGTCACGAAAAGTCTGACTGTAAGCATTACTAGCTTCGACATGTCGTTTTTGCAGTTCTTGGGATTTTGCCTCTTGAAATTTTAAGTCACCAATTGCTCTACCAATTTTGTCTTGGGAGTTTGCGATTGAATTTATCCCTTTTACCATAGATTCTTTTGTCTTTATTGGAGTTGTAGGTATATCGCTAGGTATGCTCACAACTTTACCTAGTGCTTGCCAATATTTTTGACAATCAGCAGCTTTCCCTGGGTTTGTACAACCGCTCAAACAGACAATACTGATAATTAGACTGGTTTTAACTGTATAATATATAACTTTACGCATAAAACAGGAATTGATTTATATCGAAACAGGTTTATTGTTCCCAAAAATCAACAATTGTCTATGCTCTTGACTACAAATTAACCAGCACATCACAACATTCTCTTTGTGTTTGATTTGTGGTTTGCTACTAAGACAAATAGTTTATATTACATTTTAAAACGGAGAGGGTGAGATTCGAACTCACGGATGCTTTCACATCACTCGATTTCAAGTCGAGCGCATTCGACCACTCTGCCACCTCTCCAAAGTCGTTATTAAATCGTTCTTACTGTGATAAAAACGAATTGTCACCTAGTCTGTAATCCTAGCATAACTTGGTGATACTGCAAATAAAAATTAGATTTTAGTCAAAAGTAATCTGCCATTCGTGACAAATTCCACAGATTGCGAAAAGCGTCATTTAGAAATCCAACTTTCTCCAAACCTGAATTATTCCATATCAAACCGTCCAGAGTCACTTCAAAAAAACATTCCTCGCTGTTGAATTTATAAACACACTAATTGCGATCGCAATTAGTAAATTATTCCAGCTTGATATTACTTTGACAAAAATTAGCCTCTCATTCACATGGCTAATCTTAGATTTGCATAAAATTAAAGATGTCAACCGTAGTCTTTAAAAGGCATGTGCATAAATTTACATAAAATCCGTAACATTAGATACTTAATAAAAAAATAAATTGTTAAAAGATAGACAAAAACTCTTATGGCAATTTGGTAAAAATTTGTTAAGAATAGTGACAGGAATATCAAGCTAAGGAAAGTCATTTTATGGTAGATACAGTTGATAATCAGCCACCCCATAATGTCGTCATTGTTGGAGGTGGATTCGGTGGGTTATATGCGGCAAAAGCATTGAGTCGCGCAAATGTGAACGTAACCCTCATCGACAAGCGTAATTTTCACCTGTTTCAGCCATTGTTGTACCAGGTAGCGACGGGTACAATTTCCCCTGCGGATATTTCGTCACCATTGCGTGCAGTATTGAATAAAAATAAAAATACTAAAGTTGTGCTGGGAGAGGTTAATAATATCGATCCGCAAGCACAAAAAGTTATCATGGGTGATGAAACCATCCCCTATGACTCCTTAATTTTAGCTACAGGTGCCAAGCATTCCTATTTTGGTAAGGATGAGTGGGAAAAACATGCACCAGGATTGAAGACGGTTGAAGATGCCATTGAAATGCGTCGTCGGATTTTCAGTGCATTTGAAGCAGCAGAGAGAGAAACCGATCCTGAAAAGCGTCGTGCTTGGATGACCTTTGTGGTGGTTGGTGGGGGTCCGACTGGGGTAGAATTAGCAGGTGCGATCGCAGAAATTGCCTATCATACGATGAAGGATGATTTCCGCAATATTGATACGAACGAAGCGCAAATTTTATTGTTAGAAGGTTTAGATCGAGTTTTACCACCATTTGCACCGGAATTATCTCAAGAAGCTGCTACATCCTTAGAACGGTTGGGTGTAACAGTACAAACCAGTACTTTAGTGACGAATATTGAGAATAATATTGTCACGATTAAACAAGGGGATACAGTTAAAGAAATTCCCGCCCACACTGTATTATGGGCAGCAGGAGTCAAAGCATCACCTTTGGGTAAAATGCTAGCAGACGCGACCAATGCCGAGTGCGATCGCGCTGGTAGAGTGGTAGTAGAGCCAGATTTGAGCGTGAAGGGTTATCCGAATATTTTTGTAGTTGGAGACTTGGCAAATTTCTCCCACCAAAACGGTAAACCGTTACCAGGAGTTGCACCTGTCGCGATGCAAGAAGGGGAATACGTTGCTTCGTTGATTCAAGCGCGTCTTAATTGTAAAACATTACCGCAATTTAAATATAAAGACCGTGGCAGTTTGGCAGTTATCGGACAAAATCGTGCCGTTGTTGATTTAGGTTTTATCAAACTTACAGGTTTCCTAGCTTGGTTTGCTTGGTTGTTTATCCACATCTACTTCTTAATTGAATTTGACAATAAGTTAATAGTTATGGTGCAGTGGGCATGGAATTACTTTACCCGCAATCGAGGAGCTAGATTAATTACGGGATATGAAGCAACAATTGCAAAAGATGCTGACGGATTTTATCCACCAGCAGTGAATCTTCCGACGGTAAATGTGTAATTAATTATTATGTTGGTTAAAGACTCATATGTGGACTCCATATATGAACTGCCAGTCCTAACTTTGCTTTTTCTTGCTAGTAGGACTGGTTTTTACATTCAGTCCAAATGATTTTAAGTAATGCCGGAGTTAACAGCTATAACTGAGATTTTTATCACTGGATTTACCAAAATGTTATAGAGTCACTAGTACTATTTTATGGTAATAAAGCTATTATTTCAAAGCGTTAAAAATATTACATTATAGTCAATATTCCTCCTGAATTCTGATTTCTGACTCCTGACTTATAAACTTCTGACTAAATTATACTAGGATGTAATCGTATCAAGTTCATCGAGAATATTGCTATCTATATCAATGTCAAATTTCCGAGCAAAATGAGCGGATGATAGCAGCAGATTCGGCAAATCTTCCATCAGCAATGTCTTTGGATGAGTACCTCCAGCTGACCAATCAATATAGCGTCTACGGTCATTTTGCACCTTGAGATGGGATGCATTAGCAAGTATAGTTTGAAAATATGACTCATCTGCATACTTAAGATTATTGTAGTGCGAGGTTAACGCATTTTTCTGACTGTGAAAATCGATAATGTACTTAGCAGCTTTTCTATTGACACAAAACCATTGACTTCCACTAAAGCAAGCAAGTTTTTTTGAAAAAGGAAGGAAAGGTTTTGTTAATAGTGGATGTTCCAAGCGTATTTCTAGATTCAGGTGCGCTGAGTCTTTTTTTGAGTAATGGAAAGAAAACGACTTTGTACAATATCGTTGATAGGAATTTTTCTGCCATAAAATACTCGGACTTACATCATATTTATAAGTTTCATATGTGATTTGCTCATGCTGAATATAAGCATCATATGAACTTGAGGACAGTTCATCTAATATTTGTTTTGCTGTTTTAATCGGATAGTCTGCTCCACTGAGTAATACAACCCAATCCGGTGCTTCTGGAACATCGTACATTAATCGAAGTGCCTGTACTGTCGCTTCTACTAAAGCAAAACCTGCCCACTCTGTCTCTAGGTGAGGACGTACTAATAAAACATTTTCTGATAGAGTATCTACAGATAAATCACATTTTGAAAAATCATGATGACACACAATTAGGGGATAATTAAATAGACTATTTAGCTTATTTATGAGCCTGTAAATTTGTAGAGGTTTTGTATGAGTTAGTAAAACAAAGCCTATCGAATTGCTGAGAAAATTAGACATTTAGTTAAGTTATATTGGTCTTAGACAATACTCACGTCACAAAAAATGAGTTTATTTAATTCCCATCTGTGAATTCTGACTCCTGAATTATAACTCCTGAATTATAACTCTGATACTTGTACTAAACTATAATTCTGAACTGTACCAATAACTCGATGGGGTATAGATGAAGAATCAGCTTGTTTTTTCTTGATCCAAGCGTAGCTTTTTGGTGCTAATTCTTGTAATGAATTTACCTCTTTGCCAATTTTTTTAGTATAAAAATCAATTAAAACACCAGTTTTACCACCAACTTCAACAAAGTTTATTGAAGAAGAATTAATAATTTTTATAATTGCAGGTTTTTGAATAAATTCGCGAAAGTCGGGGTTATAGTCACCAATCAGCCCATTTCCACAAACTACAGCTAAACCTAACCAACTTGGAACTAGAAAACTCGCTAACCAATAATTAGCAGTTAGAAATTTGATTTGAAAATGGTTACGTGCAATCCAGATTGCTGGTGAAATTAGCCAAGTTGTACCTAATACTAAAGATAAAGTTGCATATTTGCGAATTTCGTTGTTACTTATAATAATTAATGTAGCTATACCTGCAATTACTAGTAAAATTCCCAAGCAACCAAAGCCATAACTGAAATATTGAGGAGCTTTTCTGATTTGGGAATCTAACAGTGAATCAGGAGGTGTAATCTTGTCAGGAGATATTTGTAAGTTTAATTCAAATTCATTATTTTTTATATTTCCAGTATTTTTACTTTTGCTAGTAACAGGTTGATTAATATATTGATGATGAAAACTTTGATGATTGACTTGATTTCGATTTTTTTTATATTTTAAATTCGTGGAGTTTTGAGTATAAACTTGGGATAAATTATCTAAGCCAACAGCAGCAAGTAAGGAAATAAAAGGGAATAAACATAAACTATAGTGGGGAAGACGAGTCGAAAAAAGACTGAGTTCAATAAATAGAGTAACTGGGGAACCAATAAATAATAATTTATATTTTGATTGGGAAGAATTAGCTAAATCAAATAAGCTATTAAATAAACCAACTAAAGCAAACAAAGTCCACGGAAATGAAGTAATTGGAACATTCCATAAATAAAATAAAATCCCATTTCCACCCCTTTCATTTGAACCTAATCGAAACACAAAATTTACTAGTTGATTAACACTACCATTCCCGTAATAACTAAAACTCAACCACAGCCATATTAATGTCGGTAGTAACCCAATTAAAAAACCTAAATACAAACTTGGATTATTTAGAAGACGATGACGACGGTTTTCTAAAATTAAATATGGAAGTAATGCCACAATCGGCAGAAAAATCATCATACTGCGGATTAGTAAGCCTAAACCGAAGCAAAATCCACCAAGAAAACACCAAAAAGAATTCGAGAGTAAATGAGAAAGTAAATTATTATAATATTTGCGATCGCGTAAATTTATTTCAGTTTTTAGTTCAGCTTTTAATAAAGAAAAAATTCCCAGTAAAACTAAAAAAACCATCGGAACATCAGGAGTACCCAAACGGCAATATTGTAACCATAAGAAATTAATACTTAAAATTGCCGCAGCGAGCCAAGCAATTCTTTGATTCAGAATAATTTTGGCAATTTCATATAAAAGAAAGACACTGAAAAACCCCAAAATTAAATTTGGTAAACGCACACTATTTTGATTGATATCGAATAACTTATAAGTAGTCGCAATCATCCAGTAAAATCCAGGTGTTTTATGATGCGGACTACCCCAAGGATGTATCCAATCACCCGAATCTAACATTAAACGCGCACGTTCTGCGATACGCCTTTGGTGTTAAGCTCCGCTTATCGCAAACTATCCCTTATGTTAGTTTGTTGCTTTGGATACT
>NZ_NTFS01000640.1 GCF_002289455.1 Brunnivagina elsteri CCALA 953
GTTTTTACACAGGTATCTCTCTATTTTTTTGTCCGCGATCGCAGTGTTGCTGAGACCGCTTTAGTCTAAACTCCAGTATTAAATATCAAATACCTGATTTTCAATTACTGAGTTTCCCCAATCAACGCTCACCATAAGCTCGTTACAACTAAGGGGATGGATCTAAAAATTTAAAATCAGATGAGATGGAAATAGCCTTTTCCACCTGCTGCTAATCTGTAAAGATACACCCACAAGCAGCAGGGAGTATTTCCGAAGCTTAACGAACCACCTCAAAAGCGATCGCCATCGCAGCCAGTTTCTTTGCGTCCACACCACGGACACCTGCACCTAACTTCACACCCTCAACATTGATTCCTCCGCGAGTCTCAGCATCCAAATCTCCCAATAATTTATCTGTTACATCTAAGAACTCATCATTACTTGGTGCAAGTGTTCCGCGTTTAATATTTCCTCTATTAGCAATGTCTTTGAGTGCTTTCAGGGAAGTGCGTAACGGAGATGTACTAGCAATAATTAATGTTTCCGTAATTCCAAAGGGTTCCCCAATAGTTAATTTAAAGCCATCATCATTCCCTGGAATTATCCGCTTATCTCTAGGTGCTAACAATGCTGCATCATCCGATTCACCCCAGGTATTCGGAAATATAATCGCCATCTCACCTGCGGCATCAATAACTAAAATACTGACATAAATAGGAGTAGATTCTTTGTTTTCCACTTCAAAGACTACTTGTGTACCTGCTGGTAATTTGGGAATTTCTCCCTCTTTGATATTTGTTGGTTTTGCAGGAGTAGTTGGATTTGCACCTGTTTGTTTAGAAATACCGCGAGTCGGCAGAGTTTCACTAATAATATTTTTACTACCAGCAATATTCATCGAAGCTGTAACTTTTACCTCTGATGTATTATTAGGTAACATTTGCTTGACAATTCGCGCTGCTAGTAGAGCTTTAAATTTGGGCTTTAAACGTTCTGCTGCTGCTGTAACGGTTTCATTTGCTGTACCGAAAGAACTGGGAACTATTTGATCAAGTGAAGGTAAAAATAAACAAAAGCTACCCACAGCAGGTAAATTTGTAACCTTTGATTTCTGCAATTGTTTATATCTGGTTTCGGTCATCCGAGCAAAAATATATTGTACTTCCTGTTGCCCCAAGGGTAAGGGAGTAACACGGTTGATTGCTTGTAATGCTTGTTGTGCTTGATTTGTTGTATTGCTATCAAAAGCGTCATCTAAGCCAATTTTTAATGTCAAATCATTAGGAACACCACGAATTGTTTCTTGTAAAAGTGTCCCTGTTTTTAATTCTGTATTTCCCCTGGCAGTATTGATAAATGTACCTTTTCCAACCAATCCTTGACGAGATTCTAACTTGACGATTCCTGTTTGTTTACCATTTGCATCGACAACACTGAAAGCAGCATCTTTGTTAAATGCTTCTAGTGAACGTGCATCAATCCCACCCAGCCATAATTCTACTTGGTTGCCTTTGGTTTGCGTCACCACAGCTTCAGCATAGGATGTGTTAAAGGGAGTAAAATAAGTTAATGGATTGGGATTTTTCTTACTATCTAATTCCAATTCTGGTTCTTGGAAAATACTGCTATTGCGTGACAAAATTTGTGTGCTGCGATTGACATCAACTAATATTCTTTTGACTGATTGATTTGCTGTTTGTTGCCAGAGATATTGAGTAAATAGATAAGTAAATGCACCTGCATGAAAGTCATCAAAAGGTGCATCGGCTGCAAATTGGTCGCGTTTAGCAGCAGCAATGACAACACCTTTGGCTACACCTTGACGACGCAGGTTAATAAATTGTTGTGGAGATAAATTTAAGCGTTTTAACCATTGTTGCTGATAGGCAAATTCTTGGGGACTTGGTTGCAATTTTGCTCATTATTACGAGAACGCACTACGAAATTTCCCCGTTTTGCACCTCCAGAATGGCAGCTATCTAATACAACAGTGACATTATCGGTTTTCAATGCATACATCAGTAAAAACAGCGTGTGTCCCATAATATCCTGCACTACACCACCAGAGGAATTGTAGTCGGAATCAATGGGAACCAGGGTACTATTGAAACCATCAGGATTATCTTTATCGGGATCGATTACCTGCGAACCATGTCCAGAGAAGTGAAATACCACCACATCCCCTGGTTTAGCTTGGTTGATGAGATGTTCTTCAAATGCTGTGAGGATACCTTGACGGGTGGCTTGTTGGTCGGTGAGGATTTTAATATCGTTGGGGTCAAAACCAAAGCGGTGTGTTAATAATTCTTTTTGTAACAAGACATCATTGACGCACCCTCTGAGGGGATTTACGCCGTTACCATATTCGTTAATACCGACCAAGAGGGCAAGTTTACGTCCTTTATTTTGCGCTAGAACTTGAGCATATTTATCCCCCTGTTGTGTAATAT
>NZ_NTFS01000641.1 GCF_002289455.1 Brunnivagina elsteri CCALA 953
GTTGAAAATCAAGCCCAATCAGGTTTTTAATTTTACCAAACGACAAAAAGTCAATCCCTAAAAGCGGTAAATCATAACAATGATTGGGGTAAATAACACTATTAAAAATTTGCGAAGCTTCCCCAGCATCTATGTATGTATATCGTATTTTTCTTAGCTCCTGGCATTGATAACACCAACTGCGAATTGTCGCTGGATGTCTACCGCGATCGCTAACGTTAAGCTCTAAGCCAGAAGGGATAGTCCGATTTTGCAAATCGAACCGTTGAAATAGCTGCAAAACCCAATGGAGCGAAGGCTTTAATTATAGGTCTTCCGGTGCGGCTGGTCCCTACGCAAATTTGAATGGTGTATATCTTTGTACAGCAAATTTACGTAATGCTGATTTACAAAACGCAAACTTGCGGGGTGCTTATTTAAGTGGAGTGGATTTGACTGGTGCTAATTTAAAAGGTTCTGCAATGAGCAGTGCTGATTTAAATAAAGCATTTTTAACGGGTGCATTTTTGCAGGATGCAAGAATGATGTCCTGTGATTTACGTTTTTGCGATTTGCGAGCTGCTGACTTGAAAAATGCAATGTTGGAAAATTTAGCCAGTATTGCTGGTGCTGACTTTACAATGGTACAAGGTTTGAGCGATGGCGATCGCACTATCTTAAAAAGTCGTTCTGCATCGGAACTCGATGTTTGGAATTCCTATACTCGTCGCACTACTAGGGAAAGTTGAAATGAGTAAGTAAATGAGTGATAAGTGTTATTTACTCTCGTTTCTAGAGTTTTTAGTTTTGCGATCGCGATAATACAGACAAATTTTATCCACACTTCTTAGGAGTTAGATAATTGCTCTTGAACTTCTTTCTTCGAGAGTGTTAGGCTGCTGGGAAAAATGTAAAATATGACGTACAGATAAGTAGATTAGAACAAATAGAGGAATTAACAAAATTACAACTGCGAACCAGGGTATACCCGCATGTATGAATGAATTAGTCCATATATTTATGGTACTACTAGCATATTCATTTGCCTCGGAATAGGTGTTTTGAAGCACAATAATAGGTGCTTTGGTTGTGATTCTAATTATATTGTCAACACCAGCATGTAGCATATCAATAGCTTGGTTATGTGACCATCCCCAAATGAAATTTTGATCGTCAGCAATATTCTTTTCAACTGCGTACATTATGCGGAAATGCCAATTAGAAATTATTGATGATAAGCCTAAAATAAATCCAAATCCAGCAAGACAAATCGTTGTAATTCTCAGTGAAAATCGCTGCCAAATATAATCAAGATTAACGGCAAAGGGTATAAATAGAATTGGTAGGATTGTAATTAGGTGTCGTGGTCCCCATCCAACAGCACCGTACCAACTACGTAAACGTGCATGGAGCAAAAACCAAATTATTGTTAATGCAGCGATGTAAATACCTTCTTTGGGATATTGACGGTAAAATCGACGGAAGAGAACGATTGAAATTAGAAGTAATGGTGCGTAAATAAAGATACTTTTTCCAGGGCTAAGAAGTAACCCAGATAACCCAATAAATATATTACCATCAAGGGCATTGTTACCTGCATAAACACTAGTTTGTACAGGAGATTTATAGAAAATTCCCGTTCGTAAAAAATTGTACCACAATTGCCAGATAATAAATGGGATGAGCGTTATTCCTGCGAGAATAAATTCGCTGAGTTTGTTGACGATTGAGGCTTTACGATAAATTAGTAAATATGTAAATGCAGCTAAAATCCCTAGTATCATCGAGACGCGGGTAATAAATGCAAAACCTAAAGCGAGAAAGCAGCTAATAATAAATACTGAGTTTTTGGTTTGACGATAGCGAACTAAGGAAAAGAAGGAAGATATTAATAATGTTGTGCATATAACTCCATCAAACAAGTTACGTGAATATGTCCAGAAAAATGTTGTTAGGGCAAGGAGTATTGTGGCAATAAAACTTAGTCTAACTGTTTGATTAAAACCCACTTTTAAGAGGGCAAAAAACAGAGTTGCAGTGATGGATGAGTAGATGCCTGCTTGAAATGATAAAATGAATTGTTGAGCTTTTTCAATTGTTTCTAAACTGACGAACCTTGATGCTACATTTTCTAACATGACATTGACAAATGCAGTAGGTAGCATAAACAGAGTATTGCCTATTTCATGCCCTGCGTAGAATCTACCATTAGGTGCAATTTGGAAGATTCCTTCGGGTTGGGTCGCAAATCCAAGCTGTCCATGTTTGATGATTTGGACTGCAACTTCATAGTGAAATAAGCCTTCGGAGGAGTCAACTCCACTGTTAGTTAGTGCAAATATTGCCCAGAAAAAAATAAAAACACTAACGTATAAACTATATTGTTTGTACAGATTAATAATGCGATTAAAAATTATATTCATTAGCTAGGAAAC
>NZ_NTFS01000642.1 GCF_002289455.1 Brunnivagina elsteri CCALA 953
ATAGACAGAGATGCTTCATTGCGCTTCGCTCCATTCAGCATGACAATTGGGCACTTTTTTACTTGGAACACTCTAACTACCCTTCGAGAAAGTTTTGTGTAAATCCCTTGGTTTTTAACGAGGGGATTTTAATAGGATGGAAAGAATTTCAAATTAGAATTTTATTATTTTCAGAAAATAAAATCCGTTCAAGTTAGAATACTGGTCACATTTCGTATTCAAAAAAAATATGGGGCAAAAAAAATATGGCACACGCTCGTTCAAAATCTGACTTGCCTACCAAAATTTGCCCTGTGTGTGGATTACCCTTTACCTGGCGAAAAAAATGGGAAAGATGCTGGGATGAGGTAAAATATTGCTCCGAACGATGCCGTCGTAGACGTTCTCAAGCTATAACAGATGATTAGTTGATTTTTTAGATATTAACTATTAACCAATACTATTAACCAGTACGGAGTTATTCAGGTGCAACCTAAATTAATTATTCACGGTGGAGCGGGTAGTTCCCTCAAAGGCAAAGGTGGAGTTGAAGTAGTTAGGCGATCGCTCTATAAAGTAATTGAAGAAGTTTATCATTTACTTGTATCAGGTGGAAGTGCCAAAGACGCGGTTGTACTCGGTTGCCAATTATTAGAAGATAATCCCCGCTTTAATGCTGGTACGGGTTCGGTTCTCCAATCTGATGGGCAAATCCGCATGAGTGCTTCTTTAATGGATGGTGCAACCCAAAGCTTTAGTGGTGTAATTAATATTTCGCGAGTCAAAAACCCCATCAACGTAGCCCAATATTTACAATCTTCACCCGATCGCGTTCTTTCCGATTACGGTGCTGCGGAACTGGCACGGGAATTACAAATCCCCAGCTACAACGGTTTAACTGATTTGCGCTTGCAGGAATGGATTGGGGAACGTCAAGATAATTTCCAACGTAGTATGGCTGGTGTTGTTGCCGAAGCCGATTTTAAGGAAGTTGCAGAAACCAGTACAGCCCGACGCGGGACTATTGGTGTTGTTGCTTTAGATACTCAAGGGAAATTAGTTGCTGGCACATCCACAGGCGGTAAAGGCTTTGAGCGGATTGGTAGAGTCAGTGATTCTGCTATGCCTGCGGGAAATTATGCAACTCAGTACGCAGGTGTTAGCTGTACAGGAATTGGTGAAGATATTATTGATGAATGTTTGGCAGCGCGAATTGTGGTGCGGGTAACTGATGGCATGTCATTACATGAAGCAATGCAGCGATCGTTTGCAGAAGCAGAGAAAAACAAACGGGATTTAGGCGCGATCGCACTTGATGGTCAAGGTAATATTGCCTGGGGTAAAACTAGCGAAGTTATACTTGCTGCTTACCATGACGGCGAAAAAATGGGCGATACACTGGAAATTGGAGAAGGTATGGAAGTTGGGATTATTTGAAATTGGGAATTGGGCAGTGGGAATTGAATAATAAATAATGGAAAAAGACTTACTATATTCATTCTTTATGCCCCATCCCCCATTCCCCAATTAACTACCTTGCGACTGGAATATTCGATACTTCAATCCGTAATTTTTGATTTGGATAATCGGTTAAAGCCAGCGAGATTTTTTTAACATCATCAAGCAACGGAGTGGTAATCAGTCAGGTGAATTGGACAGATGTATGGCTGAGGTTGTTGTCGGTGTTGTTCCTGATTGCAATTAATGCCTTTTTTGTTATGGCAGAGTTTTCGTTGGTGACGGTAAGGCGATCGCGGATTCAACAGCTAGTTGAATCTGGTGATGTTGGTGCGATCGCGGTTGAAGCTTTACAGCGTGGTATACATCGACTTCTATCTACAACCCAGTTGGGTATTACTCTTTCGAGTTTGGCTTTGGGCTGGATTGGGGAGAGTACAGTTGTGACGTTAATCGATATTTGGCTAAAATCATTACCTTTATGGAATCGTAGCAATCCCCTTGTCACCCATTCGTTAGCAATCCCGATCGCGTTTTGTTCGATTGCCTATTTGCAAATAGTTTTAGGTGAACTATGTCCAAAATCAATCGCAATGCTCCACTCCGAGCAATTAGCCCGGTTTTTGGGACCTTTAATTAAAGCTATTGTCAGGTTTTTTCGACCTTTTGTTTGGGTACTCAATCAATCAACCCGTTGTTTACTCAAGTTTTTTGGTATCGAATACAACAGTAAAAGTTGGCGACCTCCGGTTACATCTGAAGAATTGCAGTTAATTATCTCCACAGAAAAAGAGTCAATTGGACTGCTGGCTGAAGAACGGGAACTGTTAAAAAAGGTTTTTGAATTTGGAGAAGCTACTGTTCAAGCTGTTATGGTTCCCCGTACCAGTATTGTGTCGTTGCCCCAAAATGCCCCTTTGCAAGCACTTTTCAAACTCATGGCAACTACTGGTCATTCTTGTTACCCAG
>NZ_NTFS01000643.1 GCF_002289455.1 Brunnivagina elsteri CCALA 953
TAGACAGAGATGCTTCATTGCGCTTCGCTCCATTCAGCATGACAATTGGGCACTTTTTTACTTGGAACACTCTTAGAAATAATGTTTAACTTTGATTCATCTGTGTGATAATGGTTCTTACTAAGAACAAAAATACAAATTAATAGAAGAAAATCTTAAAAGATAATTATCCCATTTTGATTCAAAAAGCGGCTTGCTACATCGCATTCAGATTTAGCGAATCCCTTACAAAGTATGACTTAGTGTTATATCGGGGATTCCTAACAAATGTGACAAAAGTATGAAATAATACGCCACAATCGTGATATTAATCATAATATATCTCAATTAGTTAAACAAAGTATTCATATTCTGGTCAAAACAATCAAAATGTGAGCGAATAACTCAAAAGGAGAACTGGAAAAGGACATAATCAATTAATGAACATATTACCTACCTACTTCCGCAAGCAAATACAAGAAACTTTGACAACCAATCGCACATTATTCGCGATCGCAGTTCTTGTGATTGGACTTATATCAACGCTTTTGCTTTCTCTTTCCCAAGGTGCGGTTCACTTGACTTTTGAACAGATGTTACAAGCACTACTTCGTCGAGGCGACCAACTTCAACAAACTATACTTTGGGATTTACGTATTCCCCGCATTTTAGCCGCAATGCTGGTAGGTTCTGCGTTGGGGATGTCAGGTGCATTATTGCAGGGGATGTTACGAAATAGTCTTGCAGACCCTTTTATTTTGGGGATTTCGGCAGGTGCGGGATTAGTTGCGATCGCAATGGTGGTGTTGCAGGTTTTTCAAGCATGGATACCTTTAGGAGCTTGGCTTGGAGCAATTGTTACCACGGCTATCGTGATTTTTCTCGGTCGTTCGGGTAATAAACTTTCTGTGGAACGGTTAATTTTAGGTGGAGTTGCGGTAAGTTCATTATTTGGTGCGATTCAAAGTACTTTACTTCTGTTGGCAGAGGATGGACAGATTCAGCAAGCATTGAACTGGTTGATTGGGAGTTTGAATGGAAGGGGTTGGAGGGAAGTGACAACCGCAGCACCTTATGTAATTATCGCTTTGATTGCGGGGTGTTTATTAGCACGTTCCTTGAATTTGCTGGCATTGGGAGACGATTTAGCGGTGGGTTTGGGAGTAAACTTAGTGCGATCGCGGTTTTTAATCGCTGGAGTCGCAACTTTACTCGCAGCAGGAGCGGTTAGTGTCAGTGGGTTGGTTGGTTTTATTGGTTTAGTGGTTCCCCACGGAATTCGCTTAATGGTTGGTAATGATTACCGAATTCTGCTACCATTATCAGCTTTGGGTGGAGCTTGGTTATTAATGTTTGCAGATTTACTTTCTCGACTTGGTGCGATTGAGTTACCTGTCGGTTCTGTCACAGCACTTCTTGGTTCTCCCCTATTTATCTGGTTGCTCTATAATCGTCGAACTAAGGAATAATTCGTAATTTTCTGTTTCTTTATTCCCTAATTAATCTCAAATCCAAAACCTAAAAAATGCCTTTAGAAGTTCAAAATTTAACGGGTGGTTATACCACAGTCCCAATTGTCAAAGATGTAAATATAGACTTACAAACTGGTGAATGGTTAAGTTTAGTTGGTGCAAATGGTTCGGGGAAATCAACTTTTTTAAAACTACTCATTCGCATACTTTCTCCTTTCCAGGGAGCAGTATTGTTGGATGGTAAAACCATTCATTCCCAACCAGCAAATATAGTCGCACAAAAGTTGGCATTATTACCCCAACAACAAACAATTCCTGCGGGTTTGACTGTGCGACAATTGGTAAGTTTAGGACGTACACCTCATCAACCTTGGTGGCAATGGGAATTAAACCCAGAAGATAGGGAGAAAGTCGAAATTGCGATTCAAAAAACCAGATTGGAAAAGCTGAGTGAAAGACCAGTAGAAAACCTTTCTGGAGGGGAAAGACAACGGGCTTTTTTAGCTTTAGCATTAGCTCAAGAACCAAAGGTTTTATTACTAGATGAACCAACTACTTACTTGGATATTAACTATCAACTGCAATTACTCGAATTGCTCAAAGAATTAAATCAAGAACAGCAACTGACTATAGTTACAGTATTACATGAATTAAATCTTGCGGCTAGATATAGCAGGCGTATTGCTCTATTTAAAGAGGGTCATCTTTGGGATGTGGGAACACCTGCAAACGTTCTTACTCCAGATGCGATCGCTCAAGTTTTCAATGTTGAAGCTGTAATCATTAATACACCTGTTGGTTTACAGGTTTGTGCTGTCTCCTCTTTGTAAATTAAGTCATCAAGTTTGAATAATTATCAAAATAATTGGCTCTTCCGTAGGTGTTATGCTGAATTTTAAGCTAAAATTATGGATTTGCCTTTAAAATCAAGGCTTTCAGGCAG
>NZ_NTFS01000644.1 GCF_002289455.1 Brunnivagina elsteri CCALA 953
TTTATGTATAATCTTAATAAATATTTATTGTTATTTTCGGGAAAGACGTTCCATCGGAACGTCTCTACGGATGATAATTTTGGGGTTGATTGCTGGTGTAATTAACTCCCGAGATTAAGTAATAGGCTTTGTTTTTGGCAACTGAGCAAATTTATCTTCATAAACTTCCACAGCCACACCATCATCTTCACGACTAGCCAAAGAACGTGTCACCTGTCCCAAGAACAAAGGTACTGAAAGACCATCTTCGGGATGGGTAACGGTACGAGCGCGAACGGTTAATGATTTGTTTCCACCAGCACCTAAGCGTCCGTAAGAATACAAGTCACTTGCTGCTTGACGCAAAGTCGCATCTAATTGTGTTGGGGTGACGGTTTGTGGTAAGCCAATTACAGCCTGTGTCGCGCCATTATCAAAAATCAAACTGTAGTTTAAAGCACCAGGAATTACTGTCCTTGTTAGAGGTGCTAGGGATAAGGCAAATAAACCACCCGTCATCACTAGCATAAATCCAGTTGTACCCACCAATCGGAAGCGGATACCCCATTTCAGCACAAAAGCCAAAATTGCGATCGCAGCAAATGCTAATGTGGCAATTCCTGACCATTGAGTATATTTGAGAAAAGTAAGTTGAATATCCATATCAGTCGGCTACCCAGGGATTTTAACTTTTATTAAGCTAATCTATATAAATATTTTACTGTCGAAGCGGTTAAATATTCCAGCCCTTTCAATGTTGCAAGTATGTTGATGCAACTAACACCATCGAAAATTAAAATAGCGCAAACTGCGTGAACCGATTTTTGAATTCCACATACTACCAAGCTCATTAAATCTACTTGACTGGAAAATAGTAAATCTTGCTGGTACTGCACTTGTGCATGTTTTGTAAATAAGCTATCCATCCGTTCTGGAGCAAATATACGCGACATTACAGCACTTCCGGTAGCTATGAGGTACATGCTCAAAGCTGAAAGCTATGATTAGAAGGGAGGTGAGGGGAACAACTGTATTGTGTAATAGCCGGAAGTGCTGTAACACCTGTACCATCACGCTTACAGGACTTTATGAGTACAAATTGCTCAAAGACGGAGGATAGTATAATGACGCACCTTGATATAGATACAGTCAAGGATACCTTGAAGGAAGTTATGGTAGTGTTGAGAGACACGCCAGAAGACTACACCATACTCGGTAATCCGAGTTGGTGTAGGTAGTTCACAATGACTCGTAATTCACATTTGTCCAATGACTTGGTATTGCCAAACCATCCGGTAGGATAGTTGTACTGTCACCTAATGCAGTTTCAATTTGTTGTGCTTCCAAGTTTTCAACTCTACTTAAATCAGCACCATTTAAGTTAGCATCTTGGAAAATTGTCCCTGCTAAATTTGCCCCGACTAAATTAGCTTTACTAAGATTTGCATCACTGAAATTTGTCTTAGATAAAACTGCTTCCAGTAATATCGCTTCTTGCAAATTTGCCGTACTAAAGGTGGCATTTTGTAAGTTTGCCCCAATCAAATTTGCACCTTGTAGATTTGCCCCAATTAAATTACCATTAGTTAGATTACATGCTTCTAAATTTGCCCTTGCTAGGTTCGCATCACAAAAATTTGTGGCTTGCAATTTCGCTTGATAAAAAATTGCTTCCGACAGATTTGCATCGTACAAAGTTGCAGATTGCAAGTCAGCACCATAAAAAATAGCATTCTTCAGATTAGCTTTGCGTAAAATAGCCATTTGCAAATTAGCTTCGTAAAATAAAGCCTCATGCAAATCAGCCTCATACATAACAGCTTCTTGCAAATTTACACCAGAAAAATCTGCTGCTTTCAGATTTGCCCCATAAAATATTACCCCTCGTAAATCAGAACCAGTAAAGTCTGCATCCTGTAAATTGCCCTCAGTTAAATCAGCATTACTGATATTGATATAGCGTAAATCTAACTTCTGGTTCTCCGGTTCTTTACTGATATCACGACGTGCGATCGCAGTCAAAGCTGCTTGAATATCAGTTGGCAATAGTGATATTCTTTCCTCTACCTCTTCATCTTCATCTCTATCACTACTAAAAACTGGTGCATTTTCGCGGATAAAAGCAGCAAGAATTTCAACAATTGTCCATTGTTTAGCAGGAACATCCTTGGCAATTTGTTCGAGAGTATAAATTGCACCTAATCGAGTTTCTGCTTTATTACTACCTAGTTGTTCGATTGCTTGATGAAACCCATCTGTATTTGGTTTATCTTCAGTGACATCTCCATAACTAACTTCTATTTGAATATCCTGATTCTCGATTAATTTTTCTAATCGTAACTGCTTATCTGTTGAACAGTTACTACTTCCCCCTGTCAATTTTTGCCGTATTTCCCTAACTAAAATTTTGGT
>NZ_NTFS01000645.1 GCF_002289455.1 Brunnivagina elsteri CCALA 953
AGCGTCTACCGCGTTCCCGCAGGGTAGGGGAGGTATGGAGGGGTCACATAATGTGCAGCCTCACATAGAATTGGTATTAGTTAGCAAATATCTACGAGGAAAGGGAGTTTTTGGGAGTTCGTGTGTGATTTTTGATTCTTAACATCAGATTATTTTTAGATTATTTTTAGGATTATTTTTAGGATTATTCATAAATATAAATTAAATATAAATGTATACATCTGGTTCGGCAGTCGGTAGAAAGTTCAGTTGAGTGGGTAACAAGGAGTAATAGTGTCAGATTCAGGTTACAAATTAACAACTTCGTCGCGACGTAAACCCGTTACCCGTGGGCAGCGTGTGCGTTCAGGGCAAAAAACCGTAGAAAACCAAGGGAAAGCGACTCAAAAAGCACAACCAGGACGTACAAAAGTAAATCCGAATGCTTTAGCTCGTGTACCTGTGGTCAAAAAACGTGCGATCGCATCGTCAGGAAGTTCTTTAACTGCATCTAACAGTAGGGGTAAAATTCCTCCTCTTAATCCCAACAGCACTAAGGTAAAATCGGTAAAGGTACGCAAGCAGCCATTACCTAGAAGAAAGGTTGCTAGTCGGAAGACACGACTTAAACCAATGGCACGCAATATTTTGTATGCTTTACGGTTACTGATTGTCGGGGTTGGATTAGGTGCGATCGTTGGTACGGCATTATCTGTTTTAGACCCGACAACGAAGCTAAATCCTGCAAACCCAACAGAAACGACAATTACCCCGAACCAAAGCCAATCAAGTCAATCTCCTGGGAATAATTCTGGTTTGGTTCTGTCCCAAGAAATATCCACACTTCGTACTTCCATCCAAAGTATCACAGCAGCTAATCCAAGTCTAACTCCGGGTGTGTTTATTGCCGATTTAGATAATGGTAGCTATGTAGATTTTAATGGCGGTGCGATGTTTTCAGCCGCTAGTACAATTAAAATTCCCATCATTGTGGCTTTTTTCCAAGATGTGGATGCTGGGAAAATTCGTCTTGATGAAACAATAACTAGTACAAAAAGCGCGATCGCAACTGGTTCGGGGGATATTCAGTATAAACCTGCCGGAACTAGCTATACTGCCCTGGAAGTTGTCACTAAAATGATTACGATTAGCGACAATACAGCAACGAATATGTTGATTGAGCGCTTAGGTGGAATTGAAACTTTAAATCAGCGTTTCCGTAGTTGGGGACTGAATACAACCACAATTCGGAATATTTTACCAGATATCGAAGGTACAAATACCACCAGTCCGAAAGAATTAGCGAATTTGATTGCGGTTATGACTAAGGGGAACTTGGTGAGTATGCAATCACGCGATCGTATTCTCGATATTATGCGTCGTACGGTTAAGGATAATTTATTACCGTCGGGTTTGGGACAAGGTGCAACTATTGCCCATAAAACAGGGGAGATTGGTGCAATTTTAGCAGATGCAGGTTTAGTAGACTTGCCTACTGGCAAACGCTACATCGCTGCTGTGATAGTGCAACGTCCAAGAAATGATGCCGGTGCCGAAAAGTTAATTAGTTCGATTTCCCGTGCGGCTTACCAGCAATTTAGCCAAGGTAATGTCACACCAGCAGCAAATAACACAATTCCAACTAATACAATTCCAACTAACACAATACCAAACAATGGAATCGGGAATCCTGGTTCTACAAATCCGATTCAAAATCCCGTTATTAGTCCTCCATTATCCAACACAAATACTAATCAAATCCCTCAAACTAGTTATCAAGCTCCGATGATGAATCCAGTTTCTGGTAATTCTACATTCATGGCTCCCATACCTAATAATACGGGAAATATAGCACCTACAAGTGTTTATCAATCACCAGTTGTAAGTCCTCAATATTATTATCCTTACCAACGGTAGTTTTTATTGGTTAGGTCAAAATTTACGATTTCTAAATAGCGTAATAATTCCTGGACAAAACCACTATTTTCATTGATTGGACGACGAATTGTATTACCTTTACAAATGATTTTACCTGCATTTAAGATAATTTCTTGGTCGTCCATATTAGTAAAATTTAAGCTTTAATTACTTGTGCTAATCTATAAACTCCTTCAACTAATTGCTGTTCGTCAAGTTCTCCATAACCAAAGATAAACTCACCAGAATAATTTGGGTTAATGTACTGAATCGAAGCTGACATCATTCCGACTCCAACCTTAGCTGCACGTTGAATAATGTCATCATCGCTCAGATTTGTCTGTAACCTTACCACAGGGCTATTTCATTCTAAAAGTAGGAGCTATGTGGTATAATCTAGCGCGAATCCAAGCGTGTGCATCTACCTCCATGAGCCAACCAGCAATTATAGAAGCTTTTGCAGAGCTTAAAGA
>NZ_NTFS01000646.1 GCF_002289455.1 Brunnivagina elsteri CCALA 953
GTATGGGAGTTGACCAGGAAGTACCCACACCGGAACAACTTCTCGAAGAAGACAGAGTGATTGCCGAGGAAGCCTATAGCTACATGGATTTAGCCCCCGGTCAAGCAATCAAAGGTATGAAAATTGACGTGTGCTTTATCGGTAGTTGTACCAACGGACGTATCACCGACCTGCGGGAAGCTGCTAAAATAGCTCAAGGTCGTCATGTAGCGAAAGGGGTGAAAGCCTTTGTGGTTCCAGGTTCCGAACGGGTGAAGCAACAAGCCGAAGCCGAAGGACTCGATCAAATATTCATGAATGCGGGTTTTGAATGGCGTGAAGCTGGATGTTCGATGTGTTTAGCAATGAACCCCGACAAATTGCAGGGAAGACAAATCAGCGCTTCTTCCTCCAATCGTAACTTTAAAGGTCGTCAAGGTTCAGCTTCCGGGCGCACATTATTAATGAGTCCAGCGATGGTTGCAGCAGCTGCGATCGCAGGCAAAATATCTGACGTACGTGAATTCGTTTAAAAATAATGTAGAGACGCGATATATCGCGTCTCTCTGTATAAATCTGTATAAATCCGTATCAATGCATTTCGACAAATTTTTCCCCTTTTCCTAAATAAGTAATGACTAGCGAAGTAAAATTAGTTTCCGGTTCCGGCATTCCCCTTGTCGGTAACGATATCGACACAGACAGGATTATTCCTGCCCGTTTTTTAAAATGCATCACCTTTGATGGACTTGGAGAACATGCTTTTAAAGACGATCGCATTGCCCTAAATGGTGAGCATCCTTTTGACAAGAAGGAGTATCAAAATGCAAAAATTTTAGTGGTTAATCGTAATTTTGGCTGCGGTTCTTCACGGGAACATGCACCTCAAGCCATAGCTAAATGGGGAGTAGAAGCAATAATTGGTGAAAGTTTTGCCGAAATATTTCTCGGTAATTGTGTGGCGATTGGTGTACCTTGTGTGACTGGAGATACGGAAACTGTGATGCGATCGCAGGAATTGATTACTGCAAATCCCCAAGTATCAGTGACGGTAAATTTAGAAACAATGCAAGTGCAATGCGGTGATTTTTCAGCACCAATATCAATGGCTGAAGGTGCCAGGAATATGTTTATTTCGGGTTCTTGGGATGCTTGCGGTCAACTGGTCGCTTCTTCGCAACAGGTTAAAGCCACAGCCGCAAAATTACTGTACATCAATTGGAGCGCCACTGCTTAAAATTCAATATTACGACAACTTTACCAAGTTTACACTCTTCTCCGCGTGAGATAATTCCCAACACGATGCAAAAATTGCAATAAACCTTCAGATTCCCGATTTTGTGAGCAAAGTCGGGAATCTTAATTTTTTACAAATAATTATTTATGGTGACTGTAAATTATTTCTTTAATATTGGGCAATATTAAATAAGAGTAAGCCACAAAATGAATGATCCTGTGTTGTCATGCTGAGGAACGTTCGCGTAGCGTGTCCCCTTGGGACTCAGCATCTACGCGAGATTCTTCGTTCCTCAGAATGACATTGGGCATTTCTTTCTGTGGAGTTCTCTAAGGGGATTCAAACCTGACTGATTTGATAGCAGAGCATCGGCATAAGTTTTATCCGATTTTTCTACTACTTACTCTATATTTGCATAATACTATTTATGCTAATAGACAACCTAATTATTACTTATAAATAAATCACTTTGACAAAAATCTGTGTGATACTACTTAGATTTGGAAACTGAAGCTATGACTCACAAACCTGATGAAAATTTAACTTCTGAACATAACTCGCAGTCTTTAGCAATGGTTACAAACATCTGGAAAAAACATTTACACTTTTTTAAAAAAATTAATCATAATATCAATTTTTTAAGTATTGAGAAAAAAATTAAATTTGGTTATTTCACAGCTTTGGCGGTTGCAATGTCTGGTAGTTTAACAGGTATTGCGATCGGTGATTTTTGGCAAAATCAAGCTAACGCAGAACGTATCAGGTTACGTAGTGAACGTATATTACTAAGCAAGTTGAGGAGCGATACTATAAGTTTACAGGTAGTAGCAGCTTTCCCAGCTTCTTTAGAAAAAAGTAATAATTTTCAACAGGCGAAAACAACAGCAATACAGAGAATTATCATAAATAAAAAATTATTGAATCAAATAAGTAATCAAGCAATAATCTTATCAAATCAATCATTTGAAGTTTTATTCAATCGCTATCAAGATACTTACTTGGAATTTCTCCAAAACCTAGAAAACTTATTAAATAAAACTGAACCAAAACTTTTAAATAGCAAACAGATTTCCCCGATCAGAGATGATTTTAAAAAGCTTGAGGAGAGTGAAGTAAAGCAAGAAACCGAA
>NZ_NTFS01000647.1 GCF_002289455.1 Brunnivagina elsteri CCALA 953
TATTTTCTGATTTAGTGGACGACACAGAAACTGTATGAACCAAAATAGCCTAAAAAGGCACAAAGTCAACAGCCTAGCTCTAGCCTCATTTCTAGCGACAGAACCAAATAAAGCTAGAGAAAGAACACCTAAGCTTTGTAAATTTGTTAATATACTCGTCAGACTTGCGATCGCATCTTCACGTTGCATAAGATTTATCCAGAATTTCAACCCGGAATTGACATATTTCTAATCTAACAATGCTGTCATCATCAAATTATCTCCAAAATCTAAACTCCCATCAATTCCAATAATGCTGCCGTAGAAATCTTCCCACTAACATCAGCACCTTCCAACAAACTATCAGCTAAATCTCTTTTATGCTGGTGCAAATCGACTATTTTATCTTCAATAGTATCCTTTGCTACCAATCTATAAATAGTAACAGGACGTTGTTGTCCAATACGGTGAGCGCGATCGCTTGCTTGGTCTTCCACTGCTGGATTCCACCAAGGGTCCATGTGAATTACGTAGTCGGCTGCCGTCAAATTTAATCCCGTACCTCCAGCTTTGAGGCTAATTAAAAATACATCTCCATCCCCAGCTTGAAAGGCATCTACGCGCTTTTTTCGTTCCTTTGCGGGGGTACTACCATCCAAGTATTGATACTTAATATTGTTATCTTCGAGGTACTTTTTAATTATTTGTAAATGGTCTACAAATTGACTAAATACCAGCGCTTTGTGACGATTTTCGAGTAAATCTGCCAAAACTTCGCCAAAAAGTTGTAATTTGGAACTGAGTAAATCGCTTTCTGGCACCACCAAACGGGAGTTACAACAAGCACGACGTAAGCGCATAATTTCCGCAAGTACTTGGAGATGTTTTTGCCCTGCGGTTGCCTCGCTGTCGGTAAGTTTGGAAATCGCTTCTCGACGCAGTGCTTCGTAAAACGCCATTTCTTCTTGACTAAGTTCGACATGGAGTAAAATTTCGGTGCGGGAAGGTAATTCCTGGAGAACTTGATTTTTTGTGCGTCTTAATAGAAAAGGTTGGATGAGTTTTTTGAGTTTGTTCCTTGCTTGTTTGTCTTGATATTTCTCGATGGGGATGGCAAAGCGCTGGTTGAAGCTGTCAAAGGAACCGAGTAAACCGGGGTTGATAAATCTAAATAGGTTCCATAGTTCCCCTAAATGGTTTTCAATTGGGGTTCCGGTAGTAATTAATTTGAAACCACCTTTGAGGTTCATTGCCGCTTGGGAACGTTTGGTGGTCATGTTTTTGATGGCTTGGGCTTCGTCGAGGACTATGGTTTGCCACTCGATTTGTGATAGCATTTGGGCGGCTTCTTCTTGCTGTAATAAGCCATAACTACAAACTACCATATCAAATGGTTGCAATCCATCAAGGATTTTTTGACGGTTGCCTGTACCAAATTGGATGATATTTAACGTTGGGGCAAATTTCTCGGCTTCGCTAATCCAGTTCATACATACGGAAGTGGGAGCAACAATTAAACTTGCACCAGCTTGGGCATGGGTTAAAATTACAGCTAAAGCTTGGATGGTTTTACCTAGTCCCATTTGGTCAGCTAAACATGCTCCCACTCCCCAATGAGCGAGTCTTGCCATCCAATTAAAGCCTTCTAGTTGATATTCCCGTAACTCTGCTTGGAAGGTAGAAGGAAGTTCAGGGTGGAAATTTTGGACTTCTTTGAGACGTTGGATATGTTCTTTCCAATGTTTATCAGCTTTGAGTTTTCCGACTTCATCAACAAAATCTTCCAATCCGAAGCTAGCGAGGGGATGGAAACGGATACCTTTACCGTTTCTTTCCGAATACATCCGTAATTCATCCAAACGCTTGCGAAAAGATTCTGTTAAAGCGACAAATTGTCCATCTCCCAGGGGAATAAACCGACTTGGGGTACGTTCGAGTAATGCCAACAGGTTCTGCATATCCAGCACTAAGTTGTCGTCGAGTTTTAATTCCCCACTGGCAGCAAACCAATCCTGTTGACGCTGAATATTCAAACTAAAATCTTTTAAATCTGCATGGTGATTGACGCGAAATCTTTCACCTTCGGGATGCTCAATCACTACCGTATCACCCAAAGCTTGCAATTCTAAAAGTAATTCCAAACAGTCTTCCGGTTCGGGAATTTGCCATTCCCCATCCTGCTTTTCAATCCTAGTTAAAGTTGGACAGGATGCGATCGCAGTTTCTGCTTGTTGTTTTTCGGCTTTCAAATTGCGTTTGGTTTGCAGTCGTTTCCCTGATATTTCCGCAATCACGGTTTCTCCACCAGTTCCTGGACGAAAGTAGGAACCTCCGTTCCCAAATGGACATGATAAAAA
>NZ_NTFS01000648.1 GCF_002289455.1 Brunnivagina elsteri CCALA 953
TTTGTTTGCTGTTTGCATTGTGGTAGCTTTCCTGATTTTTTGTAGTGGAATTTACTGATAAGTTTAGATTCATTCTGGCATTATTAAATTCCAGAATTTCCTCAAAAATACCTGAAAAAGCTTTGAATTGAAAATTTATTAGTATTTTTGTATTGCTACTGAAATTAATACTACTTTAACGGGACAAGTGGGAAACGCAAATGCATTCTGAGTAAACGTAACCAGCGCAACCAGATTTTTGCAGGTTGGTCAAAGAATGTAAAAATATCGCCAAAACCTGCATTTGTTTTTTGATGATGAAGCCAGTGTTGTTCGGGAGTTGTGATGAATAAAATCTGACATAATAAAATTATGAATTTGGGAGTTTGCCAGCCTATGACGCTAGTATGTCTCCACCACACATGAAACTGACCTAAAAGTAATCCGCAGATAACCCCTGCTTGAGAAAAAGACCACAAAAATATTGCTACAAACAAATACGGTAAAGCACCCAACAAACCATCTAAAAGAACCTGATAATTCAGCGCGAAATGCGCCACCGGGGAGAATCCCCGTGGTCACTTTCGCATTAGGATAGCATAGTGATGAAATTTTTTTTTTTGCGGAGTGGTGTGTTTTTAGGTGGAGGCTACCAAAAACATGTTCGGGTACGTGGTATGCAAAAGTGGAAAGAAAGTCGCCAAAAAACAGTAATAGCCAAGCCGTAGCTATAGCTTCAAGCATTTTTACTTCTCAACTTGAATAAAAGTAGGTCATGGTACATGATTCTTTTACACTTAAAGAATATGGATAAATGTGCGATGCCCTTAGCGATCACTTTGTGGTATTACATTCAATTACTGGAGATAAAGCTTGGGTACGATGTAGATAAGTCAATTGCAACAGTTCTACAGCAATTACACCAAAATATTTTGCCTTTTACTATACTTTTGTATTTCATTGGTTACAAGTTAACTAGACTACCAAATGACATCTGTATTAGTTTACTTCTTGGTGCTATCAATAAGTGGATGTTACGACATAACGGGCAAGCCAAGACAATAAAAAACCGATGTGCATAAACGAGGGAAGCCGTACATATTCAAAGTAGTACACACTCAAAACAAAGTTTTGATATCGTGGCAATGGCGGTGCAGTAATTGAAGATTTTTCCATTCCTTTTTACCTCCACAAGAAATAGGATTTATGTGGTCAATCTCCAATAAGTCACCTTCAAGAAAATTTAAACCGCATCCCATACATCTACCTTTTTGTTGCTTAAGTAGCTTTCTTTTTGTAGTAGGTAAATCGGGATGATTACTTAACCTTAAACTCCAGTAGATATTGTCACCATCATATGGGCTTTTATCCCCTCTAACCTTCACATAATCGTTAACACTGGAGTGAAATTCGATATGTGATAGTAACTTTAATCCGTTACTATCTGGTTTAGTGATGAATACCCAATGGTTGTCACCTATGGTGTGCCAATATTTTTGATGACCCTGGTTGATGCTTCCAGTTTGTCTTTTAGCCCATCTTCTTAATCGAAGATAAGTTATTCTATCTAACCGAGCGAAATCCCCAACAGTTCCAGCGTCTGAAACTCTATAATATGAAGCCCATCCCCTAATAATAGGGTTAAGGCTGACTGCCTGACAGATTTATTTCAAAAGAAGTGAAAAAGCACTCAAACCCAGCATTTAAAGGAGTAAACACGAGAAAAACATATCCTGCGATACGCCTTTGGCGTTAAGCTCCGCTTATCGTAATCTTGGCGAGCTTTGTTAGAGGCAAAGCAGGATTGGGGGTCTTGAGATAACAAAGGAATTGGGGTGAACAATAATTCAGGATAAAAATAAAATCCAAAAAGATACATTGAGTGCAGGCAGATTTATACTAGCAACAAATGTTTTAGAAGAAAGTCAACTTGGTAACGGCACTATGATTTACGAATATAAAAGACAACAATCATGCGAGAGAGGATTTGGTTTTCTCAAAGACCCATTATTTTTTGCAGATAGTATTTATTTGAAAAGTCCAGAAAGAATCGAAGCCTTAGGGATGATAATGGGTTTATGTTTATTAGTCTATACCTTGGCACAACGATTGATAAGAACAGCATTATATGAGGCACAATTAACTATAAAAAATCAATTAACCTGAGTTCGATGTAAGAAAATAACCTATAAATCTTTCCTGACAAGAGTTCCAAGATTTTATTAGGCTTGACTGATTATCAATAACTTTAAGCTATTGATAACAATTACTAGTTGACAACTTCAATAAGTAAATTTTTCCAACAAAATCCTAAGTAATATTACTAACAACAATCAATATTGTCCC
>NZ_NTFS01000649.1 GCF_002289455.1 Brunnivagina elsteri CCALA 953
TTTCGGCAAGTGTTTTCTGGGTATAGATTACGTTTTCATATACCATGCTCGCTTAATTCCAACTGAATATGAGTGTTTATGATGAAAGGGACAAGCTCAAGTGTTGCGACAATATTTGTGGAATAAAAAATATTTAACAAATCCAGTCGCTTTAGTTAGGATTTAATTGAACTTAAGCTGAGTTAAATTTCTGCCCAATTCAACAAACAATTGTTAGGTTACATATTGGCTACTGGCAATGCAACTAGGTTTGTGTATGTGGCTTGAAAGAAATATAAAAATTACTTTTGAGAAAAAATTACTCTAACAGAAATTTATGCAGAAAAATTCAATTACTACATTTCGTATAATAAAATGAGGAAAAAGAATCCTCCTATTTGGAATGGACTGGATTTAATCACGAACTGGATAGAATTTGCAGTAGAAACAATCACACGCAATGGGTCGCTGGGATAAAATCGACTTGAAGAATATCAAGCTATAATTGGGAAACAAGATAAGTCGTATAGCGAACTGAGCAATGGCAGAATTAACGATTCAAATTTCTGATGAACTCGCTCAACGTTTAGAACCTCTGCAAAATCGTTTACCCGAATTGCTGTGGCAGTTGTTAGACGTTGCAAATTCATCAACAACTTCTCAGCCAATAGTTCAAACTAGGACTACAGATATTCCCGCAGTTTATCAAGAAGTTCTCGATTTTTTAATTAAGCGTCCAACACCTGAAGAAATAATTGCTTTTAAAGTTTCAGCCCAAGCTCAGAAACGGTTGTCAGAGTTATTAGAAAAAAACCGTTCTGCAACACTTAGCTCGATGGAATTAGCTGAATTAGATGTTTACGAGCAATTAGAACATATGATGATTTTATTAAAGGCACGGGCTTTCAAACGCGATTAATAAAGATGACTTCTGATTATATTTCTGTCGAACTACGTAAGCTGATAATAAATAGAGCTTCAAAACGCTGTGAATATTGTCTTATTCATCAGGATTTTTCTATTTATACTCACGAAGTAGACCATATTATTCCTATAAAACATAGTGGTGAGACTGCTGCGGATAATTTGGCACTTTCATGTTTATCTTGTAATCGCCATAAAGGTTCTGATTTTGCGACAATAGACCAAGTAACCAAAGAAATAGTCCCTTTATTTAATCCCCGTCGTCAGGTTTGGGACGAACATTTTTGTATTACAAATGCGCGAATAGAAGGGAAAACTCAAATTGGGCAAGCAACTGCAAGATTGCTTCAGTTAAATATTCCCAATCGCGTGCTTGAACGGCAAGTTTTGATAAGTCAAAGTCAATATCCAGACCAAAAATCCAGTTCAATGTAGTGAAAAAAGCAGCTAAAACTCCAAGAAAAAACCAGGTTGGGTTGCCTCATAATAATTTGCACAAAAAAACTCAAATCCAAAACATACACCCAACAACCATAATCCGAGAGCAATGTCACGTTCCGTCACCATCCCTAAATTAGCAACCAATTCCTTGAATGTAGTTTTATCTAAGTCTTGATATTGATAAAGTTCAGATTGTAGTTTTAAAAAAATAATTATTGATGTGGCACTTAATTTAAGATTTAAAGCAGTATCAAACAAAACCATTACATCATTCGCTTTTTCCAATAAATAGTCAAGCGTAGCACTTTTATTCTCATGGGCAATTGCTTTCAAACAGGAACGATATTTGTCCAACAAATTAGCAATATCATTGTTATCTGAGTAAAGCTTGCTAACGATTATCCCAAAATCATAGAAATAACCAATATCAGAAGTGGGCATGACTTCATGACGACTGTAGCACAGTAAGTTTTCAATTAACGTACCATTGAGGGGAAATTGTTCGCCACAGGAACTGCGAGATGCACCCAGCAAAGTATCATGTTTGAGCAGTTCTATAGTATCTTGATATTTAGCCATATCCAGTCGAGCAATAAGAAGTAATGCTGCACCACCCATCAATGATAAAGAAGATTGTCGCAGTTGAACGGAGGCATTAACATAACTCTCAAATATCGGCTTGCCTAAGTTAATATTGCTATCAACCCGCCCCTGAAGCAACCGTTTACCGCGTGAAGTAATTGGATAAACACAATCCAAATTATCTATGGAAATATCCATAAATACAGGTTTACCTTCGTCAAAGCAATAGTGCGGCACTGTTGAAATATTTTCAACTCTCGCAATTAGTACTTCGTAATCTTCATCATAGTCGGGCATGGGTACATCCCAGTTTTTATTCTTCCAAGAAAGATAAATAAATCATGAGAAAGTAAAGGGAAATTAAACGCGAACGC
>NZ_NTFS01000065.1 GCF_002289455.1 Brunnivagina elsteri CCALA 953
TGTCTCATATTCTATAATGCAGTCTGTACCAATTTACATTCTGATTTTTTTTCTACCCCGATTTACCGAGCGGATACATTTATTAATATACACAGTTTTTTGTAGTAATTTAGTCATCTTTTAGATGACTTTTGCCATTAGGCAGAGATTTATAATCTCTACCTACCGGGGTTATTTACTGTATATTTACTTGTTATTCATACTTAATGCCATGAATTTGCATATAACTCAATAACCAATTTGCAGCAGTTGCTCTACGGGTTTGCCGAGGACCAAATTCTCCAATTTTGTAACCTTTAAAACCGAGTTTTTCTTTGAGTGACTGTTTATTTTCCTGAGGAATAGAACGAGTTAATTTCATTGCTGCTGGACGACTATCAAAAAAATCTGGAGGTTCTGGGTAATCGTTCTGCCATTCACCTATAACTTCTGAGATATCCCATTTCTTTTGGGTTTCATTGTAGCGATATCCAAGATAATGCCATACTAACTTGTTAACAGTGACATCATCTATTGTTTCATTTAAAATTGCCCAGAGTGTATCCGTATTCAGAAGTGGTAAATCAGTCATCTTTATTTCTTTTACCTTTTTATTCTTTCCTTTTGCCTTGTTATACTAGGATAATAAAATTAAAGAGACACGATAAAAGTCGCGTCTCTAACAAATATTTTTATGAATATAGAGAGATGTGACATGTCTCGTCTCTACATTATAGGATTTCAGGTTTTATATTTGGTTACAATCCAAAATACAAAGCTTGTACTGAGGGATAAAGAATGTATCCACAATCTAAAATTACAATTTACTACGGTCTGTTAAAATTTCATAACTGCTTTCTGTCACCAACACGGTATGCTCAAACTGTGCAGAAAGTGAATTATCTACTGTTACCGCAGTCCATTTATCTGATAGAGTACGTGTAAATTTAGACCCAGCATTTAAAATTGGCTCAATCGCTAAAGTCATTCCCGCACGCAGCTTGACGTTAGGCATGTCGCGAGTACGGAAGTTAAATACTGAAGGCTCTTCGTGTAAATTACGACCCACTCCATGACCAGTAAAGTCTTCGACAACACTGAAACCGTTTCCTTTTACATGGTCTTCAATCGCACCAGCAATATCAATCAAGTAAGCACCTGCTTTGACTTGTTCGATACCCTTGTACAAGGATTCTTCAGCAATGCGAACTAATTTTGCTGCATCTGGTGTGACAGTTCCAACTGCGATCGTAATACAGGAATCACCGTGAAAACCTTGGAAAAAAGCTCCTGTGTCAACTTTAACTACATCTCCAGCCCGAATAAATTTTTTGGCGCTGGGAATACCATGTACGACTTCGTTGTTGATACTTGAACAAATCGAACCTGTAAAGCCGTGATATCCCTTGAAGCTAGGTGTCGCGTCCATTTCACGAATACGCTTTTCCGCATAAGCATCCAAGTCTGCTGTCGTCATTCCTGGCTGTACCAACTCAGAAATTTCTTTGAGGACGGTTGCAACAATTTTGCCAGACTGTCGCATAATATCAATTTCACGCGGCGATTTAATTTCTATGCCTCGTCGCTGTCTTTTCGCACTGGGTTGAGCTGGTTGAGAAAGCAGGTTACTTAAAATGTTCATGGGATATTAAGAATGATTTGCGTTTTGTCGCAGAGAGTGTGATGGGTGTTTTAGGTTAATTGAAAGTTAATTGAAGAACAATATCATCATCTATATTAAAGTTAGCTTATTTTAAGGCTGCTGCCTTACTGATTCGGTAATTAGTACAAAAATAGGGAAGGTAGGAATCAGGAGGGAGAATTTTTATTTGCGAGGTTTTCAGGTGGTATAAATTTTCCTGGTTAATCGATAGCTATTTTACCCGTCATACCTGCTTCTGTATGTCCAGCAATGGTACAACGTAAACTGTAATTTCCTGGTTTGAGTGGTACAAATACCCATTCGGCTTCTGCACCAGGTTTGAGTTCAAGGTCATGAATAGCACCTTTGATTTCTACTTTGCCTGCTTCAACTTTCTGTGTCCAAATGCCGTCAGCGAAGTCTTTAGCAGTAAAGTAGTGCTTTTGAGAACTAGGATTCACAAGGTGTAAATTATAACGTTTTCCCGACACGAAATCTAAGTGATTCGGTTCAAATATAAGTTCGTTAGCTGAATTTCCTAAGCTCACTCGAATTTCTGTTGCAGCTTGCTTGAGTAAACTCGCGGGTATATTTGTCGCACTAGCGGCAGACACATTAGTTAGATTAAGATATACGAATGAAGCAAGTATCAAGCAAATACGCAGCAATGAATGATTAAAAAATTTCTTGTTAAATAATCTGATATTGAAAACATTTGTAAAAGAAGCCAACATGGCGATTCTCCCTGGTAGTTAATCCTTTTTCTTTTATTTAACAGTACCCTGACCTACGACTACAGTTGGACCAGCCGTAACTACTACAATTTTATCTGGATGGAGTAATTCGCGAGCAGCTTGGTTTACTTGGGTAAGTGTAATCGAGTCAATTTTGTCAGTAAAATCGATTAACTCATTATGTTCTAAACCATACACTTCATTCATGAGGATTTGGTGTGTGAGTTCGTCGGGGTTTGCCAGGGAAACGATATAATTACTAATTGCAGTGCGTTTTGCCGCTTCTACTTCCTCTTCGGAGACTCCTTTTTGATTCATTTCTTCAAGTAATTTACGAGTACTTGCGATCGCTCTATTGGCATCTTCGGGACTAGTTTGCATTTCAATTAGAAATGTCCCAGAATTCTTACCAGCGAGGAAATTACTGTAAATACCGTAGGTTAAACCTTGTTTGTCGCGTACCTCCGCACCTAAACGACTCGATAGAGTATCACCACCCAAAATTTGATTTAAAACCAAGGCTGCGTAGTAACGTCCGTCTTGCCGATTTATTGCCGTATTTCCCATGTAAATAATAGCTTGTGCTTTACCTGGTAACACTGTGTTGACTCTAACTATACTATCAGGTATTGATACGGCAGGATAATCTACAGAAGGGGCTTCACCGTTGTTTTTCCAATTGCCAAATTCCTGGTTAATTAGCGATCGCACGAGTTCCGGATCGAAATCTCCGACCATTGTTAGTATGGTGCGATCGGGACGGTAATGTTTGGCTTTAAACTCAATTACATCACGACGAGAAATTCGCCGCAAACTATCCTCTGTCGTCAGGTTATGGGATGGATGGGTTTTTGGATAAATCGACTGTACAAATGCCCTTTTCGCAACTTCCGCAGGTTCATCTAAATCCTGCTCGATTGCATTCAACGACTGCTTGCGGCTTAATTCTAACTCTTTGCTAGGAAAAATTGGATTTTGAACAGCATCAGCTAAGGTATGTAATAAAATAGGTAAATCGGTTGCTAAAGTGTCACCTTCGATGCGTACCCCTTCCCGTAAAGCATTAAATTCTAAATTCGCTCCCCTTTCTTCCAAAGCTATGGCAAGGGAAAGTACATTTTTGGTTTTAGTCCCATTTAATAAATTATCTGCGACTAATTCCGCTAAACCCGCTTTATTCTCAGGGTCAAATTCCGAACCTGCTTTGATATAGCCGCTTAATGTTACTGTTGGAGTACTCTTGTCAGGTAGCATCAGGATTCGCAGACCATTTGCTAACTCGATCGATTCGGGTTGATTCTGTGAATTACTAGTTCTTTTTGAATCTTTTTCTACCTTAGGTAAATACTTACTAATATCAACTGCGTCTACAGTTCCACTAGAAATAAAACTTTCGTGGGTATGATTTAAATTGGCTTTTCCGTTAGCTTTGGAAACTGTTGCTGCTCGACTTGGTTGGAAATAACCAACGGTACGGACATTCGATTTAAGATACTGCTTGGCAACACGCTGCACATCTTGAGAAGTCACTTTGCGAAGTCTTTCCAGGTAACGGTTGATATAATTATGATCACCCGTAACCGTCTCATCGTTCGCTAATTGCATTGCCTGACTGGTAATATCTCGATTACCCAAAATTACCCCAGCTTCAAACTGTACTTTCGCACGTTTTAACTCGTCAGCATTAACACCCTTCTGTGCCAGTTTGGTAATCTCTTTAGTCAGAATTCCATCTATTTTCTTTAAATCTTCCTTGGGGGAAGCTGTTACAGATAATTCATACCAGCCAAAATCCATCAAACTGGCAACCGAACCACTCACATCGGTTGCAATACCTGAATCCACTAATACTTGATATAACCGAGAATTACGTCCTTCCGACAAAATGTAATCCATCACATCCAATGCTGGGGAATCGGGATGGTTGATGTCGGGTAGAGGATACACAGCTTGTAAAATCGCTGCTGCTCCAGGTTCTTTAAGAATAATCGGATTTTTAGTAGCTAATTCTTGGTTGTTAATTATTAATTGTTGTTTATTATTTGTTAATTCTTGGTTGTTTTTTGCTATTTTACCAAATTTCTCCGTGACAAATGCGATCGCATCATCGGTTTGAAAATCCCCAACAATCGCTAACACTGCATTATCAGGACTGTAAAAATTATGATAGTACTTGCGAACTTGCTCTACAGTAAAATTATTAACATCAGCTTTTGTCCCACCAACTGGTAATCCATAGGGATGATACGGGAAAGCTGCCCGCATTACCGCACGGTTGAGTCTATACTCTGAGTCGTTTTCATAACCCTGCAATTCGGAAATCACAACGCGCTTTTCACTTGCCAATTGTTCTGCTGCGATCGGCGAATTTTGCATCCTGTCTGCTTCTAATTCCAGCAAAGCCTTGAGTTTCTCGCTCTCGGCAGTTCCATAGTAAGCTGTTTGGTCGTAGCTAGTGAAAGCATTTGAATCGCTACCTAAAGCACTAAATAACCGTCCAAACTGAATTGGACGGCTTGTAGTACCTTTGAACATCATATGTTCAAGTTGGTGAGCAATTCCATTTACGCCGGGTTCTTCATTGCGTGAGCCGACTTTATACCATACTTGTACAGTTACCACTGGTGCTGTACGAACTTCCTTCGTGAGAATGGTAAGACCATTTTCCAGAATTGTCTTGCGGACGCTTCCATTCATTGATAAATTATGAGTATTTTTTATAACTATGTTTTTATCTGTAGTCTCTGGATAACTTAAAGTTATTAGTTGGCTATAAGCAGAATAATTATTAACCATCAAGACAATAGCCAGCCAGAAACTTAAGAATAATAGTGGGAATCGATATCGATATAATTGAGCAAACACAGACATTCTTTTCAGACTCTTAATCTGTAAACTTAATCACAGAATTTTTTAATGACTATAGTGTAATTCCTCTAAGTAGTCTGTCGCCTCGGCAACACTACAGATAAGATTATTCTACAGAAGAATTAAACTTAAAAATATAGCTGGAGAAAATTAATAGGAAAATTTACTGTATCATCTGTCCAGAGCCTTCAAAGATATAGATAGAAAGGAGAATTTAAGAAAGAAAACTTTACTTAAATCAACATGTTACCTTGCCCTGAAAGTAATCGGATAGTTTATTGGGATGGAATGGAATAAAAATATTGTGCAATTTTGCGATCGCACTCTATCCCACCATGTATTTAGTTAGTTTTATTTCGTTTTATTTAGTTTTACAACTTTGCGATCGCTTAAGGCGAGACTTTGGTCATTGCACGCAGAAATTCTAAGGGCAAACCATCGGCATCGGCAATAAAAGTAACTTCATAGATGCGATTACCTATTTGCTGCTGTGTCGGTTCTAAAAGAACTGTTAGTGGTAGTAACCCATCGGGATGATTTTGAGAGGTTACAGCAAAACGTTCCCTTAAAGAAGACAACCAGCTAGGTAAATCTGAAGCAATTTCGGTTAAATCGAATGACAAATGATAATACCCTACATATCGCTCATCTGCAAATGCATCGGGGGCAGGTTTCGGTTCAGGTATTTGAATTAGTTCAATTCTGCCATTTAATCCTTCCATCCAACAAGCTAGGGTATAACCAGTTGTAAACCGCTCCACCACAGTAAAACCTAATTGCTCGTAGAATGCGATCGCGCGATGAATATTTGCCGTTCTGATCGAAGCATGATGCATAAAAGATAGTTAGGAGTTGATAGTTAGAAGTGAGGAATTAAATTATATTACCTCCCCTTACCAAGGGGAGGTGCCACAGGCGGTGGGGTTATTTTATGCGCCTTTAATATTAAACTGGTATAACTCCTAAATCTTAACCCCTAAATCCTAACCCTATTCAAACAGTCGAAAATATGGATACCGTACGGGTACACCAGGTTCTTTATCCAAATCAAAATTAATCACTTCCCAGCAAGGTTCCTCAACAGCTTCGGGACTAAATTCGACAGGTAAGCCATAAAGTCGCGCTGAAGTTGCCTCCGATTGCCCAGAACGCCAAGGGGTAGTCCTTTCCAAATATCCGCTCATCAATTCCTGGTAGCGTCGAGCAATAATTACTCGTGTAGCTCGATAACCTTGGGTATAAAGTTTATCAAGTGCTTCATGAATTTCAAACCTAATTCCATCTGGATGGGTATGCTGACGATACCACTCACTATTCCATCTTCGCCAATGCCGTCCCGATTGCAGATGAACTAACTCTCCTGATTCGGGATTGGCTTCAAAAGCTCCATGTCTAGGACATAAGTAAGTATCAGTGAGTGTCAATGCCTGGATAGTTTGACGGCAGTGGGGACACTCAATATCGGGACCAAAAATTGGGTACTGCAAGGCTAGATTCATCATGAAGTGCGTTTAAACATAATATTTAAAAAAACGGAAAAATGGCTACATTTTACACATTACTACTTTCAAATTTGCAGTACTTATGCAGGAAGTAATAGAAAATTAGATTCTTGGGTCAGGATAATTAATCAATGACCTCTACTTTGATTATGTTTCACGTAAGTCCTGTTTATTTTAAACTTTTAATAATTTGCATTTTTCTTAACTATACTGAAAACGGCTAAAAAATAAACTTCTGTCAGGCTGACTTATGTTGCATCTCAAAGGCTTTCACTTCATGTAAAAGTAAAGTCCTAATAAGTTTTTAGTATACTTAATTAACATGTTTACCCAGGCATTTTACTTTAAAGTTTTGTCACAAAAACATGAATTTATTACTTGTAACTATTTCTCATAATTTTGTGAAACAGAATTTTGTACTAATTCACATTTTTACAATCAAAATTTTTCCACTTGAGATTTTCTAATCTACATTGGCTCTTGTCGTCATGATATCCTGGTTTTGCAACCAGACTCCAAAGTTTAGTTTAGTTGTTCCAGTATTTCTGGTTTTCATATTTATATTCTATCGTGTCTACACCTTCCTACTGGTCTCCTTGCGATATTTCTCAAGCTGCCTTCGTGGCAGATAGTGCTGATTTGATTGGTTTTGTCAATATTTCCCCAGGTGTAAGTATTTGGTATGGTGCTGTTGTGCGTGGGGATGTGGAAAAAATTGAAATTGGCGAATGCACCAATATCCAAGATGGAGCTATTTTACATGGCGACCCTGGTAAACCGACAATTTTAGAAGACCACGTTACCGTCGGGCATCGTGCAGTGATTCATTCGGCACATATCGAACGCGGTTGTCTGATTGGCATTGGTGCAATTGTTTTAGATGGTGTACGAGTTGGTAGCGGTAGTATTATTGGTGCAGGTGCTGTTGTGACCAAAGATATACCATCGCGATCGCTTGTTGTTGGTATTCCCGGTAAAGTAGTACGGCAAATTTCCCCAGAAGAAGCCGCAGAACTAATTGAACATGCCGAACGTTACAAAAAATTAGCCCTGGTTCATGCTGGCAAAGGTACCGATTTGGGATTTGGAAAGTGAGGAATTGATAAATACCCAATGCCCAATGCCCAATTTGTAAACATTCTTTACAAAGAAAATTTGGAAAAAACCACCACTTTAGCTAAAAATAAAGTGAGAAGAATTGACAAAACTTAAATCTTTACTTAAGAGAGGGGTTCTGGATATGGATATTGATTTTCGCGTTGCTATTGTGCTGGCTCCAATTGCGATCGCTGCTGGTTGGGCAATATTTAACATTGGTGCAGCAGCATTACGACAAGTTCAAGGCTTTTTAAACAAAGACGCTTAAACCAAATTTAGAGTTACAAATTTTTAACCACATAAAACCGATTGTTTACCCCTTAGCGAAACAGTCGGTTTTATTCTTCGTATAGCTTTTCAGGCATCAAGGGGAAATTCCTAACCACTTTTATGGAAATTGACGCAATTCTTAAACCCTTTCAACGTTTTGGCGTACATTTAGGGTGCGATCGCATTTACAAACTTTTACAAAATCTTGATAATCCCCATCTCCAAGTTCCGGTAATTCACGTAGCTGGTACTAATGGTAAGGGTTCGGTATGTGCTTATCTCTCGTCTGTTCTCACGCAAGCAGGTTATCGAACTGGGCGTTATACGTCACCCCATTTGGTAAATTGGACGGAACGGATTAGCTTTAATGAGCAACAAATCACAAATGATGACTTTTGTCAATTATTACTTCAAGTTCAAAGCGCAATTTCTCCAAATGAAGAATCACCAACACAATTTGAAGTAATTACCGCAGCTGCTTGGTTATATTTTGCCCAACAAAAAGCCGATATTGTGGTTATGGAAGTGGGATTAGGTGGACGTTTGGATGCTACCAATGTCTGTCCCCAACCCCTAGTCTCAGTAATTACATCAATTAGTCGCGAACACTGGCAGCAGCTTGGCTCTACCGTCAGCGAAATTGCGGGAGAAAAAGCCGGAATCATCAAATCTGGATGTCCTGTTGTCATGGGGCAGTTACCTACCGATGCCGCAAAAGTAGTACAAAATCGTGCAAAAGAACTTAATTGTCCAATTTTTATCCCACAACCAGCCCATAAGCTTGATAATCTAGTCTCAACCGCAGAATATCAATCAATTTTTACTCCAAAAACCATTAAATATCCTTTAGCTTTAGAAGGACAAATTCAATTAGCAAATTCAGCTTTAGCACTAGCAACTTTAGAAATTTTACAGAATAAAGGTTGGGAAAAAATCACGGAAGCTGCGATTATTCAAGGGATGGGAAAAACAAAATGGTTGGGACGAATGCAATGGACTAGTTGCACAATAAATGAGACAAAGTACAGAATTTTAATTGATGGTGCCCATAATCCTGCTGCGGCAAAAGCGTTAAGAGAATATGTCGATTCTTTAAATATAAAATCAGTCAGTTGGGTTATGGGAATGTTATCTACAAAAGAGCATGACCAAGTATTTACAGAATTACTCAAACCCAACGATAGATTATATTTGTTACCTGTACCCGAACACAGTACTGCAAAGCCTGATGACCTAGCTGAATTAGCCAAACAAATATGTCCTGACTTGAATTTTTGCCAAACATATCCCGATTTAAATTTAGCTCTGGATGCAGCTTTTAACGTCCCAGAATTAGATTATTTAATCTTTAATAATTCAGATATAGATAAAGCCAAAGATTTAGTTATTTTATGCGGTTCGTTATATTTAATTGGACATTTTTTACAGGTAATTAATAAAAAATAAAAAATATACCGGACTTTTAAATTAAGATATAAACCCCGTCTCATACCATTTTAATATGAAGATGCATAGAAAGAACCCCTCCGCCTGTGGCACCTCCCCTTGCTTTACGCGCTACTCTACGAGAAGACGAAGCGTCTACCGCGTTCCCGCAGGGTAGGGGAGGTATGGAGGGGTCACATAATGTGCAGCCTCACATAGAATTGGTATAAGCTGTTCCTCATTTAAATAATAATAATCCAAATTATTATTATTATTGTGGGGTGGGCATCCCTGCCTAACCTAATATATAATTTAGGTGCTTTTTAGCTTATCTTGAAAACTTAAGTTTCTCGCATTCTCGCGTTGTAACAATCTTGGAAATGTTGGGTTTCGCAAAGCCTTCACCCAACCTACAAAAATACTGAAGATATAATTAAAGCCTCTCCCCTTATTAAGGGGAGAGGTTGGAGAGGCGTCATATTTTATTTGTCAAACTGACAAATATCACGAATTACTTTGATTCCATTCCTTTTCAGCATCAACAATAGCTTGGTCTACATTTTTTTCACCCAACATTGCAGCTTGCAAATTATCATAAATGACCTTTTGCAAAATATTTAAATTCTTCAAAGTAGGGATTAAAACCTCAGCTTGTTGTAACTGACTAGCGCTAACTGTCCTCGCTTTGTCATATGTCGAAGCATTTGCTGGTACATCCTTAAAATAACCATCAGCAAGTGCTTTAGTAGTCGATGGTAAAACATTTGCGGCTTTAGCAAAAGCTAATTGATTTTCGTCATTAGTGAGAAATAAAGCAAACTTTAACGCTGCATCAGGATGCTTCGATTCACGGGGAATAACAACATTCATCACAGCAACATTTTTCTTACCAGTATCACCAGTAATTTGAGGTGCGATCGCACTCGCTTCGGCAATTTTTGGAGCATTTTGTGCGATCGTCTTCAAGAATTCTGGACCAGAAGTTAACATCGCAGTTTCCCCAGATTGGTACAAATTTATCCCGTGTCGGTGTCCCTTAGTCAAAGACTCCTTCGGTAATAATCCCTTCTTATACATATCTACCCAATACTGAAACGCAGCTTTTCCCTGGGGAGAATTAAAAGCAGCCTTCCCTGACCCATCAATCAGCGTCACACCCATCTGTACAAGAGATTCCAGCACCTCACCCGAATCCTGGGGCACAAAAGTCATAAAAAAAGCATACTTACCAGTCTTATCCTTAATTTGTTGAGAAACTTGTGCGAGTTCAGTATATGTACTGGGCACTTTTGCGATACCTGCCTGTTTTAATAAATCAGTGTTATAAATGGTTAACCGTGTAGTGAGATACCAAGGTATGCCAAAGCTCTTACCATTTAATGTACTAGCTTTCCATATATTGGGTAGATAGGAGGAACGAACATCAGTAGGTACTTTCCCATCTAAATCCAACCAAGCATTTCGTCCCGCCAATTGCGATGCGAAACCGGGGTTGAGGTTAACTACGTCAGGTGGCGTTTTTGCGGAAACCGATGTTAAAATTTTGTTCTCCATACCGTCCCAAGGTATATCTACCCAGTTAACCTTTATACCTTGATTTTGCGACTCGAAGTTTGTAACTAAACTTTGGAAGTAGTCAGTAAATTTTGGTTTGAGCGACATTGTCCAAAACTCGATTTTTGCTCCTTCTGAAGAGGCTTGATTTGTATTTTTGGTAACATTACCTGTACTACAACTGACAATCCAGGTTGTCAGCAGACTGAGTATTGCCCAAATCGTTATTTTCTTGAATCTTTGGGTTTGAATCATTGTAATTGTGGGTTTTCCTTGTGTTTTTTCGACTAAATCGGGGTGAAAAGGTTATGCATAATTTTCGAGATTATAGGCTAAATAAATTACTTAGTAAGTAGCTAGACATAACTAATAATGTTGTTATTTTTTCTTTGTTAACAGTTATTTGTCCTTAGTGTCTGGTTTTTTGTGCAAACAGAACAACTAATAACCTAAAAACCAATAACCAACAACAACTAACTAACAACTTAATCAATAAAATTTTCAATTTAACAGTTCTGCGGTCAAAACTGTGGCTAAACGCTTTAATAGTCTATTTGGAAAATCAAACAAAGGGATAGGCATCGAACTTGCACCACAACGAGTTAACATTGCTCGACTACGCAAGCAAGGGCAAAGCTTGAAGCTAGATGCTTTATCATCCTTACCTGTTCCCGAAGGTGTATTTGTAGATGGTCAGATTGCCGATCCTCCGGCAATGGCTGAAATTATTCAGCAGGCTTTGGCTGAAAGTAAAATTAAGGTATCAAAAGTTGCGACTGCTGTACCGGGACGGGATTCAATCGTGCGTTTGATACCCGTACCTGCCGAACTTGATGAAAAAGAACTGCGGGAAATGGTACTCAATCACGAAGCTGGGTTGTATTTACCCTACCCTCGCGAGGAAGCTGATGTAGATTACCAGAAGCTTGGTTACTTTGTCGATGAAGATGGCATTGAAAAAGTACAAGTTTTGCTAGTCGCAACCCGCAAAGATATTACTGATACCTATGTCAGAACCTTCGAGCAGGCAGGATTAGAAATCGATGTCTTGGAGATTAGTAGTTTTGCGTTGATTCGGACAATTCGCGAGCAACTGCGGCAATTTGGACCACAGGAAGCTGCCGTGTTAGTCGATATTGAATTTGATAGTACGGAAATTGCGATTATTGTCAATGGTGTACCACAATTCTCGCGCACAGTACCCATTGGTACCTATCAAATGCAAATGGCACTAGCACGAGCAATGAACTTACCTGCATCGCGAGATATGGAATTGCTCCAAGGGATGACAATTCCTTCAACTCAGATGGATGGTGGTAAGACAGGTCAGACTTCAGTCAATCCCGGTGTAGCGGCAATGATGCGGGTGTTAGGTGAACTCACTGATGAGTTGCGTCGCTCTATCGATTTTTACTTGAATCAGAGTGAAAACTTGGAGGTGGCACAAATATTATTAGCTGGTCCTGGTGGTGGATTATCACAGATGGATGAGTTTTTTACCCAAAGATTGAGTTTGCCGACTACTCAAATTGACCCTGTGAGTGCTTTGTCATTAGAAATTGATGAGGAGAAATTTCCATCAGTTCAGCGTGCTGGGTTAGGGATAGTTCTTGGTTTGGGTATGCGGGAGGTATAAGCAGGTGTACGGTTTAGACGTTAATTTTTTAAAAGATCGTGCTGCATCTCAGAGTAATTCTTCTGAAAAAAAGCGCGGACGTAAAGCACCAATGGCAGCAGGGGAGTTGACACCTCTGTTCATTGGTGGAGCAGTTGCCGCTTTTACTTTGGCATTGGTGGGAACTGGATGGTATTTTTTACAAGCTCAAAATAGCCAGTTAGGAGAAAACATTGCTCAACTAGAGCAAGAAAACCAACAATTAGAAGCCAAAATTGGGAGTATCAACAAAATTCGAGCCGAAATTGCCCAGGTAAAAAGCGAAACACAAGCTCTTGTGACTGTATTCGACCAGATTCGTCCTTGGTCAGCAATGTTACAAGATGTTCGCGATCGCATTCCGTCTACTGTTCAATTAGATTCTGTGAAACAGATTGCAGCACCAGTTCCAGCAGCTTCATCTACTGCATCAGCACCAGTTCCAGCAAGTAATGCTAGTGCGATCGAGATGGCTGGTTTTAGTCGGACTTTCAACGATGTCAACGACTTTTTGGTGTCATTACAACAGTCTCGATTCCTCAAATCGAATGAAATACGCATCGCTAGTGCGGAGTTAGTTGAAGCACCTTTACCAAGTGGTGTCACCTTACCTCCAGGAGTAAAACTACCGCAGGTTGTGAAATATACAATCCAATCGAGTGTAAGCGAAGTTCCAGCATCGGTATTAATGCGTGAATTGGAACAGAAAGGCACTGTTGGATTAGTTACCCGGATTCGCAGTTTGCAACAAACAGGAGCGCTGCAACGATGACCTTTAGTGAAGATTTAGATTTTGAGGGTGGAGGTTTCGAGGAAGCGGGTTCAGCTTATCCGGTTATCTTCGGTATCACTTTTACACCAAAAGTTGGTGGTATTTTAATCGGACTTGCTGGACTTGGTGGTGCTGCTTTTATCTTCATGAATTTGGTAATGCCAACTTGGGAAACATTCCAACAGCAACAGGCAAAACAAACTGATTTGCAAACTCAAATCGAGCAGAAGAAAGCCAGTATTAATCAAATTGACAAGGTTAAAGAAGAGTTAGCCAAAGCGAAAGTCCAACAAGGTCAAGTTTTGGGGTTATTCTCTAATGAAAAAACCTTAGATACATTGCTACTGGATTTAAACCGCTTGGTTGAATCTGGTAATGACTTGCTGCCAGCGAATGCAGTCAAATCTAAGATGAAGAAGTATACCCCCGATGCTCAAAAGTCAGAGGTTATTACTGATAGTTCTTTTGGAGCGTTAGTTAATGGCAAATTGAAGCGTAGTAAAGTAAACATCGAATTTACTGGTACTTACGAACAAACACAGTCAATTCTTCGGAATATTGAGCGTTTGCAGCCATTGTTAATTGTTAAAGATTACCAATCGACACTGACGCAAGAAACGGCGACAGATGCATTGGGTAAACCAATACGTAAAATTGGACCAGTTTCGATTACCACAGGTTTCCAGCTACAGGCATTAATGCCACTGACACCAGAGGAATTAGCCGCGCAGGTTAAACCAGTAGCCCCAGTTGATGGTGCTGCGACTCCGGCAGCTACTCCAGAACCAGCGAAGAAGTAAAAGTTGGGCAATTAGCAATTCGCAATTTCCTAACTTTTAATTCCCAACTCTTAATTCCCAACTTCTTATACCAGTTTAATATGAAGACGCATAAAATAACCCCACCGCCTGTGGCACCTCCCCTTAGTAAGGGGAGGTATGGAGGGGTCAAATAATGTGCAGCCTCACAAGTAATTGGTATCAGTACTTATTACTTATTCGATATAAGTTGTGGGAAACCGGGAAAAGGTTCAATTTGTTGCAGCAAATTGCAAGTGAATTCAAAAGTAATAATCAAGATTACACAAACTTTTAGTCGAATTCAGGTGAGGAATAAACTGTGAAACAAATTCACGGTAATGGCTTTATTTTTGGTGCTACAGTAGCTATTTTGGTTGCACAAATCGGACAACCAGTATTAGCGCAAATGAGTCAAATTACGGGCGTGAAGCTCAACCAAGTTGATGGTAAAGTCAACCTGGTTTTAGATGCTTCCGCAGGCGATCGCGCCCAAGTTTTCACTACCAAGCGCGGCAACGCTTTAGTAGCTGATATTATCAACACGCAATTACGTCTACCACAAGGTAATAGCTTTCGTCAAGATAACCCTGGTCCCGGTATTTCTTCGATCGCAATTAACCAACTCGATTCCAACAGTGTTCGGGTTGTAGTTACTGGTAACAAAGGTACACCCAATACCCAACCTGTGGTACGGGGACGTGATGGGTTAACTCTAAGTTTTGTCGAAGGTGACGGCACTGTAGCCGCAGCCCCAGAACCCTCAGCACCGACTGCTCCACCGATTGGTATCAGTCAGCAGCCAGCACCCGCAGAGGGTCCAGGACAGCCGAGTAACCCTGCACCACCATTTTTACCCCGTGCGGTGGCTCCACCAGTGGGAGATATTGCAATTTCTGCGATCGATGCTTCTCCGAGTGTGATTGATTTGGGTACGCAAGAACGAGTACCACGCTTGGTATTGCGGGATGCTCCTGTGCGTGAGGTGCTTTCGTTGCTGGCTCGTGCGGCAAATATGAACTTGGCTTATTCATCGGTTGACGCAACTGCCCAAGGTGAACAACCTGCGGCAGGAGTTCCAGGTGATGGATTGAAGGTATCTCTGGATATTCAAAATGAGCCTGTACAAGATGTATTTAATTACGTTTTGCGCTTGAGTGGCTTGGAAGCTAGTCGTAGTGGACGTACAGTTTTTGTTGGACCGAAACTGCCAAATTCCAGCCGTGATGTAGTAATGCGAAACCTGCGACTCAACCAAGTTAATGTGGGTGTTGCTCTAAACTTTTTAGTTGGCTTAGGTGCAGAAAGCTCCATTACCCGCGAACGTCTTGTTACTAGCGTTAATGCTGTACCCGTAGGTGGTGCTGCAAATGCTGCTGTTACCCAAACTCAGACTACTACTGAGAGTAAAGTCGAAACCCAGCGTGTCGAATTCAAAGATTCAGTACCACTTCTTAGAGGTTTACAAGTATCTGGAGACGAACGTAGCAACTCTGTAACTTTGATTGGTACTCCAAAAGCAGTTGAAATGGCGATGATGCAACTATCACAACTAGATATTCGTCGCCGTCAAGTTGCTGTTAATGTCAAAATTATCGACGTTAACTTGCTAAATACAAAAGACCTCAATACAAGTTTTTCCTTTGGTGTGGGAAATAACTATTTCGTTAATGACGGTGGAGCTGCATCTCTCAACTTTGGTGGTGCTAGACCAGCAACTAGTGGAGAAGCACGAGGTAGTTTAACAAGCACTCCGACCATAGCTAATCCCTATGCGAATGCTGCACCATTATTTAATGCAAATGGTACATTTACCGTACCTAATGGTGGTTCTGGCTTGAGAGTGACACAAGATGGTCAGGTAACAACAAATATTCCTGGAGATGCAACCTTTCTTAACCCAATTTCTCCAACTACTAATAGTCCAACAAATCCTGGTTTGACTGGATTTACACCAGGAACACCGGATACAGTAACGACTACAACTGACGAAAATGGAAGAAGAACTTCGACTTTCGCTGAAGGAACTCGTGCAACGGCTGAATTTGGATTACCATCCTTATACCAATTTCCAAAACGTTTTCTTGCTAGTTTACAGAGTCAAGTTACTAACGGGAATGCCAAAATTCTGACTGATCCAACTTTGACAGTACAAGAGGGAGAAGAAGCTCAAGTTAAGCTAACAGCACAGGTATATGGAGGGATTGAGGTTACATCAGGTAGCACTTCAACTTCTTCAAACGGTGTTGCTACTTATACTAGAAAACCAATAATCAAAGATGCTGGTTTAACTTTATCTGTTAAAGTCGATCGCATTGATGATAATGGCTTTGTCTCTTTATCTGTTGCTCCTACTGTTTCTGCACCTAGTAACTCAGTACCAACTCCTGATGACGGAAATATTACCTTGTTATCGGAAAGAAGTCTTAGATCGGGACAAATTCGCTTGAGAGATGGTCAAACATTAATTTTGTCCGGTATCATCCAAGATTCTGAACGAGTAAGTGTATCGAAAGTCCCAATTTTAGGTGATATCCCGCTTTTGGGTTCCTTGTTTAGAAAAACAAATAAAGCGAATCAGCGTAATGAGGTGATTGTTTTGCTGACTCCTCAAGTTATGGATGATTCGGAGCGTTCTTCTTACGGTTACAACTACAACCCTAGCCCAGAAGTACGGCAAATGCTCGAACGTCGCGGTTTACAAGTACCGAGGAAGTAGTTCGGGTTTTCGCGAGTTAATCTGGGCGAACGTGGGGTTAATCTGGGCGAACAGCCGTTCGCCCTTACCGGAATGTCGTGACGTGTATAAATTTATCGTGCGATCGCATTTGGCATCGATATCAGATTTCATTATTTATTGTAGGGGCGAAGTTCTTTGCTCTTATTTTATTTACCTTTATTTTGTTTGATTCCCATATCACAAAATGGTAAATTCGGAAATTATTTTACAATCGTGCGATCGCATTCGGCATTAAGCTCCTGCGATCGCACTTCTTTTTCTAATTGGCATTTATTGAGATTCCGAAACGTGAGAATATAAAGCCTGAACTGCTATATGGAGTGGAGTCTGCAAAATTGAAGATATATGTAGACACAAGTGTTTTCAATAGACCTTTTGATGACCAAACACAACCCAGAATCGCGCTAGAAACTCAAGCATTACAAATAGTGTTGAGGCTAGTAGAAACCCAAGCAGTAGAAATGGTTAGTTCTTCGGTACTAGAATATGAAAATAGTTGAAATCCATTTCCACTTAGGCAACAATGGGTAGAGCGTCAACTACAATTAGCAGCAGTAGATGAAAAAATTGCGGAACGAGCTACAGAATTAGCTGAGCAGGGTTTAGGTGAGATTGATGCATTCCACGTTGCCTGTGCCGAAATTGTAGAAAGCGATTATTTTTTGACTTGCGATGATCGCTTAATACGTAGATATAGAGGAACGGTTCGAGCTATCAACCCAGTTAACTTTATCTTAGAGGGTGTTTATAAATAAAATTATGTCATTCTGAGGAACGAAGAATCTAGCGTTTGAAGCGTAGTCTAGAGATGCTTCACTGCGCTATCGCTCCGTTCAGCATGACAAACTAGACTTTTTGCCTAATTTATAAACACCCACTTAGAGGCAACAGAAGAGAATTTATGAATATCAAAATGCCAAGAGGACAAGAAGTGATTCAAGAGGCTTTAGAGATTTTAGAGCAACACATGGAACCCTCGAAAGTTGCTTTACTTCTATCTCTTTGGCAAGCTGGTGGAGATGATTATCTCAAAATTCGGGAGCAGTTATTTGCTGGAGAGACGGTAAAGACGCTGTATGACAAAATTCAAACCTACCAGAATCAAAAATCAGGAATGTAAATAAAATTTGTAGAGATGGGTAGATGCGATCGCATCCGGCATTAAGCTCCTGCGATCGCATAATCACTAAGGGACAATATTTAAACCTACATAATTTCAATTTTGTCAACTAATTTACAAGTTATTTTACAATCGTGCGATCGCATAATTCATAAATATCGGGGAAAATTGCGATCGTAATCTTCTCGTGGCAGGTAAAATCTAATAATTCAAAAAATAGTTTCCTGTATCTGCATCAATGGCAATGAAGCAGTTGTAATGGTTTTCGATAAGCTCAGAGCGAATACGTTCAAAAATTTCTCTACACAATTTACCAGTCTCAGACCGTTGCTGCTTGCGATCGCGCAATTCTGCTGGTGAGATGGTCGCTTTTGGCAATATTCGACTTTGATGCGGTGATGGATTTGCTGAAGATAATGGAGTCATAGCTTTATCAAAGAGTAGAACGGTGTGCGCTTGATTCTAGAGACTTCCAGAAACTAAAATATTCCAACTATAGACTTATCAATCTTATCATTCGTGGGGTTAGGGCGGAGGGACCCCGCCCCTACAAGCCTCGTTTCCTGCGCGTTAGCGTTCCCGTAGGGTAGCTATCCGCAGGAATCGCGTGTCTGGGATTCACTAAGGAAAATACTTGCCTGCATAAAATAATTATTTTGTCAATTTAATTTGCAAAAAGAAATAAATTGTGCGATCGCATTTAAGACAATCTACTCATTACTCAAAAACAAACTATGACCCAGCAATTTTTTTAATAAGTTTTTTAAATATTTTGTATGAGTTTACCTTAACTTAGCAGGGGTTTGCTGCTTAATTTTGATTGCGAGATGTAAAAAACTGCGATCGCATTTCCTCACAAAAATCTTTAAATCTCGATTGAAAAGGCAAACTTCACATAAATTATGGTGTTTTTTTCGATTAATTAGTAATTTAAATTAATTAAGCATTTTTTAGCAATTTACTCTAACAAAAACTTATCATAGAAGGCATTTTTGATGCGATCGCAGTAATTTTTACCATTTTTTTGGCGAAAATACTGCCGTTTACACCCTATCCCCCAAATGACAAGGGTTTTTACTAAGTATTTTTTCCTACTTTAAGGACTGTTTTTAGTGAAACATGACTAAACTTTTTGACTATAAACCTGAAATCTATATAAATTAATGGTTTCATCTGTTCACATCTGTCGTATAAACCTTAGAATGATTCATTGAAAAGTTCAGCCGACAGGAGTTGCAGCGATTTTAAGCAAAAGTACTCCCAAAGGTAGACTTTGTAAATCGACCCACAGAGATTTCAGTGCCTCATGAAAGGATGCGCTACTAGTGCATTTGTATGCAATCCTAAGTAAACCCCAAGGAGTTTGTTATGAATAAAGGCGAATTAGTTGATGCAGTAGCAGAAAAAGCTAGCGTCACCAAGAAGCAAGCTGACGCAGTTTTGAGCGCGGCTTTGGAAACCATCGTCGAAGCAGTTTCTTCTGGCGATAAGGTGACACTAGTCGGTTTTGGCTCGTTTGAATCGCGGGAAAGAAAAGCTCGCGAAGGGCGTAACCCCAAAACCAATGAGAAAATGGAAATTCCTGCTACTAAGGTTCCTGCATTCTCGGCTGGGAAACTCTTCAGAGAACGGGTAGCACCCCCAAAAGTTTAGGTTGTTCAGTTTTTAGGTCAGTTTTTAGGTCTATTTTTAGGATTTGTTAGTTTATGGGGAAGCAAGCACATGGAGGAAATTTAGTCTGGGCAGCTACGCTGGCTGGCTGTTCTCCTAGTGCGATTCTGGATTTTTCGGCGAGTATTAGCCCTTTGGGACTATCTGCTAATGTTTTAGCGGCGATTCAGTCTCAATTTGGCAATATTCAGCACTATCCAGACCCCAATTATGGTGATTTGAGAAATGCTCTCGGTCACTATCACCAACTAAGCTCGGAATGGATTATGCCTGGTAATGGCTCGGCTGAACTACTAACTCTCGCGGGTAGAGAATTGGCGGAGTTAGGTTTAGGTGCGACTGTGTTGTTAACTCCAGCTTTTGGCGATTACTATAGGGCACTAGCTGCGTATGACGCGAAGGTGCTGGAGTTTTCTTTGTTATCGTTTGATGGTCATTTGTCAGAAGTCTTTGACTCGGAAGTTTTTGGCTCAGGAGTTTTTGGCTCAAAAGTCTTTGACAAAGGGCAAATGACCATTAATCCCATTAATCAAGGGCTAATTCTCAATAATCCTCACAATCCCACGGGAAGGTTGTTCCGTAGGGAGGAAGTTCTACCATTGCTGGATAAATTCGCTCTGGTGGTGGTTGATGAGGCTTTTATGGACTTTTTGCCCCCGAATGAGGAACAGAGCCTTTTAGGGGTTGTGCAGGATTATCCCAATTTAGTAATTTTGAGGTCTCTGACTAAGTTTTATTGTTTACCTGGGTTGCGGTTGGGTTACGCTGTTGCCCATCCGCAACGTTTGCAGCGTTGGCAAAAGTGGCGCGATCCTTGGAGTGTGAATTGTTTTGCGTCTGCTGCGGGGGTTGCTGCGGTTCAGGATCAGGAGTTTCAGCAGAGAACTTGGGATTGGTTGCCGTTAGCGAGGAAGCAACTTTTTGACGGTTTGGCTCAAATTCCTGGTTTGAAACCTTTTGAGAGTGCTGTTAATTTTTTGTTGGTTGAGTCGGAATATTCCTGCGATCGCATACAGTCTGTATT
>NZ_NTFS01000650.1 GCF_002289455.1 Brunnivagina elsteri CCALA 953
CTAGAAGAAAGAGGCTAGAAGAAAGGAAAACAATGCAATTTTTACTTTCCATCAAAAGGATTTGAATTTAATTTCAACCTGATTTCAATTTGATTCATAAGAAGGCAGAAGGAAGAAGGCAGAGGGCAGAAGGGAAACCCCATAAATAAATTTAGCGCAAAGTTTGTGGGGAAGGTCTCCTTCCACAAAACTTTGTAAGAGAGGGGCTTTAAACCCTTGTGGCAGCGAAAAGTTTGTGGGGACGGAATACGACACACAAAACTTTTCAAGACAGAGGGCAAAAATGTATTTTATTCCTTCTGCCTTCTGCCTCCTGCCCTCTGCCTTTTTTCGGTAATTCACTTATACATAATTATTTTCTTCTGCACAAGTGTCCGATTAAGGGATAAACGTGCAGATAGCCAATTTTTCATGTTCGAGTATTTTCCAAATCTTGAATTGGCAATAGTTTCGGAGATTGTAAATTTGTCTCTATAACTATAGTGATATCTGTGTTTACATCAATGGGCTAGTATCTAATTTGCATATTTTGATGAGAATCTTGAAAGAGGGCAAAAATATCATCCTTAAAGGTGAAATGAAAAAGAGTCATTCGTCAGAATCCAGGAATCAGAACAACCGCATACCTGCCGTCAGGTATAGTCAGTACAATTCGCAGTTCGCAGTACCCGCTATCGCGGGAAGCAAGCTACGTAATTCGCAGTGGGGGCTTGAACTCGGTTACGTCCTAATTTATACACCATAAACAAATTTAGGGGTTTGCACCTTAATTAATCAATTAAGCAATTAATTTCCAATTAATTAATTGCGAATTGCGAATTACGAATTGCCAATTGTTTGGTCAGGGGTTTCAAACAAGGGAAACTTTTTCTTTATCTTTATCTACTCGCAAAGCGAGTATAAAAAAGGGGGCTTTAAACCACCAGTAGTACAGAATACCCAACTGACTCCTGACTTCTTTTTTATTCTTCCGTAAAACAATTCAAATACAATCATGAGCGACACGATTGATAACTGTTTGATTACCGACTCTCAAGACCTAAAATATATCTCTGAGGTCGTCGGACAAGCATTGGATAATTGGCAAAGTTTAGCTAATATTAGGGATTTACAAAAGGCGATAACTGAAATTAGTTTGGAGCGGGAACGGCAATTACAAATAAATTTAGTGTTCGAGGAAAATCAGTTAATTGGGTTTAATTTCTCATTTACAATTGACCCCAAAAAGACGACTGATACAATTTCTTTGCAACAGCAAGAGATAAATATTAATCTAGATAATGGCTCTGTTATTCCATATCAACAATTAGCTACAACTATTGAAATAAAAGTAACAGAACCAAAAGGTAATTTAGCAATTCCTTCTTTCAGTTCTAACGAAATAATCTTGACACCAGGATTACAAGTGGAAAGTCAGCATATTATCAACCAAGATGATTCTGCAACTCAAGAAATTCTCAAATCTCCATCTCCTGGATTTGGCAAAATAAGTCCTGCTTTAACTAATGCTGCACATCAATTAGCAAATCAACATGAAGTTAATGGGTTATTGCTAACTGGATTAACTGTAAAAACGGGAATTTCCACAGTAAATACACTACAACCAGAGGAAAATCCTGATATTCAAACTTCTGGTTTAGCAATTATTAAACGGCTTCAACAAGTTTTACCGCAAGAATTTATCGATTTTCAATATGAGGATTCTCCCAGTACTTTTAATTGGAAAGATTCTGTTTCAAATCGACAATATCATTTCCGTTTTGAAGTCGCTCAAATTAGTGAAGACGGAGATGTTTTAAAACCTGCTGTGCTTCAGGGATTTGATTGTACTTCTGGCTCTGATTCAATGCAACCAGTTTTTAATGCAACGTTAATTAATGCGAAATATAACCGATGGAGCATTGAGCAGTGCGACTTCAATAAAAACCAGATTCAATCTTTAAATCTTGCTAATAAAACTACACCAAAAAGTCTTGCAATAGATAATTTTACTTCTGAAATATAGCTTAATTGATTATGTACAAAAATCACCAAGTTAAGCCAAACTCTTTCTATTTGGAGATAGTACCGCTATTTACGAAACTAATCTGGACAAGGGCAGATACAAATACGAGTATGTTGCTAGGTTTAGGATTAATTTATCTGGCAGTAAGAGAACCAGTTTTAATTTCAATTCTCTTATCGCTTGGTTTATTATTTTACTGCTTAAATCAGGTAATTCGTTTTATTCCCTATCTCAACTATTTCGTTAAAGTCAAAATCCGTTTTTGGCATATTGCTGGATTAATCATTGGATTGA
>NZ_NTFS01000651.1 GCF_002289455.1 Brunnivagina elsteri CCALA 953
GTCGCAAGACACTAGAAAAGATTGCTTAAAGTTACACCGTGGACTTTACTAGGTTTACCTAGATTTTTAGAAGCGGAAGGAGCAAGGTATTTTAAAGGGATGAATTTACCTTTTACGTTGAAGGACATGCGTCACGCCTGGGCGATACGCACCTTGATATTTGAATTGGACATTAGTTGGGCAGCTCGAATGATGGGTCACTCGGTAGAAATACACTCACGGGTTTACCATCATTGGATATCTCAAAAGCAAATGCTCGCAGCCCACAATAAAGCGATCGCAAACACTTCGCGACCGCGACCCCCGATCATCGAACCATCATCCCCAACGTTTGACCATTCTCAGTACACGGATGAAGATGATGTATTCTGCCTCGATGGCGATTTAGACTCTTAATCTGCTGGTTTTGGGTTCGAGTCCCAGGTCACCCATCCCCTCCAAAACCCCTGCGAAGCAAGACTTCCAGGGGTTTATTGTTTGACCCAAAGTCTCATTTCAGCCATTTCCGAGTTGTGGATTTGGTGTAAGAAGATGCCGACGTTGGACATTTTTGGACGAGTTTAGACAATTTATTGGGGTAAAGTTGGGGTAAATCAGAGCGCACTGATTCCAATGAGAAAGAAGGTTCACAGGGAAAACTCGCTTGCAACTTCCCTGCTTCCTTGTTTGTGATTATTTAGGAGTCAAATTTGGTTTCCCAGCATAAAGCCTCTAAAGGAACCGTTCAAATCAAAATCTCGAACGATCGCTTGCAACTAGTTTTCAGTTTTGGGGGTAAACGCCATTATCTTTCAACTGGGTTTCCCGATACCAAAGCTAACCGCAAACTGGCGGAAATGAAGGCTAGGCAAATTGAGTTGGATATTCTCTGCAATAATTTTGATATCACTTTGGGGAAGTACAAGCCACAGTCTGAACAAATTATCTTTACACCATCACTTACACCAGTTGTTGAGACTGGAGCATCCCTGGCAGATTTGTGGGACAGTTATACCGAATATAAGCGATCGAGTTTATCTCCCAGCACTTTGGCAAAGGGTTACAAGAGCATTTATCGTTGTATCAACGTCTTTCTCCCAATAAAAACTTTAGATAAAGCTGTGGCTATCCGGGATTGGTTAATTGCAAATAAAAGCCCCCTATCTGCAAAAAAAACCCTGACTCAATTTTCGGCTTGTTGTAATTGGGCAGTGAAATCTCAGTTAATTGAGGATAACCCATTTGAGGATATGGCGAGTGATATTAAAGTACCGAAGGGAAACTTTGAGGAGACAGATATAAATCCGTTTAGTGTGTCCGAACGCGATCGCATTATCCAAGCATTCAAAGAAAACCGCTATTACAAGCACTATGCACCATTAATCGAATTTTTATTTATCACGGGTTGTAGACCATCGGAAGCTGTAGCTTTACAGTGGAAGCACATTGCCAGCGACTTTACAATTATTCGGCTAGAACAAGCTGTGGTGCTTTCACTGTCTGGGTTGATTTGCAAACCAGGCTTGAAGACTCAGAAGAAGCGAGTGTTTCCAATTAATAATCGTTTGGCTGGGTTGTTGAAATCCATCCAACCCGTTGATGTGTCGGGTGAAACTAAGGTGTTTCCCTCACCCGAAGGAAACTGGATAGATGTACATAACCTCAGTAAACGAGCTTGGAAAACTGTGCTTAAAACACTTGATAGCGTTGAGTACCGGAATCTATACCAAACTCGGCATACCTTTATTACGATGGCGTTAAAGAATGGGGTGGATGTAAAGGATGTTGCAACGATGGTGGGTAATTCGCCAGAGATTATTTATCGCCATTATGCAGGGCAAAGTCGGGAGCTTTTTTTACCGGAGTTTTAGGAATTGGGGAGAGCGATCGCACTTTCATATTCCCAGGGGTGGCAACCCAAACAAAACAATTACTATATTTATTCTCCCTGGACACCCATCCCACAACTTTTTAACCATGCGGGGAAATGAAATTGACTCATCACCCAAGTAGCGATCGCTCAATTTGGAAGTCCCTAAATAATCATGGGATACATACGGAGAGTACCCGTGAACCTCTTCCGTCAGGGCAAGCGATCGTACCTTCATAATCCCAGGGGTGACAACCCAAACAAAGTAATTACTATATTTATCCTTCCTGGACACCCATCCCACAACTTTTTAACCATGCGGGAAAATGAAATCGACCCATCACCCAAGTCGCGATCGCTCACTTGGGAACATCATAAACAATCTTCAATATCTACGGAGAAATCCCGCGAAACTCGGAGTCAGGGCA
>NZ_NTFS01000652.1 GCF_002289455.1 Brunnivagina elsteri CCALA 953
ACTATTATTGTATGATAAAAGTTACTTAAAAACTCACAAAGTCAACAGCCTAGGTTAGAGCTTCTCGTAACCCACCATTGTTAGATTGATGGTGCGTTACGGACTACAATGAAATTGGAGATTTTTTTTTATTTGGAAGTACCTAACCCTTGTATCTTAAGGTGAAGTTTTTTCCAACGCATTAATGAGGGTTTCAGCTTATAACAATTAAAATCTGAAAGCAAAAAAATAATGTTTGCGATCGATTTTAGGGTCAAGCAATGGGGGGTTAACGTAAGAATAGGGCTTCTAGCTAGTACATTGTTGGTACACCTTAACAGGGGTAGACTTATGGACTGTACAAATAATTATACTTTCCCCATAAATAAGTCTTGTCGTGCCTCCGCAATGCTACGCAAATGTGCCAGTACAGAAGATTCTGTCCGGCAACTTCCCAGTTTCTAAGTCTTTTCCAGCAGATGTCTAATAACATCCCGATATATTGATTAACAAATCCTGCCAGCGATTTAAATGATTGCTAATATTTACAGGGTAAGTAGTAGTGCAAAAATTATACATTCCGAAAATCTCAAACCCTCGTCATTGCGTAGCTTGCTACTTACAGAAGCCGCTTGCGCGTCTACCCATAGGGTGGAATGTACTTCGAAGCGGAGAAGTAAACTACGCTTTTAGCGTTCCCGCACGGTAGCATAAGTCCGAAGCGGACACGCTCCGCAAACGCAGTGTATATTTAATTTCGCGTAACCACTTATAGAAAATTTTAGTTCTGTAATTTATGAAACTTAGCCTCTGTGCCATTGTCAAAAATGAAGAAGCTAGATTAGCCAAATGTCTTAATAGTGCTAAAAGTATAGTTAATGAAATTGTAGTATTAGATACAGGCTCTAGCGATAGAACTATTGAAATTGCTCAAAATTTAGGTGCAAAAGTATATCAATTTTCTTGGAATAATGATTTTAGTACTGCTAGAAATGAAGCTTTAAAATACGTTATTGGTGATTGGGTTTTGGTGCTGGATGCAGATGAGACACTAACACCAAAAATAAAATCACAGATTCGTCAAGTAATTGAAATGCCGGAATATATTTTAGTTAATTTGCTGCGTTATGAAGTTGGGGCAAATCAAGCACCTTATTCGATGGTTTCGAGGTTATTTCGCAACCACCCAAAAATTAAATTTTCTCGCCCTTATCATGCAATTGTTGATGATAGTATTAGTGAGATTTTACGCAAAGAACCTGATTGGCAAATTGGTCATTTAGAGGAAGTGGCAATTTTACATGAAGGATATCAACAAGAAGTCATAAACAAACAAGATAAGTTTGCTAAGGCAAAAGCTGCGATGGAAGGGTTTATTGCTACAAATCCTCATGATCCTTATGTTTGTAGTAAGTTGGGTGCTTTGTATGTGGAATCGGGGAAAGTTGCAGAAGGTATTGAGTTGTTACAGCGTGGAATTGCCTCTAAGCAATCAAATATGGATTTGATGTACGAGTTAAATTATCATTTGGGAATTGCTTATACTCGCAACCAAGATATTCGGAAAGCTGTTTCCTACTACCAAGCTGCGATTAAGTTGGTTGTGATGCCGATTTTAAAATTGGGTGCTTATAATAATTTGGGTAATTTACTCAAAGCTTTGGGTGATTTACGGAGTGCAAAAAGTGCTTATGAAATGACTATTCGTATTGACCCTAATTTTGTGACTGGACATTATAATTTGGGAATGACGCTGAAAGCCATGGGGTTATTTATGGATGCTATTTCTGCATACCAGCGTGCGGTACAGTTAAATCCTCATTATGCGGACGTATATCAAAATTTGGGTGTAGTTTGGTTAAAAATTGGGAATCAAAAAGCTAGTTTAGCTGCTTTTAATAAAGCAATTTCTCTACATGAAATGAATAACCCCAAGGAAGCGATAAGATTGCGTCAAGGATTAGAGGAAATGGGGCTTTTGTAGGAGTTATGTCATATCCACTTGATTAAACACAGTTGCCGCAGAAACGAAATCTTAAATTACAAGGGTTACGGTATATTTTTACTATGTGCATTTACCCGGATTTGATATTAGGAGTTGAGTTGAAAATAAAATGAAATAAGCTAAAAAGCACCTAAATCATATATTAGGGCAGGCAGGGATGCCCACCTCACAATAATTATAATAATTTAGATTATATGATTTAAATGCGGAACAGCTTATAGAACCCATTTGGTATCTTTTATAATGTAGAAAAATCAAACTAAGAGATGAGGTAAATGTACTCAAGTAGCTT
>NZ_NTFS01000653.1 GCF_002289455.1 Brunnivagina elsteri CCALA 953
TTGACAGATGAACTGGCGACATTTTTCTAGCCAATCGTTTAAACTTCTGTCTGCTTCCCGTGCAGTTTCCCGCATAACCAGCAGTGGTACAGCATCTTCAACGTAACCTTCACACTCTTCTATGGTATCCAAAGCTGCTAAAGCCTCTGCATTATCTGCCAATTGGCTGCGAAACTGAGTAATTTCTTCTGGTGTAACGGTAATCATTTAATAGTTTTAACCAGTAAATATACGAACTATTCAGCAATTATACATTTAATGCCGAATCTGGAGATATGACGCTGACACTACATCAATAGTAGGAATAATCTTGGAGTGCGATCGCATTCCCTAACCAGACTTCTGACGCTTCGCCATTTTTGTAAAACTCAAACAACAATGTGGGCATTCTCCTTGTAGCCAATCAGCCGGAATTGGGAAAGGAGTCATTTTTCTACAACTTTTATTGCCTTCTTTATAGGTTTTGACAATAAACTCTTGCCATAATGTTACTTTTTTGTATAACGACATTTAATTTGTTAATCGACACTTTAATTGTGTAGGGTTTCGGGTTTATTTTATGCTAATAGAAAATACGATCGCACCAAATTATCGTTTCATTAAAAGGGGAGCGTCTCAAAAACATACGGCAAGTCGAGATTCTTCGCTTCGCTCAGAATGACAGCGGTGTTTTTACGAAAGTGAGATGCTTCCCATTAAAAGTGCGATCGCATCAACCAAGGAGACAAAAACTCATCTTCCAATGCCCAATGCCCAAACTTTATCTTTGCATACTGCGGGGGTCGAGAGCGTCACGCAATCCATCTCCGAGTAAGTTGAACGCTAACACCGTCAAAATAATTAACGATGCTGGAGGAATTATTAACCAAGGTTGCAATACCAAGATAGAAGCATTGGTTGCGATTGAGAGCATATTACCCCAAGATGGGTCTGGTTGTTGAATCCCAAGACCAATGACGCTAAGTACCGCTTCCGCTTCAATAAAGCCAGGAATTGATAGGGTTGCAGCGATAATAATGTAAGTTGCAGTTTGGGGCAAAACATGACGAATGATGATATATAAAGGCGTACCTCCCATTGCTTTTGCGGCTTGGATAAATTCCCGTTCTTTGATAGACAGTACTTGTCCACGAATAACCCGCGCTAAACCAGCCCAACGGATAAATGAGGTAATGACTACGATCAGTAAAAAGCGCTCGGTACTGCTGAGATTGGGGGGTAATACAGCCGCTAATGCCAGTAGTAAGTAGATACTAGGAATTGTCATGATGACTTCTACAACTCTCATGATTGCGCTATCCGTCCAGCCTGCAAAATAGCCAGAAATTCCCCCAACAATCATACCGAGAGGGAAGGATATGGCGACACCAATAATACCAATAAATAAGCTAATACGACCGCCATATAGTAGACGGCTGAATTGATCGCGGGCTTGGTCATCAGTACCAAGAATATTTATTTTACCTTCGCCAGTGGTGCCAAAAAGATGTAATTTGAGGGGAATTCCGGAGAATATTTCTGTTTCTTCCCATTTTGGCGGTAATGGAGCTTTGAGTTCAAACAAGCGATATTCTGAACCTTGGACAAAGAGTCTAATCGGTGAAGGTTTTGTGTAGTCTACGATAATTTGGCGATCGCCTGTTTTTAAGTCAGTTTTTCCTTGTGTTGTCGGATAAACATGGGGACCGATGAATTTGCCAGATTGGTCTGCCCAACGTATTCTAGTTGGTGGAAGTAGGGAACCGTTTGTTTGTGCTTCGTAAGGATTGTAAGGGGAAACGAAATCAGCCGCAATTACTGCTGTGTAGAAAACTAATAACAATATTGCCCCAAATTTTGCCAAGGAATTTTTCTTTAATCGATGCCACCAGTTCATACGCTTTAAGAGCCAATTGTCAATGGCTAGTAGTTAGTAAGTCATAAGTTAATAGTTAATAGTTAACGCTGGCTGGCAAATTGTCAATCACTTACAAGATTCTTTACTTTGGAGGATGTTTATAAATCAGGCATGAGAACGAAATAAACGGGGTTTCGACAAGAAGCGTGAGGCTTTAGATTTATTTTACAAGTATTTATTTTCTAAGTACAGAGAGAAGGGAACATCTAGAAATAGATTATCCCAAATTCCTGTAGCAGGGCTGTTTCATTCTTTATAGAAAAATCTAGTCTTATTTTTTCGTTTGAATTTAGGTTAGTCGTAGGGTTCGGGTTTCCCCTGCCCTACAATACCGTGTGAATTACTTATTTTCAGA
>NZ_NTFS01000654.1 GCF_002289455.1 Brunnivagina elsteri CCALA 953
CACGGGTAAAAACTGAACTTTTGTCATGCTGACGAAGGAAGCATCTTTAAGATTTTTACGCAATCTAAAAGTATAGTTGTAACCCGTTTTTAGTATACTTACCGCTATTTAATACCTACTGAATGTGTTTCTTCAGAATTAGAACTCAAGGGACTTGCGATTTAACAATGTACCGATATACTAATCTAAGTTTGCTCTTGCTCTATAAAGCTTGATTCAGACTTTCAACCTTTTTTGTTTATCAGCAAGCTCTAAGAAGCAACTTGCGCAGCAGTTCGAGTACGTCTTCTTCTTCCATCAGTGGAAGCTGTCGTTGTTAAGGGTGTTGATGTTCCAACCTTGACAACAGCATTTTCCTCTGGAACTTGCATCAATAAGGTTACTGTTGGCTGACAGTGCAACTCTTTCCTTAAAGAACGGGCTAAATCTCTTTCAATTAGACCTTGCAAACCACCCCAGTCTACCTCAAGTTTTCCGTCAAAGCTCTCTGCAAACTCTGTCCAGCGCACACTTAGAATTTCTTCTATTCGCTGTTGTACCCACTTTTGTAATAAAGGTTTCTCTATTGAGGTGACTACACCACGCAGGTGTATTTCAGGTTTGGCTAATAGTTTGCCTTCCCAACCGATCGCGGCTGCAACTGTAACAAGCCCTTCTTCTGCCATTTTTTGACGTTCTTGTAACACTTTCGCACTCACCATCCCTGAACCAGACGTATCAACTAACTCCAAACCTGATGCAACTTTACCGATGACGCGAATCGATTGTTGTGTCAATTCAATAACGTCACCGTTATTAAGAATTACCATATTTTCTGGAGGAACACCCATGCTCTGAGCTGTTTGTGAGTGTTTTACCAACATTCGGTGTTCTCCGTGAAAGGGAACAAAAAACTTAGGTCGAGTTAGTGCCAGCATTAATTTTTGGTCTTCTTGGCAACCATGTCCGGAAACGTGAATACCTTTGTCTCGTCCATAAACGACGTTTGCCCCTTGCATCATCAATTTATCAATGGTGTTAACAACTGCAATGGTATTTCCAGGGATGGGGTTAGCTGAGAATACAACTGTATCGCCTTCGCGAATCTTGATATGTTGGTGTTCTTTATTAGCAATCCGCGTCATTGCCGACATTGGTTCACCTTGGGAACCAGTTGTCAAAATCAGCACACTTTCAGGGGGAAGGTTACGGATGGCATTAAGCGGCTGTAAAAGGTTATCGGGACATTTAATATAACCAAGATTGCGTGCGTGAGCAATTAAGTTGAGCATAGAGCGCCCGACTACACTGACAACACGGTTATGCTTTTGCGCCAATTCCAAAATCATGTTGATGCGGTGGACGCTAGAAGCAAAGGTGGTGATAAATAGGCGACCTTTAGCTTGACTTATGACTCGGTCGAGGTTCGGGTATACGGAACGTTCGGATGGTGTAAAGCCGGGAAGTTCAGAGTTTGTAGAGTCGCTAAGAAGGCACAATACACCTTTTTCGCCATGTTCTGCCAAACGTTGAATGTCGAAGCGCTCCCCATCTACGGGAGTATGGTCAAATTTAAAATCCCCAGTGTGGATTACGATACCAATTGGAGTATGAATTGCTACTGTAAAACTATCCGCAATCGAATGGGTATTACGAATGTATTCTACCAAGAAATTTTTGCCAATCCGTACCACATCGCGAGGTACAACAGAACGCAATTCTGTTCTATCCCGTACTCCTGCTTCTTCTAATTTACCTTCCAACATTGCCATTGCTAGGCGAGGACCGTAAATAACGGGGATTTCAAACTGCTTGAGGTGAAATGCAATTCCGCCAATATGGTCTTCGTGTCCATGGGTGACAATCATTCCCTTAATTTTATGACGATTTTCCCGTACATAGTTCATGTCAGGAAGCACTATATTTACCCCGTGCATCCCATCTGTGGGAAATGCTAAACCTGCGTCTAATAAAATGATTTCATCTTCATACTCGAATACGCAAGTATTTTTACCAATTTCGTGCAAACCGCCCAACGGAATGATTTTGAGGGCGGCTGAGTTTTCGTTTCTAGCCATTTTCTCCTTAGATTGTTTTACGTTTGTTTGTTTCGATGTTTTTTAACAGCAAAAATCTGTAAAGTTTCGATAGCAGACAACGACTACATAACTATTAAGTCAGTTTGAATGCAGCCTTGTTTTTAAAGTGGATGCTTAATCGATTAAATAAAATTTGCTTTACTTCAATGAGTCATAACTATATACA
>NZ_NTFS01000655.1 GCF_002289455.1 Brunnivagina elsteri CCALA 953
AATTTAGCTCGAACACCAATGATTATTTTAATTGCGGTGACGATGGGTGATATTCTGGCAAATTTGATTATTGGAGGAGGGGGGCAGTAGGCAGTAGGCAGTAGGCAGTGGGCAGTGGTAGAAGAATTAATAAAGTTTTATCTCAATTGTATGGAGGAAAAATCAAAATATCGCAAAGTTAATGTGACTCTTGGAAAGCAACCCAATATCGGACCATTCCCTGCTGACCAATTAATTCCTTGGGCGATAATTTGTGGACTTTCTTATTACTTGATACATGGTTTATTTCGACTTAATTGGATTTGGACTTGTAGTACAGCTGCTTGGGGAATAGCAACATGGTGGATTCTCACGGCTAATGGTAGTTGGCGCATTTTATCCAAATTTGTTACTACCCCTAATTGGACACGAGTTCGATGCTTGTATGAGGCAGTCGGGAGTAGTGAGAAAAAAAGAAAGGGAGGTGATTAAATTGATGCTTGTATAGAACGGATTAACGAGCGTAACATTTTACCAAGAGAATCACATTCTTCTAGTATTGGATTAGCGGACTCTGAGGTTATCAAATTAACTCGCATACTCAAAATAATATGAGTTTCTAATTCTTTTAAGGAACCCTGAGATATTTTGAGAAAATGAACATATTCTCCTTGAGAATCTCTTCCATAGCCTTCTGCAATATTGGCAGGTATGGAAACTGATGCACGTCGAATTTGTGAAATCATTCCATATGTTTCATCTTTGGGAAAACTCTTTGTAATTACGTAGCATAACTCAGCAATATCCATACCTTTTTGCCAAACTTGTAAATCACGATACGAACGGATTGCATTATTTTTCATTTTTTTTCCTCTAGTAACACTTTTATTTTCTCTTATCCACTGCCAACTGCCCACTGCCTCTATGAAACTTTCCCTAACACCTCTTGAAGATGCATTTGCTCCTTTTACAATGTTGCAAATAAATCTCCAAGGACGCTCGATTGGTGCTTATCTTCTGCGTAAAGGTGTTGATAATTTCCTAATTCAATTTGGGTTTGAATGTGCGGGTATTCATTCAACATTACGTAGCGAACAAATTGATCCGGTGTTTGATGCGATTGAATCTGGATTGAAAGATTTACCCGATGGAGAACGTTTAACAATCCATCTTAGTTCGTTTACCAACGATAATTTGAGACAACAGCAACTCAAAGATTTGAGCGATATTGCTCCTAATAAAGAACTGCAATATCTCTTGATGGGAGAACGATGTAGAACACAACAACTAACAATTCAAGGAGTTCGTAAACCAAAAATATTACGTCTTTATTGCACATACACAATTGAAACTTCGAGTACGGGAACGAACGATGCGATTGAAAAAATCCTCTCGAAATTAGAGCGTTCCTGGAAATCATTTACAGGAGAAATTAACGAACTTCAATTCATCGCCATCGAACGACTTTTACACTCAGCTTTTACCGACGGATTCCAATTATGGGAGCAATTACTATCAAACAAAATGGGGCTAGATATCCGCCCTTTAACTTCCGAACAGCTTTGGGAACAACTATGGCAGCGATTTAACAACACACCACCTCGACCAATTCCCCAACTTTTGACCCTCGACGAAAATGGACTACGTGAGGAAATTTACTCAGATGTCTCCCCCGCATCTTTGCTCATGGAGTCAGAATCATCTATCCCCGTCGCAGATAGACGTTGGGTGCATCTCCAAGAAAAATACATTGCTGCCCTAACTTTTGCCGATAAACCCGGTGGTTGGGTGGATAAGGAACGACAAATGCGTTATTTATGGGAGGTTTTATCTAGGGAAAGAGTCTATGATACTGAGATTTACTGCCAGTTGATGCGAGCTAATGAGACGTTGGTGAAAACTAATATGCAGCGTCTTACAAAACAAGCGAATACATCTGCTGTACTTGCCCAAGACAAAAACTCTGTTGACGTAAAATCTCTACTCAATATCAAAAAATCTGTTGCTGCACAAGAAGAACTTTATGAAGGTGCTGTTCCCATCCACGTAGCAACTGTGTTTTTGGTATATCGGAACACCCGCGAACAATTAGACGAAGCTTGTCGTTATCTCCAATCCTGCTTTCTGCGTCCAGCTTGGGTTGTCCGCGAAACCGAATATCCTTCGCGAATTTGGTTACAAACTTTACCTATTGTTTGGGAACGCTTAATGACTGCACCTTTTAATCGAAGGTTGGTTTATT
>NZ_NTFS01000656.1 GCF_002289455.1 Brunnivagina elsteri CCALA 953
ATTTTCATGTAAATCATAAAAGTTAAAATATTCTTCCTTGGCTTTCCGACAGCGAAGTTCACAACGATTTTTATATAAAGGTGTTTGTTTAAATATATCTTCTAGCTGTGTAATTTCTTCAATCTGCAAAATTTCATTTTCATTGAGATATTCTGCAAGTTGAATAATTTCTTCTTTTCCTTGACGGTATTGACGGTGAATTTCTAAAGTGTTTTTAAGGATTTCCTTATCAATAAGTGATGCACCTAAATCGTGTCCAAAATCAATTGGTGTATCTGCCATTCCTTTAACTAAAGTATAGTCAGTTGTTGAGGAACCAATATCAATTACTAATACTGATTTTTGCAGTTCTTGAATTGTAAAAATACTGCTTTCTTTAGCGTGCATTAATGCTGCACGGGATTCTTTAACGACAATTGTATTTGGTAAAGATGCGGCTAAAATTTGTTGATAAATTGCGATTTCTTCTTGCCACCATCCAGAAGGGCAACCAACAAAAAAGTAGTTGATATCTTCATAATTAATTTGAGTAGTAGCAATTAAATGTTGATAAATAGCATTAACAAATTCTGTAATTATTTTTTGATAACCCTTATCGTCAAATTTTCGATTTTTAAAAGCGATATCAAAAGTACTGGCATCAGACATTTGAAACGCGATGTCACCAATGACTATACCGCGTTTCGGATGGTGTGCGATCGCAGTTATTTGACTTTTACGATTATTGATTAATAAGCTTTGTGGTGTTGTTTCTTGGTTGTTAGCATTTACCCATGTGAGTGCTGTTTCTCCATGTCCTAAATCAAAGCCGATTATTTTGATGTTGTGGTATTCTTGCATTTGATTTGTATATTGAATATTAATATTTTAACTAAAGATTGAGATGTTTGTTAGTTTGATGAGACTGGTTCGATCACACTACCAGGTAAGAGAATTTGATTATCTTTTACTAAAGCATGTTTGAGGGTTATATAATCAGTTATTTCTGGATTTAAGCTGGGTTCAAAGTAGAACATTAAGTCTTGTTCTTCCCTAGATTGATAAACCCGTGCTTCGATTCCATAATGTCTCAAAATCGTTGCTGCTTGCTCAATCCGACGACGTACAGTAATTGGTAATTCTGTATTCTCATCGAGTGCATCTGCCATTAAATCTTGTAAGTATTCTAATAAATCAAGATTATTTTCTAAACCCGGTTTTGATGTTTTTTCTATACTTTGCTTTTGTGCTGCAACTGTAAGTTCAATTGATTGGAATGATTGATAAAGATAGTCGAGTAATTTATTTATATTGATAGTGATTTTTGCTTGCTGTTCGGGTTGTTGTAAAGTCTTAATACTTACAGTTTCCAGAGATGGTTTTTGTTTGATAATTTGGGATATAGTACCTCCTGTAACACCTCCAATTATGGCTCCAATAAGTCCCCAATACCAACCACCTTCAATAACTCCTGCTAATCCACCAGCTAGCAAACTACTGAATATTTCTCGACTTTTTTGGAATGTTTGAATTATGGTTTGTTTGTAATAACTTGGTGATGCTAAATCTTGTAATTTTTGTTGGGTTTGAATTACGTTATAAATGGGTTTTACTAGGCTTGATGTTAGTTCATTTAATGTTGTTTGTTGATTGTTTACTGATATATTTAAATTATCTTGTTGTTTGACTAATAATAAAACACTTGTATATTGGCTGATTGACTGTAGCATGACTCTTGCAAGTCTTGCTTGAGGTGGTGTCAATGTTTGAATATACTCGCTATTGATATCTATAATTTGATTAATTTCTGTTTGGATAATTTTGACTATTATTTCCGGTATTTGATTATTTTCGACTTGAGATTTCAGTTTTTCTTTTATTTGTTGGTAATAGTCTATAAGTGTTGTCATGATAATTAGATTTAGCCGATTTCACATTTTCTAGGGTAATTATAGGATAACTGTAGATAGAAATTCATTATATTGAGGTTTATTTCTAGTTTTATCCAACTTCCGAAAGATATTTTGGCAACGAATCATAGAAAACAGAAATAGAATAATTAATTAGTTGTATCGATATTTGTGTGTAAAGTAAAGAGATTTTGAATACAATAAAATTGCAATCTCTCTTAGATTAGGTGGGATATAACGCAGTTCAACTCAAAATTTGTACAAGATGCTATTGGAAAATTGGGTGTTCTGTCGTGTTCAGTAGCACAATTATAA
>NZ_NTFS01000657.1 GCF_002289455.1 Brunnivagina elsteri CCALA 953
TGCTGAGTCCCAAGGGGACACGCTACGCGAACGTGCCTCAGCATGACATTTCGGGGTACTTTTCAAACATCCTCTTAGGAATGAGGATTTAATAACCTACAACTTTCGATTTGATTTGGAATGGTGCGTTACGCTGCGCTAACACACCCTACTTTTGAGACTTTTGCACTTTATTTAATCCGCGTTCCTTAGGGAATTCCAGAAAATAAAACCTCCAAATCATATATTTACCAACCCTATCATACGTAGGGTGGGGAGACCTTTCAGGTAAGCGCAAAGCGCAGGCTTCGCCAACGCCACTTTGACGGGACGGAAACCGACACCGCCAAGTGGACTCACCCCACCCCTACAATATTGGAGGATTTATTTCTTGGTGTTCCCTTAGGAACTGCTGTAAATCTATTTAATTTATCTGCAAAGATAATTACCACTGACCCAATCGCGTCTATTTTGATACGAAATATTCCACTGTATGTAATTAATTGGAGGCTTTGCAGTGGTGGAAAATGTATTCCTAGTGAGCCGTTAATATATAGATTAGATAGAGCAATATTTTGAAATGCGATCGCAAACAATTATCCATTAACCATGACAGCCACAATATTTCGTCTCTCCCCCCTAATTCGGATTACCCTACTGTCTTTATATCTGGCACTCACAGTTCCCCTACCCTTCCTGGCAGCAGCAACCCAAGCACCAACACCACCATCCCTACTTTGGGTAGGGATAATAATAGGTTTTATTGCCTTATATGCAGTATTATGCGAAAGAGTAATTGTAGATGACCAAGAAATAAAGGTTTCTTATCCAAAATGGGTTCCGCGTTTTTTTCGCAAAGGTTGGACTTTACCTTGGGTTAACGTCAAAGAATTCAAACCCCGTACTACAGGACAAGGTGGTTTAGTTTATTACTTCCTCAGCAACGAAGGGCAAGCATATTTACTACCCATGCGAATTGTGGGATTTTCCCGTTTCGTTAGACTGGTAGAGGAAAAAACTGGTATTGATACTAGAAATGTTTATCCCCTTGCACAACCTTGGATGTATGTGATTTTACTGGGATTTACAATGCTGCTGCTATTAGTTGATGGATGGACAATAGTTACAGCTTTGGGAGTTTAAGCTTGGACGTAAGAGATACTAATAAAATAGATAACAATAAAAATACGGCTTTAATTCGGCTCGAACAAGTCAGTATATCAGCCAAGCTAAACGTCAAAGCCAAAAACATTCCCGGCTACTCGATATTACAAGATATTTCCTTTGAAGTGTTTCCCGGCTCCTGCAATATAATTGTAGGAGCGACAGGTGCAGGTAAAACATTTTTATTGCGATCGCTTAACCGTTTGTGCGAACCTACAAGCGGCAAAATTTATTTCCAAAATCAAGACTACAGCCAAATTCCCGTATTCCAATTACGCAACTCGATTGTTCTGGTTCCCCAGGAGCCAAAACTACTAGGAATGAGCGTCAAAGATGCCCTCTTCTATCCTCTAGTACTGCGAGGATTGCCCAAACCGGAAATTCAACAACGGGTAAATCAATCGATTGAACAACTGCAAATATCCGATGATTGGTTAGGAAGAACCGAACTACAGCTTTCATTAGGGCAAAGACAAATAGTTGCGATCGCACGAGCTTTAGTCATCCAACCCCAAGTTTTACTACTTGATGAACCCACAGCAGCACTGGATATTGGTTATTCGCAACTTCTCATGCAAACATTATCCCAGCTAACCAAAATCCAAAATCTGACAGTTGTCATGGTAAACCACCAATTAGAACTGCTGAAAGAATTTTATTCCCATCCCAACCAGCAAAATGGTAAGATACTACACCTATCCCAAGGTCATTTGTTGTGCGATCGCGCAGTTTCCCAAATCGACTGGGCAAATTTAAAAGCGACAATTCTTCAAGCTCAAACCGACGATGATTTTATTTAGCTTTATTTTTTGTAAAATATATGCTTATAAAACAATTAGTAGTAGGTTGGGTGAAGACGCACGAGTTATATTTGTAGTGCGATATGCCTTTGGCGTTAAGCTACCCTGCGGGAACGCTAAAAGCGAACGCTTATCGCAATCTCCCGTAGGTTGGGTGAAGGCTTTGCGTAACCCAACACATGATATGAAGAAAACAGAAATTATTTAAACAACAAAATAATTAACTCAACATTTAAAATTAACTCTTCAAATA
>NZ_NTFS01000658.1 GCF_002289455.1 Brunnivagina elsteri CCALA 953
ATATAACCCCTATCCCCGATTTGTCCCCCAGATTCAGCGTAGAAGGGGGTTTTTTCGAGGAGGATTTGAATTTCTGTTCCGACTTCGGCTTCTTCTTCGGCAACACCATTAACTAAAATTGCTTCGACTTTGGTAGATGCGATCGCTTCGGTATAACCAACGAAATCTGTAACTGTAATCTGTGCGGCTAATTTGTCGATGCTTCCCTGTACCGTCAAATCGATGGTTTCGTGGGCATCTCTTCCCATTTGCTTCTGTTTTTCCATTTCGGCAGCAAAGCCAGCTTCATCGATGTTTAAGCCGTTTTCTGTGGCAATTTCGGCAGTGAGTTCCTGGGGAAAACCGTATGTGTCGTAGAGTTTGAAGACATCAATACCGCTAATTGTGGTTTGATTTTCCTGTTTGGCTTTATTAATGATGTCTTCGAGTAATTTTTCACCCCGTTCCAATGTCTTCAGGAAGTTGGTTTCTTCGCGCTGTAATTCGGCTTTGATGGCATTTTCCCGTTTGCGAACCCCAGGATAGGCAGATTCTGACAGTAAAATTGCGGTTTCGGCAACTTGGGTTGTAAATTCCCCAGAAATCCCAATTAATCTACCATGACGGACGACACGACGAATCAAACGACGCAAAATGTAACCGCGTCCAGTGTTGGAAGCGCGGATTTCATCGGCTATCATGTGGACTACAGCACGAATATGATCGCCAATCACTTTTAAAGATATTTTGGTTTTCTCGTCTGCTTTAACGTAGTCAATCCCTGCGATATTTGCGGTAGTTTGAATAATGGGGAATATTAAATCAGTTTCGTAGTTGTTGGGAACTTGTTGGAGAATTTGTGCCATTCTCTCTAAACCCAAACCCGTATCTATATTTTGATTTGCAAGTGGTGTTAAATTCCCTTCTATGTCTTTGTTGTATTGCATGAACACCAGGTTATAAAACTCAATAAACCGGGTATCATCTTCTAAATCGATATTCTCATCGCCTAATTCCGGGTGAAAGTCGTAGTATATCTCGGAACAGGGACCACAAGGACCAGTAGCTCCCGATTCCCAGAAGTTATCTTTTTTACCCATGCGTTGAATGCGCTTTTCGGTAACACCTATTTTATCGCGCCAAATTGCAAAGGCTTCGTCGTCGTCTTCAAATACACTAACTACCAAACGCTCTTTGGGAAGGTTAAAGACTTGGGTAGAGATTTCCCAACCCCATGCGATCGCTTGTTCTTTAAAATAATCTCCAAAGCTGAAGTTACCCAACATCTCGAAGAAAGTGTGGTGACGCTTAGTCACACCAACATTTTCAATATCGTTGGTACGAATACATTTTTGTGATGTGGTTGCTCGTTTAAATTCTGGGGTGCGTTGTCCTAAGAATATCGGTTTAAATGGTAGCATCCCCGCGATCGTCAGTAATACCGTAGGGTCTTCTGGCACGAGGGAAGCACTTGGTAAAATTTGGTGTCCATGTTGTGCAAAGAAGTCGAGGAATTTTTGGCGAATTTCGCTACCACTGAGATTTTGGGGATTGGAAGACATGGGAATTTTAATTTAATTAGGATTTAAGAATGTAGAGACACGATACATCGCATCTTTTGGATTTGAGAATTAGGAATCTAGAAACACGATACATCACGTCTTGAGGATTTGGGAATTGAGAATCTAGAAACACGATACATCGCGTCTTTTGGATTTGGGAATTAGGAATCTAGAAACACGATATACTCAAAACGGATAGAATATAAACCTTTGTCATGCTGACGAAGGTAGGCGAAAGACTTCCCGTTCCCTCGTTCGCCTTTGGCGTTCCCGAAGGGTAGGGTAGCATCTAAAAACTTTTAAGGTATTTGAAAGTATATTCTTAACCCGTTCTTAGTGTACATCGCGTCGTATCAAGTCCTTGAGGTTTGGGAATCTAGAAACACGACATATGACCTCTTTATAAATTAATCAATGCCCAATGCTCAATACCCCATTCCTTACCTATATATTGACATTTTGTCCTAAGTTCTAACCATACATTCCTAAATTAGCAAGAGAGATGTGTAACTATTCCTTACTGTCACAATCTCTAGTCTTTTGGATGATGAACGGGCTATTTTAGCTTCACTAAGAGTGTTCCAAGTAAAAAAGTGCCCAATTGTCATGCTGAATGGAGCGAAGCGCAATGAAGCATCTCTGTCTATTAC
>NZ_NTFS01000659.1 GCF_002289455.1 Brunnivagina elsteri CCALA 953
GGAGACAAGGAACAAGTCATATCACAGATATTGTATGAAAATCTAACCCCCAAAAAGGTACAAAGTCAACAGCCTAGACTCTACCCAATCAAAATTTGTCGTTACATCAAACATTCGATCGTGGGAGAAACCAGGTTTCTTGAACCTTGCTTGGATGTTGCGATCGCGAAACCCAAGGTAAAAATTAAATGTTGGGATTATTGCCATAAGCGGCGAAATCTTGCTGTAAGCATATCGCGATAGTCGAATCGTGGGAAAATATCAGGTATAGAGATTTGTCGATAGCTCAAAATTTAACTTAAATTTTCTTTCTCAATAGTTCTTAACAATTGCTTAACAGCATTGTCACTATTCAAAATCCCAGAGCAATGGAGACTTGTCACAAGCTAAAATCCGGGAAGAAACAATATACAAGCTCAAAAGGGAAACTTATGGCAGTCAAGAAAGGTGATATGGTTCGCGTTGTTCGCGAAAAGTTGGAAAACAGCCTAGAAGCACAAGCTAGCGATACCCGTTTTCCTTCCTACTTGTTTGAAAGTCAGGGTGAAATTGTCGATCTTAAAGGTGATTATGCTTTTGTCAAGTTCGGAAAAGTACCAACACCAAATATCTGGCTGCGTTTAGATCAACTTGAAGCTTTTAGTTAGGTAATTGGGCATTGGGTATTGGAAATAGAGATAAAGGAAGAAGAATTAGGGAAGAAATAGAAATATTATTGTGTTATGAACTTCTAACTCCTAACTTATAAATCCCTTAGAGACGCGATATATCGCGTCTCTACATTCCTAATTCCAATGCCCCATATACGGAGGAATTTATATCATGTCTTATTCCCCTTCCTTACCAATTTGTAATTCGTCTCACGTTACTGTCATTGGTGCTGGTAGAGTCGGTAGTACCCTTGCCCAACGCATCGTTGAGAAAAACCTCGCGGATGTGGTATTACTCGATATCGTACCCGGAATGCCCCAGGGATTAGCCCTGGATTTGATCGAAGCAAGAGGAATCGAAATGCACGATCGCAAGATTATTGGTACAAATAATTATGCTGATACATCTGGTTCGGAAATTGTCGTCATTACAGCAGGTTTTCCCCGCAAACCAGGAATGAGTCGCGATGATTTACTATTGACGAATGCGAAGATTGTTGTCGAAGCTGCAAAAAATGCGATTCAATATTCCCCAGAAGCAATTTTTATCATTGTTACCAATCCATTAGATGTAATGACATATTTGGCTTGGCAAGCGACAGGTTTACCCAGAGAGAGAATTATGGGTATGGCTGGGGTATTAGATTCTGCCCGGTTTGAAACCTTTATTGCTTTGGAATTGGGGGTTGCACCAAAAGACGTGAAAGCGATGGTAATGGGCAGTCATGGCGATTTGATGGTGCCTTTACCGCGCTATTCTACAGTTAATGGTGTACCAATCACGGAGTTATTGGATGGGGAAACAATAGAAAGATTGGTAAAACGCACTCGCAACGGTGGTGCAGAGATTGTAGAGTTAATGCAAACTGGAGGGGCATTTTTTGCTCCAGCTTCGGCAGCTTGCGTGATGGTGGAATCAATTTTGCATAATCAGTCGCGAATGTTACCAGCAGCAGCATTAATGCAAGGTGAATATGGGTTGAATGATGTGTTTATTGGGGTTCCCTGTCGTCTTGGCTGTGCTGGAATCGAGAAGATTGTTGAGTTGAATTTGACTGATGCTGAATTGGATGAGTTACGTATTTCTGCTGATAATGTCCGTGCAAATACTAATAGAGCGCAAGAAATTTTGATGGCAGGTGTTTAATAAATATAGAACCGCTCTCCAAACCTCTCCCCTTGGCAGGGCAGGGCTGATTCATCCCCTAAAACACTTTAAAAATCAAGGGTTCTAGCAATTTAACACTGGTTATTTTGTTACCAGCGTGTCGAGAAAACGAACAAAATTACGGCTACGTGAGTGCTTAAAAGTTAATTTAATCGTCACACTTACTTAGATGCTTATCGCTAACTATCTTGACAAATCCTGTTTAAAAGGGAACGAAACAGCCCTGCCTTGGCAGGGGGAGAGGCTTAATTAAGAATAAGAATCTTAGCTTTTTAGTTTTTTATTTAGCCTCCCCTTTGCAAGGGGAGGTTGGAGGGGTAATTAATATTGTTTGAAATCACCAATATTTTTACCCCTCTCTGCCTTCGGCAT
>NZ_NTFS01000066.1:0-2951 GCF_002289455.1 Brunnivagina elsteri CCALA 953
GTAAGGGCTAAGTAGCCACTCCGTGTCTATGGCGGTTTAAAATATTGAATAGTTTAGTCTTAACTGAACCGTATTGAGAAAATAAAATATTCAAATCATATACTTACCAACACTATCACGCAAAGGGTGGGGAGACCCCACCCCTACAATTATGGAGAATTTATTTTTGGTGTTCCCTAAGTTCTGAGTTGGGAATTGCGAGTTTTAATTAGGAATTATAAAATAAATTCCCAATTCCTAACTCCTTAAACTTACACCAAATTTCTCCACCAGTGCTTCCCGGACTTTTTGATGTACTGGTTCAACTTCGCTATCAGTAAGGGTTTTGTCACTTGCTCGATATACCAAACGAAACGCTAAACTGCGTTGCCCTTGGGGTACATTTTCCCCTTGATACTCGTCAAATAATTCTACCGATTCCAATAACTCTTTCGCAGCTTTATTTATTACCCGTTCAATCTCCGCAACACTGACTTTTACAGGTGCAAAAAAGGCAATATCGCGATCGCTTGCTGGATAGGTTGAATATGCTTTAAATGCCGGAGTTTGGATTTCGTCCCTATCTAAAGAATCTATCAACACATCTAAATCTAGTTGAAATACGTAGGTTGAATCTGGTAAACCCTTATCATTACGTAGTTGTGGGTGCAACTGTCCAAACGTACCGAGTCGAGTACCACCTATCCATAACGAAGCAGTACGTCCAGGATGTAAGTATGAATCACGACAATCGGGTTGATATTCGACTTGCAAACCCATTTGCCCAAATACATTTTCTAAAATGCCCTTAGCTTCAAACCAAGTCATGGGCTGGTCTTTGCCACCACGGGACCACTTACCAACGGTTCTATCTCCCCCCATAATACCAGCGATCGCATCGGCTTCTTGCAAACCGACCTCTTCTTGCCAAAAAATTCGTCCAATTTCAAACCCGTTTAAAGCACCATTCCCTTGTTCGAGGTTGTATTGGAAAGCGTCAATCAAACCTGCAATTAAATCGGTTCGTAAAGCTGAATATTCTGCCAGTAAGGGATTACTCAATACTACCTGACGGTCTTCCCCCGGTTTTACCAAAGAATAATGGATTAACTCAGTTAACCCAGCACCACGCATGACATAGCGTAATTTGCGAGTCACTTCTTGTTCAAAGGGGAAATAACCAGCTTCTGCTGTTTCTGGAAGGGTATCACAAAAGCGATCGTAACCGTAAAGACGGGCAATTTCTTCAATTAAATCAATTTCCCGCTCTAAATCCCGGTAACGATAGGGAGGAACAACAACAGTCCAACTTTTTTTATCACCACTAGGTGTTAATGTACATCCTAAAGCCGTGAGAGTGCGTTCCACATCAACAGCTTGGAGTTCCCCAGCATCGTCATCACCTAAACGCACCGGACCAAGTATTTCATTGACACGCTTTAACCGTAATTTTACTGAATTGCTCCAAGTAGAAGAGTCGGGACGAGTATCGGCATTCTCTTGAGAAACTATTGTAGCACCAGCGAGTTCCACCAATAAATTGAGAGCGCGATCGCAAGCAATTTCTAAACCCGCAAAATTTACCCCCCGTTCGTAACGTGACGAAGATTCACTACGTAAGCCAACACTACGGGAAGAACGACGAATCGCCACATTATCAAACAAAGCTGCTTCTAAAACCAGGTTTTGCGTACCTTCGTGAACTTCACTTTCTCCCCCACCCATAACACCAGCTAACGCAATTGGTTTATCATTGCAGGTAATGAGTAAATTCTGTGTCGCCAAATTCCGGGTTTGCCCATCCAGGGTTTTCAGGGTTTCCCCAGCATTAGCAAAGCGTACCCCAATGGTAATATTATCCTTGCCACCAATTGCTTGTAATCTGTCTCGGTCGAAAGCGTGAAGTGGTTGTCCCCATTCTAACAACACATAATTAGTGATATCCACAACATTATTAATGGGACGAGTTCCCGCAGAGCTTAATCGCTGCTGCAACCATTCGGGAGATGGTGCAATTTTGACATTCTCCACCACCGTACCGAAATAAGTTGGACAAGCTTTTGCTTCTTCGATTTTTAAATTTAATATCTCTAAACTTAAATTCCCTGTTGCTTTGCTTGCACTAATTGTCTTGGTATCGGGAATTGATAATTTTCCACCAGTTAATGCAGCAACCTCCCGTGCAATCCCCACCATACTCAAGGCATCAGCACGGTTTGCAGTGGCAGTCACATCCAAAACCACATCATCCAAACCCAACAATGGACGGACATCCCTACCCAATTGCAGATTCTCCTGGGTAAAAATGTGAATTCCATCAACATCGGTAGGTAAACCGAGTTCCTTTAACGAACAAATCATCCCATTAGAAGCAACACCCCGCAACTTAGCGGGTTTAATTCTTAAATCGATATTTGGTAAAAAAGTACCGACAGTTGCCACTGGAACAAGTATATCTGCACGAGCATTACTAGCACCGCAGACAATCTGTAAATTTTCACCCGTACCAATATCAACTTGGCAAAGACTTAATTTATCAGCATTTGGGTGTTGTTCACGGTTGACAATGCGACCAATTACCACACCTGATGCCCAAGTGCGACGGTCTTCAATCTCTTCAACCTCAAACCCTGCCATAGTCAAGGTTTCAGCCAACTCTTCTGGCTTTAGTTTTATCTCGACTAGTTCCCGCAGCCAATTTAACGAAATACGCATGAATCTTTTACTTGTGCGAATAGCAGCTTTATATATTAGTAATGCACAGTCTATTTTAGAACTATTTGTGGTGAGATATATACAATTTTAGCTCGACTTTGCGAAAGCGCGATCGCAATCTCCCGTAGCGACTGTCTTAGTCGTCAAGCGATCGCAAAAAAGATTTTGAGCAAGTTGCCGCGACCGAGAAAAATTCGGTGCTACCAGGAACGGGCATGAGGATTTGTCGAGTGGCAGTATAAAAAGTGTAGCCCGTC
>NZ_NTFS01000066.1:3054-20808 GCF_002289455.1 Brunnivagina elsteri CCALA 953
CTGGCACTCCGCTTCGCCACCGAATTTCCCCCAGTCTCTCTGTTTACTCGTGGAGGCAAAACAAATAATCAAAAAAAACACGACTTTTAAACCCAGCATTCATGAGGGTCAAAATTGAGTTGAAAATAAAGCTTGCGAATGAAAAATTAAACGCTACAGTTAGATTGTAAATCTTGTTCAACAGACCAAGGCTTGTTGTCTCGAACCATAGCATTAAGAATCACAAGCATTTTATGGACACAAGCAGTAATAGCAAGTTTTTTTGGTTTACCACGCTCAACTAAGCGCTCATAAAAAGCTTTGATAATAGGGTTATATCGCATTGCAACAATCGCTCCCATATAAAGAGTTGCACGAACATGGGCACGACCACCATTAATCATACGCTTACCTTTATGTTGACCCTACGGGTTCAGCAGTTGCTTTCCGACGCAAGGCGACAGGAACGCACTGCTTCACCACTATCATGATTAATTGGTGCAACACCAACTAAACGAGAGATTTGTTTGGCAGTTAGCTTACCAAGTTCTGGTAAATCAGAAACAAGGGTTGTAGAAATGACTTGACCAATGCCAGGAGTAGTTTTGAGCAAATTAGCTTTATCAATCCATTGTTGATTATTTTGAGTCAGTTGCTCAATTTCGTGATTTATTTTTTCCAGACGTTCATCAAGTTGTTTAATATGCTCCTCAACATCTATCAATGCTTTACCACGAGCGCGGGAACTTCGATTTTTTTCAGCCGTTTGCATCTCGACTAATTGTCGTCTTCGACTAATTAATTCTGACAGTTGGCGTGCTGATTCTGATTCAACTGCCAACACTTGAGGCTTCATTGCTTCCCCAAAGTGTGCTAATATTTGTGCATCAATTGCGTCGGTTTTTGCTAATTTACCAGTGGCTTTAGCAAAATCTCGTCCTTGACGTGGATTAATTAACGCAACTGGTAAAAGTGCTGCTTGTAGTTGAATTATAAGCTCAGTTTTTAATCCCCCTGTGGCTTCAATTACGATTACATTTAAATCGTATAGCTTGAGTTTTTCGACTAAAACTGCTATTTCTGACTCACTATTCGCAACTTTTAACGCTTTTCCAATTGGACGAATATAGACATCAAGAGTTGCTTTACTTACATCAATACCTACCCAATTCGAGATATTTTCCATTTGTAACTCTCAAAAATTGTAATCTACCCTGCTTTAAATTCATTCCCTTGATTTCACTCATCCTTGCCCGATGCGGACTGTATACTTTAAAATCAGTGTTTAAAGCTTTGACCCTGGCGACTGTTCGAGTTCTGTCATGGAGATTGTTGTAGTGACCCATGCTACAAAGCGGTCTATTATGACCAAAGTTGGGACGGTCTACTACTATTTCTAAGATACAAGGTTGGGTGGAGGCTTTGGGTAACCCAACATATGATATTGAGAAAATAAAGATTCTTTAAATCACAAAAATATCTAAATTCAACGATTAAGAGAAGCTTCAAACAAGTTATAAAATGTTGGGTTACAACGCAAATCTAGATTTTTCATATCGCTGCAAATATCTCTTGTGCGTTTCCACCCAACCTACAATACTGGGTTACGAATCACACTAATCCTCAATGAGAAGATTTTCAAAAGGATAGTGCGATCGCAATCTCCTGTAGGTTGGGTGGAGACTTTGTGTAACCGAACACCCAACATATGATATTGAGAAAATAAAGATTCTTTAAATCACAAAAATATCGGCTCTTCAGTACTTGTTATGCTAAATTATGGGCAAAAGCTACTAATTAATGTTAAAAAATGTATCAATAATATGATGTAAGTACTGTAGATATTGACATGTAGGAAATATTTCTTGTTAACTGTAAATATAATTCAGAGTATTTTTTGTAAAATTACAGTTATGGCTAGCACTCATAGATATTAAAATTCTAACAGAACTTCTTGATTTAGAAGATATAAAAGTTATATCACATAGCCTTCACGATGGGATTGGAATAATTTTACAAATCGGATCAAAAAAACTATCCAGTATTTGCCCAAGGTGTGGGACAAAAAGTGAGAAATTACATCAAAATCATCGGCATATTGTTAAAGACTTACCTTTTGGGGATAAACCAGTATTTTTAGAAATCAATAGACGACAGTTCAAATGTGAAACATGTAAAAAACCATTTAGTGAAGACCTAGATTTTGTAAGAAAAAAAAGAACTTATACAAATAGACTTGCACATAAGACAATAAAAGAAGTTTTAGATTCTGATATTCAGAGTGTAGCCTCGAAAGGTATAGTGACAACAGAAGAAATAGAACGGATGTTAAAAGACGCATCTGAAGTATTACCTAATTTAAAACCTTTGAATCTAAAAAGACTTGGACTAGATGAAATAGCTCTGATTAAAGGCAAAGGTAACTACTGTGCAGTACTAATAGATTTAGATACATCTCAACTAATTGCAATTTTAAGTGGACGTACACAAGAAGTAATAAAGAAAATCCTTATAGAATGGGGTTCTGAGGTTTTAGACAAAATCGAAGAAGTAAGTATAGATTTATGGCAGGGATATAAAAGTTTAGTAACAGAATTAATGCCAAATGCTCAAGTAGTCGCAGATAGATTTCATGTGATGACACAGATAAATAAAGAATTAGATACACAAAGAAAAAAAGAAAAACGAAATATTGAAGAGCTAATTAAGAAAGTAAATTCAGCATCTAAAAAATATGAATATGAACAAATTTTAGAAGGACTAAAGAATAGTAAATATCCTCTACTTAAGAACGAAGATAGCTTAAGTGAGGAACAAGTAAACAAGCTTATTCAAGTTAAAAATGTATCTCCTATTCTGAAAGTAATGCATGAACTAAAAGAAAAATTTAGAAAAATTTTTAATAAGACTAATGATTGGTATACGGGAGTCTTTAAACTAGGTATGTGGTTATCAAGAGCTAAAAAACACTTCCCAAATAGTAACAATACTATTATTCGTTGGTTTGATGAAATTATTGCTTACTTTGATAATGGCACTACTAGTGGTGTTGTTGAAGGCATTAATAACAAACTCAAGCTAATTAAACGTTCGGCATATGGATTTAGAAACTTTGATAACTTCCGAATTAGGTGCTTATTAAATTGGCATTTTAATTGTTAGTTTAGCATAACAAGTACTGAAGAACCTTATTTATTTTCTGATTGTATCAGAATGTAGTGCGATCGCTATTTTTGTAGAGACTGTCTTGAAAGTCAAGTGCGATCGCTCCTCATGGTTGATGAGCGTGTGATGTTTTTTTGTGTAAGTGCGTTAGCGTAGCTTACCGTAGGTATCGCTATTTTTGTAGAGACAGTCTTGAAAGTCAAGTGCGTAGGTTTAGCCCGTCGTAGACATCGCTTATTTTGTGGATATGGTTTCGTACCTTCTCAATTATCAGACATCTGTAGTCTAATCTGATACAGTATTTTAAAAATTACATTGATACATGACTTCGGAAACCGCAGATAAATTTCTGGTTTGTTGTCATAACCGTGTACATTTGAGCTATTTCCTAATTACTATTACCCCATTACCATTAACCAAATATGACAGAATCACTATTTAGCGTTGAAAACTTACGCATAGCTTACCCCCAACGTAGCAACGAAGAAGCTAGCTGGGCTGTTGATGATATGTCCTTTTCGCTACAGCCAGGGGAACGGATGGGCTTGGTGGGTGAGTCGGGTTGCGGGAAGTCAACGCTGGGACGTGCTGTGATGCGTTTGCTTCCAGGAAATTCGCGGATTGAGGGAAAGATTAATTTCCAAGGTAAATCTGTATTAGATTTAACCCCTAACGAGATGCGTAAATTCCGGGGTGAGGTGGCAGCACTGGTGTTTCAAGACCCAATGACGAGACTCGATCCATTGATGACTATTGGGAATCATTGTTTAGAGACACTCAAAGCCCATGCACCAGAATTATCAAAAAAGGATGCCAAGGATAAAGCGATCGCAACACTGGCAAAGGTAAATATTCCCGCGAATCGATGGAATCAGTATCCCCATGAGTTTAGTGGGGGGATGCGTCAACGGGTTGCGATCGCATTAGCTTTGATGCTAAATCCGAAGTTAATTATTGCCGATGAACCGACAACGAGTTTGGATGTGACGGTTTCAGCACAGATTTTGCAGGAGCTTACCCGACTTTGTAGTGATGAAAATATGGCATTGTTGCTGATTTCCCACGACTTAGCAATGGTTGCCGAATATTGCGATCGCATTGGGGTGATGTATTTCGGTAAAATGGTGGAAACAGGTTCTACGGATACGGTTTTTCGCCATCCCCAACACGAATATACCCAATCATTGCTCAAAGCTGCATTACATATCCAATCGATTGATGACGTAGGGGCAAACGATTGTTTGCCCTCTTCTTCTGGACAATTGGAAGGTCAACAGCCGTTGACCCCTACGGGGAATGCGATTCTTCGGGTTAAAGAACTTCAACAACATTATGCGATCGAACCGAATTTTATCGAACGTTTATTTAAAGGTGAAGGACAAACAATTAAAGCGGTAGATGGGATTAATCTGGAATTATATCAAGGGGAAATTCTCGGACTTGTTGGTGAGTCGGGTTGCGGCAAAAGTACCCTATCACGGACAATTTTACAGTTAATTCCTCCCACTGGTGGCAAAGTCGAATTTTTGGGTACAGAATTAACCAATTTGTCCCGTCAAGACATGCGTCAGCAACGACGACAAATGCAAATGGTATTTCAAGACCCCCATGCATGTTTAAATCCTGCCATGTCTGTAGGTCAAAATATAGGCGATCCTTTATTAATTCATGAAATTGCTACACCGGAGGAAGCGAAACAGCAAGTTTTGGCAATGTTAGAAAGGGTCGGATTAGTGCCTGCCGAGACCTACTACCAACGTTACGCATCAGAACTATCCGGGGGACAACAGCAGCGCGTAGCCATTGCTCGTGCCTTAATTACCCGTCCCAAACTGCTGATTTGCGATGAACCCGTGAGCATGTTGGATGCCAGTGTCCAGTCACAGGTATTAGATTTGATGTTGGAATTAAAAGACGAATTTGAATTGACGTACTTATTTATTACCCATGATTTGTGGTTAGCGAGATTTTTGTGCGATCGTATTGCCGTCATGAATGGTGGTAAAATCGTCGAACTCGGCAATACCAAGGAAATCTTCAAAAATCCCCAACATGAGTATACCAAGAAGCTACTAGGGGCTGCACCATTACTCGCCAGAGCATAGTTATATTTCAGATAAACATATAATCCCCGTAGGGGCAAACGGTTGTTTGCCCTCATTTATTTAACGAACGATTTTGGATTTTGGATAAACGAAATCAAATAAAAAACCCCGCAAATAACGGGGGTAATGTGTGTAATGTGAAGGAAATCTGAAATTAATCAACGGTAAGGAAAGTAGCCAAATCGCTTAATGCTTTCCATGTGATTTGACCAATAACACCATCGACTTTCAATTTTTTATCTTTTTGGAGAGCTTTAACTGCGGTATCAGTTCCCGCACCAAAATCGCCATCAATTCTACCTTTGTAATATCCACCATTTTTAAGAACTTCTTGGACGATGGAAACCTGTTCTCCATTGTCACCACGTTTCAAAGTTGGCTTATCGATGGGGGCATTTGCACGTAGAGATTTCCAAGTTAGAGAACCAGCAATACCATCTCGTTTGAGTAAAAATTGATATTGAACTGTTTTAACTGCTACTTCTGTTTTTGCTCCAAATACCCCATCAAGGTTAACCGCATTGGATTTGGGAACACGTTTGTTTAAAAGTTCTTGTAATTCTTTGACTTTTGCACCACTAGCACCAAGTTTGAGTGTGGGGTCATTTGTTGTAGTTGCTTGCATAAATTTTTACCTTAAATTTTCCCTGTGTGACTTTCTACCTATGGAATCAAGTGCGATCGCAAGCATTTCGGAAAATATTCGGTACACTAAAGGGTACTATTGATGACTTAATATTAGAATTAGGTATGTGGCAGCGAAAATCATCACTTAGGAACGAGGATTTATTGATATACAATCTTTTGTAGGTTGGGTGGAGGCTCTGCGTAACCCAACGTTAATTTATACAATCTAAATCTGTCTTTTATTTAATTCAGATTTCTTAACATGATTAATCATTAAATAAATTGAGTTTCTCTCTTTTTCAAATATGACTATTATTAATACAACAACTGTAGAAACCAGGTTTCTGCCGTCATCAAATAAAATGTAGGTTTATTGGGGTTTTGGCTTGTTGGGAGAAACCCGGTTTCTAGTTTTATCGTGCTAATGTGAGATTTGCTGTTGGGGAGAAACCAGGTTTCTAATAAAGTTTCTAATAAAGTTTCTAATAAAATCTAAAATCCAAAATCAAATGTCATCTTCTTTATTTTCATCAGAACATCTTTTATTCACTCCTGCAACTCCCAAATATGATGCAATCCCGCTAATTTTTGCCTTTCCAAATGAGTATACAGTTGGGATTACTAGTCTTGGTTTCCAAGTAGTTTGGTCAACATTAGCAATGCGAGAGGATTTAGAAGTAAGTCGTTTATTTACTGACATTAGTGAAACACTTCCCAGACAAGCAGAAATATTAGGTTTCTCCGTATCTTGGGAATTAGATTATGTGAATATTTGGAATTTACTCGAATCTTTAAATATTCCCATTCGTGCCCATATCCGCAATCATAATCACCCAATCGTTTTTGGTGGTGGAACTGTTTTAACTGCAAATCCCGAACCATTCGCAGATTTTTTTGATGTCATCCTTTTAGGGGATGGTGAAAACCTGTTAGGTAATTTTATTGATGCTTATAAAGAAGTTAGAAATGCCGATAAGCAAACTCAATTAAAAGCACTTGCACAAGTTCCTGGTATTTACGTTCCTAGTCTTTACAAAGTCGAATATCACAGCTTAGATGGTGCGATTAAATCCATTCAACCAATTTCATCAGAAATACCTGCTGTTGTTCAAAAACAAACCTATCGTGGAAATACCTTATCTGCTTCCACAGTAGTTACAGAAAAAGCCGCATGGGAAAATATTTTCATGGTGGAAGTGGTGCGAAGTTGTCCGGAAATGTGCCGTTTTTGCTTGGCAAGTTATCTCACATTACCCTTTAGAACAGCGAGTTTAGAAGCTTCATTAATTCCAGCAATTGAACGCGGTTTAGAAGTCACAAATCGTTTGGGTTTATTGGGTGCTTCTGTTACTCAACATCCTGAATTTCATGATTTACTTGATTATATTAATCAGCCAAAATACGATAATGTTCGCTTAAGTATTTCTTCTGTGCGAACAAATACTGTGACAGAGGAATTAGCAAGAACTCTCGCACAACGTGATACCAAATCCTTAACAATTGCGGTTGAAAGCGGTTCGGAGAAAGTACGTAAAATTATTAATAAGAAATTGGAACAAGATGATATTATCAAAGCTGCAATTAATGCTAAAGCTGGTGGATTATCTGGGTTAAAATTATATGGAATGGTGGGAATACCAGGTGAAGAAGCAGAAGATTTAGATGCCACTGTAGGGATGATGAAAACAATTAAAAAAGCTGCTCCTGGGTTAAGGTTAACATTTGGTTGCAGTACTTTTGTTCCCAAGTCACATACACCTTTTCAATGGTATGGTGTGAATAAACAAGCTGAGAAAAGATTACAAATTTTACAAAAGCAATTAAAACCACAAGGGATTGATTTTCGTCCCGAAAGTTATAATTGGTCGATTATTCAGACTTTATTATCCCGTGGGGATAGAAGACTTTTTAAGCTATTAGAATTAACGCGAGATTTCGGTGATTCTTTAGGTAGTTACAAACGTGCTTTTAAAGAGTTGAAGGGACAAATTCCTGATTTGAGTTTTTACGTTTATGATGAATGGGAAAGCGAGCAGATTTTACCTTGGCATCATTTGCAAGGTGCATTACCACAGTCTACATTATTAAAGCATTTAACTGAAGCAAAAAGTTTCATGAAATCATCTGAGGAGTTAATGCTGAATCCAGTTTAAGAGGATATTTGAAAAGTCGGGGAAGGTATAATTTGTCATTCTGAGCGAAACGAAGTGGAGCGTACTCCGAAACGGAGAAGCAAGCTAAGCTTTTAGCGTACTTTCAGAAGCCACTCCGTGTCTACCCGCAGGGTAGAATCAAGGGTTTTAGGCAGATACTGAGATGTTTCATTCCGCTACGCTGCATTCAACATGACATACATAGTTACTTTTCAAACAACCTCTAAGATGTCAAAATCAAAAATCCTGATAAAAGTGATAAAGATATCCTGAAATAGTTTTAGTAAAGCAGTAATAATAAAAAGATATTACAAATTATTCTTATCGTTTTATTATTTACTCAATGAAAAATATCGCAGATACAGCTTACTTAGTTGCAATGTACCGTGCTTTAGAAACAGAACGTCCAGATTCCCTATTTAAAGATAAATATGCAGCTTTATTAGCAGGTAGTAAAGGAGCAATGTTAGTTGAAATATTAGGAGAAAAAGAGAAAATTACCAATGCGATCGCACTTCGTACCCGTTTAATAGATGAGCAAATTGAAAAGTTAGTTCAATCCCAAAAGATAGACACGGTTTTAAATTTAGCTGCTGGGTTAGATACTCGTCCATATCGTTTAGATTTACCGAATTCTCTACATTGGATTGAGGTTGATTTTCCCGATATTATTGTGGAGAAAGAACAGAAACTTCAAAATATCATACCTGTATGTTCCCTCGAAAGAATTAAATTAGATATTACAGATACTCATTTACGAAAGAACTTATTTTCTGACATTAGTAAAAATGCCAAACAAGTACTTGTAATTTCAGAAGGTTTTTTGTCATACTTACCAGAGATTGAAGTTGCTGCGATCGCATCTGATATCAAATCGCAATCAAAGTTTATTTGGTGGTTATTTGAATTAGAATCAGCAGAGACTTTAGAGAATTATGATAATATTTATACTCGCAAAATATTTGACCAATATTTCGCAAGTGGCAACAGAACCCTATTATTTGCACCTAAACAAGGAGCAAACTTTTTTAAACAATATGGTTGGCAAGTTACTGAATCTATATCAGCTTGGAAAGAGTCACGACGACTAAAACGTGATATCAAAATAACTCGTTTATTAGAACCTTTGATGAATCTTTTTGCTAAAGCTAATTGGGAAAAACTTCAGCAACAAGGAAGTATTATTTTACTTCGTAATTCCAAAGTCTAAAACCATATTCCTCTGCGTTACTTTGCGTAAACCTCTCTCTTTCTCTGCGTTTAAAAACAAAATATTTGTATTAAACTTCTTCCTCAGTCTGACTACCCTTCTCCCGCTTTAAAGTTTCTTCTAAAGCTTGAATTTGTTCGCGTCGAGCTTCCAATTCTAACGAACGACGAGCTAAATCTTGATTTTGTAAAGTTAAATTTTGTCTCCATTGTTCAGCACGTTCAGCTTCTTGACGGAGATAATCGGGACTAATTCCACTGGAAAGGTAAACTTGTACTAAACGTAATACCCAGTTAGTAGCTTCCTCAATTCTTTCGATATCACCAGTTGGTGATAATTCAACTAAAACCAGTAACTTTTCAGTTAGTGAATTACCCTTGCCCAAAAGAATAAAAGCTTCTTCAGGGATAATTACCCACATATTCTCAGCTTCTTGACGCGCTAACAAACGCAGTTGATGCTGTTCGAGAAAATTGTTTTTATGTACTTGGGCTAGATACAGCATAACTTTAGATACAATTTAGGAGTTAGAAATTAATCGTAGGAATGTATCCGCTATTGAGATTATTCTGAGTTGGAAATTAAAAGCTGTTCTGAAATTTAAGAGTTATGAATTTTTCAACTCATAACTCCTAAATCTTATGCTAACTTGCGAATGCGATCGCGCAAAATTTCTGCTTGTTTTTCGGCTTCTGCGACATTATCCCGTACACTTTGAATTACTTCTGGTGCAGCGTTACTAACAAAGCCAGAGTTATTTAGTCTAGCAGAAAGGGAATTGATTTCGCCTTCAATTTTATCAACCTTTCTCTGAAGTTTGGCACTAAATGCGGCAATGTCAACAACTCCAGTTAAAGGTAAAATGACTTGAACAGTACCAACAACCCCTGCGATCGCATTGTCTTCCTGTTTTGGTGTTGCTTCTATTTCTGTCTGCAATTCATTTTGTAATTTTTGAGCATTACTTGATAATGCTGTTAAAAAACGCTGACGTGCTTCCGTATTCAACAGATTCTTGCTGATAAACCAAGCAGAATAACCAATCCCCACAAGTTCAAAAAACTGCCCAAACAATGGTATATCATCAAGAGTATCAGCCGCAGCAATGCCAATCCGCAACAAAAACAATCCACCAATCACTTTTAAGCCTAATTGCCAATTAATTTGGCTGAATTTAAATTCTTTCTGATTAGTAGAAGTTTTAGCTTTTGCTTCATTACCTCCACTAGCAATAGTCAAACTCTCAACCTTCGCTAAATCCCGAATATAAACTTCCCCAGCAGTGAGAATTTTCTGTTCCTTAGCACTATCGGTTTGTAAATTAATAGCTACCTTTATTCCAGGTTTAATATCAGCTTCCGCACGCAAATTACGAATTGTCCGAATTGTACCCAGCAACAAATCAAACTCTTCTTCCAAAGCTAAATTTATTTGCTTTTCATCAGCATCCGGATACCTTTGCAGCGATAAACTTGCCAGAGAATCAGCATCTTGCTGAGTCAAAGTGTGCCATATCTCCTCAGTAATATGCGGCATGTATGGATGTATCAACTTCAAAATTCCTTCCAATACATACGCAAGTACTTGCTGTGCCGTCTTCCGGGAACTTGCATCAGCATCCTCCGCCAATCGGGATTTTACCAACTCAATATACTGGTCGCAAAAATCACCCCAAATAAACTCATACAAACCATTAGCAGCTTCACCCATCCCATAACTACTGATATACTCATTAGTTTGTTTAATAACTCTGTTATACCGTGAAAGTATCCACTTATCGCTAAGTTCCGTAACTTCAGGAACACCTAATTGTGCTGGAGTTTGTCCATCCAAATTCATCATGACAAACCGCGAACCGTTCCATATCTTGTTAGCAAAATTACGCGCAGCTTCAACAGAACCCGACTCATTTTTCTTGCGATCGTAATCAAAGCGAATATTTTGCCCCGCACCAGTCACTTCCTTAATTAAGTAGAAACGCAGCGCATCAGTACCATACTTCTCAATCAATAATAAAGGGTCAATGCCATTATTCAACGACTTCGACATTTTCTTACCCTTTTCATCGAGAACCAAACCGTGGATGTAAACATCCTGAAACGGTATTTTCCCGGTAAAGTGGGAACCCATCATTGTCATTCTCGCTACCCAGAAGAAAATGATATCAAAACCAGTAACAAGCACACTCGTTGGATAATACTTCTCCAAATCCGGGGTTTGTTCTGACCAGCCCAAAGTCGAAAAAGACCATAAACCCGACGAAAACCATGTATCCAATACATCCGCATCCCGTTCCAGCTTTACCCCTTCACCAAACTGTTGCTTCGCCTTTTCCCAAGCATCAGCCTCAGTTTTAGCGACTACAAACGGCGTAGTCTCAGTAATTTCCCCATTCGTCTCACTCACAGCATACCAAGCCGGAATTTGATGTCCCCACCAAAGTTGACGGGAAATACACCAATCATCAAGCTTCACCAACCAATCGCGGTAAACCTTCGACCAACGCTGAGGGACAAAATTAGGTGAATTTTCGTTATCGAGACATGCCAAAGTTTTATCAGCAAGGGGACGAATCTTCACAAACCACTGGGTCGATAGCAAAGGCTCCACAGGAACCTTCCCCCGTTCGCTATAAGGCACAGTATGCTTATAGTCCTCTATTTTCACCAAAACTCCGTCCGCTTCCAACCTAGCGACAACATTCTTCCGAGCCACAAAACGGTCTTGACCTTGAAATTCCCCAGCATTTTCGTTAAGCGTGCCGTTACGATTCATAATATTGATAAACGGCAAATTGTGACGCTTACCCATTTGGAAATCATTCGGGTCATGGGCTGGAGTCACCTTCACACAACCAGTACCGAAACTAGGGTCAACCAACTCATCGGCAATAATAGGGATTTCCCGGTTCATAATGGGTAAAGTGACCGTTTTGCCAATGAAACTTTTATAGCGCTCGTCATCAGGATTAACCGCGATCGCAGTATCACCCAACATAGTTTCTGGACGGGTTGTTGCCACTTCCAGATATCCCGAACCATCAGTAAGGGAGTAACGGAAATGCCACAGGTTTCCATTTGTTTCCTTTTGGTCAACCTCCAAATCGGAAACCGCAGACTGGGATTCTGGACACCAGTTAACCAAATACTCACCGCGATAAATCAAACCTTGATCGTAAAGACTCACAAAAGCCTCTAAAACAGCCTCTGATAAACCTTCATCAAGTGTAAACCGTTCCCGCGTCCAATCCACCGACACACCTAACCGTCGCAACTGCCCGACAATATTGCCCTTCGACTCAGCCTTCCACTGCCAAGCTCGTTCGAGAAACTTTTCCCGTCCAATATCGTAGCGGGTTTTTTTCTCTTCCTTAAGTTGCTTTTCCAGGATACTTTGGACTGCAATACTCGCATGGTCAGTTCCGGGAAGATATAGGGCGTTTTTGCCCTTCATTCGGTGGTAGCGGACTAAAACATCAATTAGGGAGTTCTCGAAAGCATGTCCCATGTGCAAGCTTCCGGTGACGTTTGGTGGGGGAATGACGATGCAGTAGGGTTCACCAGGTTTACTGGGATCGGCTTTGTAGATGTTGTTTTCTTCCCAAAATTTTTGCCATTTTGTTTCGGCTGCTTTGGAGTCGTAAATGCTGGGAATGTTGTTGTTGGGTGTTGTTGCGGTCATGCTGGGAATCATTAATGTGGAAGGACTTTTGTTTACTTTTATCTATAAATTTTGCCACAGGGTTTGGTGAGTGGCTGAGATAAAGCATAAAAATAGGGGAATTATTAAATTACATATAGTTTTAGGATAAAATAAAGATGAACTACCGCCAAGACGCAGAGAACGCCAAGGGAAGAGAGCCAAATAAGGAGATTGATAGTTTGGCTTATGGTGTGATTGGTGCTGCTATTGAGGTACACAAGGTTTTAGGTCCAGGTTTTTTAGAGTCTGTTTATCATCAAGCTTTAAAGTTGGAGTTTCAGATGCGAGGAATCCCGCACCGGTATAAACCTCATATCGCAATTGAGTATAAGGGTTATCAGGTGGGGGAAGGTGAATTAGATTTTTTAGTCGCTGACATGTTAATAGTTGAACTGAAGACAGTCGCACAATTGGCTCCAGTTCACCATGCTCAGGTGATTGCATATTTGAAAGCAACAAATAATTCTTTAGGTCTTTTGATTAACTTTAATGTTCCCGTACTAAAAGAAGGCATCAAACGCATAATACTCTCCAACTAATCTTCCTCTTCTTGGCGTTCTCTGCGTCTTGGCGGTTTACTAAAAATCCTATAATACAACCAAGTAGTTACTTCCTTAATCGGAAACAATATATAAGTCAAAGGATTAATTGTCACAATAATATTTCGGAAATCACGCTTGGCAAAAAACATAATTCCCTTCGCAACCTGAATAGCTGACATCACACCGTGGGGATTAAGCTGGCTTTTAAATGGTCCGAGAATTAACTTACGAATTATACAAGTATCATCTAAACGTTTGAGGGTGACAATATCCCCTAAAGCTCGTTTGCTTAGTTCGTAAAGTGGACTGAGTGCCGGAGATACTTCAGCTTCCGAGGTATTTACCCAAATTTCCTTGGTTGCTTTTGATTGCGCTCCAGTAACCGTACTAGAAAATATATCAATTAATCGTAGTGCTGAAAACGTATTAATTTCATAGGAAGAATTAATTGCCTCAGTCGTGCGATCGCAATAAGCATTAACTCCATGATTGATGATTAATATATCGACTTTCTCAAAGCATTCTTTTAATTCCGCTTCCTTCCCAATCTCCCATGACAGCACTTTGAAGCGATTATTCTCACTATTTCCCGCAGCTAATTTATCGGGATTGGTGGTTAATGCGATTACTTTGGCATTCTGTTTCAACAATTCCGTACTCAAAGCTTCTCCCAATGCCCCAGAAGCTCCTGTAATTGCGATCGCTTTTCCTTGAAGTGATAATCCGGTTCCCAAAATTCGATCTACCAATGGAAACACTCCACTATAGTAAGCATTTACATTATCAAAATGATGTCGCCAATGGTAACTTCGATTTACCCACCAAACTGATGGTGTGGTGTCCAAAGCTCCGGGTTGGTGAGCATAATCTGTATCGATTGTACCCAGAAAATAGCGCATACTGGCGGCATACATGAAGGTTCCGGCATAGAAAACCCCCAACCACAAGCCAATTTGCTTACTAAATAAGGCAACCAGTGTAACTACTACCAATAGTAAACCCGACTCGAACATGTCATGGTACAACTGGGAATCTTGATAAGCTTTGGGGGATACCAATGATAAATCCCGTCGATATGCTGCATGGTGTTTGTTGTGCCATTTGGCTAACCAATCGACTTGATGACACAATGCATGGTAGCTATCCCTCAATACTTCAACCAGTAAAAGGGAGAATAATCCCCACAAGGCAAAGCGAGAACCGATATTTAGTAAATCTACTAAATCCCAATTTATCTGTAAATTTGACCCCAACCTCCCTAACCCTTCTGTAATCATCTCCATAGTCTTTTGCATCAGAGTATCTACCAATTCCCGTTAATATCTCTTCATAATCCTATAGGTACAGGTGGGTAAAGGTCGAGTTTAGGGCAAACTTATTTTCGCTACGACTGTTTCGCGAGTCAAGCGATCGCATGACTCTATAAATCGGGTTTCTCCCCCACGAGAAATCTCAAATCAGTATGATTTTCCCAGAAACCCGATTTCTCCCCCAATGAGAAAACCCCTAAGTTTGAAATCACTTATCCTTATAAGTCCACACACCATCATCCCAGTCTGCATCGGATGGAGGAGTTTGTAACCAATGTTTACAGCGTCGCACATGTAACATTGCCGCATGATCGTGGGGATCGATTTCTACAGCTTTGTTAAATTCTGCTTTGGCAAAGGTAAATTGACGATTCAGATAATATTCTCGTCCTTTATGGTAATGCGCGATCGCATCAAGTTTTTTCCCTGCGATCGCATCGCTTCGCAAACCAACTAATTCGTATATAGCTACGGGTTCGTTTCTACCTTTGACGCGGATGTAGTCGAGTTCCCTTGCCCAAATATGCTGTTGGCAGGGTTTGAAGCTATTGTCGCTAATAACAATGTCGCAACCGTAGTGCTTGGTGATGCTTTCCAATCGCGAACCTAAATTTACACCATCCCCGATGGCAGTAAATTCCATCCGTTTGCTGGAACCAATATTACCGCTAATTACCGTATCCGAGTTAATCCCAATCCCAATATCAATTCTGGGTTTATTCATGCTATGACGACGTTGGTTAAAATCGCGCAAACGCTGCCGCATTTCTAACGCTGTTTGTACTGCCATCCAAGCGTGTTCTTCTAGGGGTAGGGGGGAACCAAATACTGCCATGATGGCATCACCAATGTATTTATCAAGGGTTCCTTTGTGTTTAAATACGGCTTCCACCATTGACTCAAAATACTCGTTGAGCATACTCACAACTTCCTCCGCTTCCAGGTTCTCAGTTAAAGTTGTGTAACCGCGAATATCTGAGAATAAAATCGAAACTTCCTTTCTATCCCCTCCCAATTTGGCATCGTCGAGTTTGAGCAATTCTTCCGCTAATTCCTGGGTCATGTAGCGGTACATGGTACTTTTGAGTCGTTTCTCATCACTGATGTCTTCCATGACCACCAGGGCACCCCTAACCTGCTTATTCTCGCTGGCATCGGCAATACTATTGATCGATAAATTGATGCTATGGTCTTCTTTACCACCCATAATTAATGTGCGATCGGGGTAATATTGTTGGGTATATTTAATATCTTCCCCACTTAAAGCTTCATTACACCACTTGCTGAAATCACCCTCTTTAATCGCAATCAATTCTGTGATTGATTTACCTTCAATTTTATCTTCGGCATCCAAACCAAGTATGCTCATGGCACTTTCATTCGCGGCAATGATATTACCTGCTTTGTCGGTGGAAATTACCCCATTAGATAGACTTCGCAAAATATCGCGCTGCATTTGTTCTTGCTGCTTGACAGTGTTGAACAATTGTGCATTTTGCAACGCCACCCCAGCTTGAATATTAAAGGCTTCCATAAAGTCTTCATCGTTGCGGTCAAAGCTTGCCTGGAAGCATTCTGGGGCTTTAGGCCAATGTCTGGGGTCGTATGGGGGGAATTCGCCTGATTTCTTTTTATTTACTAACTGGGTGACACCAATTAGCTCTCGATCGGCGTTAAATACTGGCATACACAGCAAACTACAGGTACGATAACCATTTTGCTGGTCGAGTTGTTTCGCTGTACCGGAGTCGGTATGGTCGTATAAATCAAAGGGTATATTTAGAGTTTTGCATGAAGCTGCCACCTGTCCAACGAATCCTTTCCCCATTGGTACCCGTAGTTCCCTTGTGGAACCGTTATCTTGGGTGATTTTTGTCCAGAGTTCGTTTTTATCCCGATCTATCAACCACAAAGTACTGCGATCGGCATTCATTAACTCCTTTGCTTCATCCATCACCCTTTTTAGGGTATCTTCCAAGTCGAGATTGCTTTGGGATAGGGATTTAATCGCCTTCATCAGTGCAGCCGCAGCCCGTTGTTTTTGGGTTGCGACATAGAAAGAGCGAGATGATTCTAAAATTAAGCGGATGGATAGGGCGAACTCTTGAACAAGTTCTTCATCACCATGATTAAATCCACGTATATCAATTCTGTCAGCGATTGGGGCGTTGGGGTGGTGATTGGATTTTAGTTTATTCAGCAACTGAACTACGGCAACCAACTTTCCTTCGTCGTTAAGTAAGGGTAGCGCCAACATTGTGTAGGTACGGTATCCCGTGCGCTTCTCCTGCTGCTGTGCGAAGATTGAGCGCTGGTCATCGTAAAAATCAAAAGGTATATTAATAACTTCTCTATTTGTGGCAACTTCTCCGGCAATACCCTTATTCGCGGGGATGCGAATTTCTAAGGATTTGTTACCTTCTCCCTCAGCAACTATTGACCAGAGTTCTTGTTTTTCCTCATCCAGTAAAAATATTGTCGTCCGATCTGCCCCCAATAGCTCCCCTGTTTTCAGGGTGATTGAATGCAGCATTTCTTGTAAAATTGTTTCAAACCCTTGGGAATCGAGCATCGATAGGGTTTGATTGACAATAATTAATTTTTGCTCAACTTCAGTCACAACTTGCTTAAAAGTGTCTTGAGTGAGCGGAGCTAGAAAGGTAGATATTGTTCCTTGGCGTTTGGCAAGGGCACCCACTGCTTGATGCTGCGAGTCGCGGTTTTTCTGATTTTCAGCACCAATTATTAAATCGGCGGTTTCACCGCAACTAATTTGTTCGAGAGACATAACTAGCTTTTGATATAGGATTCGATTAAAGAGATGTTTAACAATGGGAAGTTGGTGACAAATAAGTTACCTGGGTGGGTTTCCATGTCGCCCAACTTCGATGCCATTTCATATATACGGGTGTTGTTTTTAGCAACGATGGCTCCCGTTATCCACAGTGTAATCTGTCATAC
>NZ_NTFS01000660.1 GCF_002289455.1 Brunnivagina elsteri CCALA 953
ATCCGTTTGAAATTAGCGATCGCTTGTGGGTAAAAAATCATCTTGAAGAAGATGAAGAAAAACTACGGTTTTCAACGTAGACGAGGTTTATATTGAATATAATCGAAGAAAGATTAAGGAATATTTCGCTTTCTTCCCATTAAATCTAAATAAATCTTCACCTTTGGCTGTTCCCCTTTTCCCTTTGCCATTTGAACGGTAAGCTAAAAAATGAGATAAAAAAGTTATATAGGATGAAGTGTTAATGGGTATTTCCGTTTCTGAGCCTCACTTATTACGGGCTGCTCGTGGTGAAGTTGTAGAGCGTCCCCCTGTTTGGATGATGCGACAGGCTGGACGATATATGAAGGCTTATCGAGATTTAAGAGAGAAATATCCTTCTTTTCGCGATCGCTCGGAAATTCCGGAGGTTGCCATTGAGGTTTCTTTACAGCCTTGGAGAGCGTTTCAGCCTGATGGTGTGATTCTATTTTCTGATATTGTCACTCCCCTTCCTGGTATTGGTATTGATATGGATATTGCGGAGGGAAAGGGACCAATTATTCACCAACCGATTCGTACTCAAGCCCAAGTTGATAATTTATATCCCCTTGTTCCGAATGAGTCGATGCCGTTTATTAAGACGATTTTAGGGGCATTGCGGCAGGAAGTGGGGAATAATTCCACTGTTTTAGGATTTGTTGGCGCACCTTGGACGCTGGCGGCTTATGCTGTGGAAGGAAAGGGTTCTAAAACCTATTCTGTAATTAAGAATATGGCATTTTCTGACCCAACAATTTTACACCAATTGTTATCGAAACTGGCTGATGCGATCGCAACCTACATGTGCTATCAAATTGACTCTGGAGCGCAGGTAGTGCAAATGTTCGATTCTTGGGCTGGACAACTTAGTCCCCAAGATTATGATACTTTTGCCCGTCCTTATCAACAAATGGTGTTTGAGAAAGTTAAGCAAACCCATCCTGATACACCTTTAATTTTGTTGGTTACTGGTTGTGCGGGGGTTTTGGAACGGATGGGACAATCGGGGGCAGATATTATTTCTGTGGATTGGACTGTGGATATGGCTGATGCTCGTCAGCGTCTGGGGAAAACTATGAAGGTACAGGGAAATTTAGACCCTGGTGTGTTGTTTGGTTCCCAGGAATTTATCCGCGATCGCATTTATGATACTGTGCGGAAGGCTGGTAATTGGGGTCATATTCTTAACCTTGGTCACGGTGTTTTACCGGAGACTCCTGAGGATAATGTCCGCTTTTTCTTTGAGACTGCGAAGGGTTTGAGTTTGACATCTGTATAATTTGTTGTTTTTTTTAACGCAGAGGAACGCTGAGTTATACGCGGAGGTTCGCGGAGGTTTTCTTGGTGTTCTTTTGCGTTTTGAAGGAATTAATAGAGCTTAACACCAAAGGCCTATCGCACGTTAGTATTGGGAAATATCAGCAGTACCACTAAAGCTTTTGAAGAAAATGGAAAATGGTACGAACACCTACTAGAACATTAACATTAGAAGAATTTTTGCAGATAGCAGAAACTGAACCTGCTAGCGAATATATTGATGGAAAAATAATTCAAAAACCAATGCCTCAAGGTGAGCATAGCGTACTTCAAACCGAATTACCACCTGCGATTAATTTAGTAGTTAAACCACAGCAAATTGCACGAGCTTTTACCGAACTTCGCTGTACAGTTGGGGGAAAATCTATTATTCCCGATGTTTCGGTTTTTCTGTGGAATAGAATCCCCCGTAAAGAGAATGGTGGAGTCGCAAATGTGTTCTCGATTTCTCCAGATTGGACAATTGAAATTCTCTCACCTGACCAAAGTCAAACTAAGGTTACTAAAAACATTTTACATTGTTTGAAACATGGGACGCAGATGGGATGGTTAATCGATCCACAAGAGCAATCGGTATTCATTTACTTACCAGATAAGCCGACAATTGTTTGCGATGAGGCTGATACAAGGTTGCCTGTTCCTGAGTTTGCGAAAGATTTTAATTTGACTGTCGAAGGTTTATTTAATTGGTTGCTGGAATAGGAAATAGGGAAAATGTCAAAATAATTATGCCGAGAAAGATTCGAGAATTGAAAGTTGAGATTCAGCGTGAAGGGTTGTTTAGGGATTGACATGAACCCCGGCTCTATTGGATGGAGCTATGTAGATCCTGAAGGCAACCTAAAG
>NZ_NTFS01000661.1 GCF_002289455.1 Brunnivagina elsteri CCALA 953
GAGTTTTAGCATATTGCGTCCAGAAGATTGGATATTAAAGTTTATTTTTAATATTATATTTTGTAGAAAAAGACAATCTTATATACCCAATGTAACTTCTATCCCATATATTTCATTGAATTATAACTTGACAAAACACTTGCAAGACTGGTTGAGACAAGATTGGGAAATTGGTTTGCATAACATAAGAGAATTATCGAAATATACATTTCAATTTGTACCAATTATTAATGCTTTAAATTCAGCTTTATTAATAACATCGGATGAACATATTATTTATAGAGTTACTCAATTAGCAAAAAGTAGTGATGATTTCAAATTAGTATTTTTTGCTTCTGCCTCTCTGAGTGAAAACATAAAATCGCTATCACTAGGATATTTGTTTATTCCTTCTTATTGGCGACAACGTTTTTTTCAAATAAATGTCCGATTAGATACTCCTCCCCGTGCAACTGCCGCAGGATTTTGGTATCTCCACGAAAAACAACCAATCAAAGCAGCAAAAGCATTTGCCGAAGTACGATCGCTCCCTTATGGTGAGGAAATGTATACCCTTGCCCATACGATCGCAATATTCCACCAAGCTGAAGATTTTAGTGCGATCGCGAATATCAACCCTGAAACACGAAATTTCCCGTCATCGGAACCGTTATTACGTCCAAATACCTGGCAAGCAATCAACTCGTGCGATCGCGTTATTGCCGATGCCAAGGTCATCCAAAACAGTACTTCTCGCGCTTCCCGTGCATTTGCCCTCAACCGTGCGATCGGAGAACTTCTACAAATCCTCGACAATCCCGAAACTATTCCGGAAGCAGAACGGTATTTAATTATCGACATTGCCACAACTTGGAAAACTGCCCTAGAAAAACAAACGCTGGAAGTTGGACAAGTTGAAATTACCAAACCCGTCACAAATCCCTACATTGTCGGCGACCCAGTTGAGGGACAATTATTTGTAGGACGGGATGATATTATGCGTCAACTCGAAGAACTCTGGTTAATGGGAACCAACATGCAATCTGTCGTTCTCTACGGACATCGACGCATGGGGAAAACTTCTATCCTCCGCAACCTCTCGCAACGAGTTGGTGCTGGTGTGAAAATTGCCTATGTTAACTTGTTAGGTGTAGGTGACGTTGCCCATGAAGGGGAAGTATTAATGGCTTTGAGCGATGCCATTTCCCAAACCGTAAATATCCCCCCACCAAGCGACGAAGATTTATTAAATTTACCGTACCGCACATTCACCCGTTATTTACAACGCATTGTAGAGACGTTACATGTAACGTCTCTACAGGGATTAATTATTGCCCTAGATGAATTTGAAAAAATCGAAGAATTAATTGCCGCAGGAAAAATTCCCCAAAGCTTCATGGGTTATCTCCGCAGCTTAGTCCAAATGAGTCCCAAAATCGGTTTTATCCTCGCAGGTTTGCATACCCTCGAAGAAATGACCGCAGACTATTTCCAACCACTTTACGCTAGCTTTACCCCACCAATCAAAGTTAGCTTCATGGAACCAGATGCAACCAGCGTCATTTTGGCAAATCCTGGTATTGATGACTTTCCCCTCGACTATACCCCCGAAGCACTAAATAAAATCTACCAAGTCACCCACGGACAACCTTTTTTGGTGCAATTGGTCGGATTCCAATTAGTACGTCGCTACAACGATCGCACTTTTGCAATGAAGCAAAATACTAACCCCATCTTCACCCTAGATGATGTGGAAACGGTCATCAATGACCCCGTATTTTTCCAACGTGGACGTTACTATTTTGACGGTGTATGGAGTCAAGCATTAGAAGGTGCAGCAGGACAACAAACGATATTACAAGCTTTAGCACCATATCCACAAGGTTTGACGATAGAAGAATTAGTACAATCCACAAACTTAGATGTCGGAATATTAGAAGATGCGATCGCAACATTAATCCGTCATGATGTTGCGATCACAAATCAAGGACGTTGGCAAATTACTGTAGAATTATTTCGCCGTTGGGTATTGCGTTAGGACAAATCGACAATTCTCGCAAAATACCCCCGATGGATTGGCTACAGTGTACACACAAGTCTGATTTCCCTTCATATCCCGGAAGTCATCCCCCCTAACCCCCCTTTCCAAGGGGGGAAAATAAAAAGTCTAATTACCTCCCCTCGTTACCCCTGATAC
>NZ_NTFS01000662.1 GCF_002289455.1 Brunnivagina elsteri CCALA 953
AGTGTATAAAGTTACTTAACTATACTTAGTGATTGAATGAGCATAAGCCTTGGAAAAAACTTTGTGATTTACTGAATGTGAGTCTGTTGATTTCTGAGGAGCGTTTTAAATCTTCTTTGTTACCTACGGGTATAGGTGCGTTGTTTGCTGCGTTATTAAAATCAATATTCGCCATCATCACGGGTGGTTGCACACTAGATGGCTGATTAGATAATCGCAGTAAGTCACGCCCTGTTGTTAAATAATTAATAGTATAATTTTCTACCAAGTAGCGGTTATTTTCATCAACTAAGGCAGCAAAGGGAATTAAATTAAGTTGGCTGTCGGGAGAAAGTAGCAGTTTTCGCTTGTCACCCAATAATTTGCGGATAGGTTGTATGAGTTTGGTATCCAGACGACGCGCAACTGGTTTAACATCGCGGGATTTGCTTTGCAGAATTGTACCAAATTCGGCAATTTCTTTATCAATTGCTTCTGTTTCCCCTAAATCTACCCATTGGGTTGAGCCTTGGGATGTCAGAATGTAGGCAGCATAGCGAGGTTTGCCATAGCGATCGCTCTTTTTTCCGGCTTTGGGATTGATTAAGGGTTGATACAGCGTAAATTCTATTAATGCAGAATCAGCAGGTATTAATTTTTGCACTGATTCAATTGTGGTGATTTGAGTGACAGTGCGAAATTCGCTGCTACGTTTGGAGAGTTCTGCTTCTAATTTGTCGTACTCAGCTTGGAGTTTTGCAAATTCTTGACCAAAGTTACTAGATTCAGTGTACGTGAGTCTTGCAAGTTGGGAACTGATGGTTGTGAGTTCGTCAAATAATTTTTGGTTTTCTGGGTTGAGGTTTTGTCGTAACCAGCTACGACTATCGCTGAGAACATCAAGTATACGTCCTTTCCGGCGAAGGATTGTGGTGAGAGCGAGTTTTGCAGCTTCGGAATTATTGGGTGTGGAGGTGTAAGGAAACTGTGGTGCTGGTTGAATCACTGATTAACGCCATCATATAGTTTTGTTTTTGGCGTTCTGAACCGATACCAAGGATAATATTGAGATTGCGATCGCTAATATCTAAACTGCGATTTCTCACTTCAATGGCACGGTTTATATCACCTTGAGCATGGTATGCATAACTTTGTAATCTTAAATCTTTAACAACACCTGGATGTTGGGAGCCAAAAAAGCTTTCTGTCATCGAAAGCGATTTTTGTAAGAGTTCCAGTGCTTTTTGATTATTTCCTAAAAGATAATAAGTCCAACCTTGGTTACTTAAATTTAGTGCAACTTGGGGATGATTAGTGCCATATACTTTTTCCAAGATACCTGAAGAACGTTGTAAAAGCTGAAGAGATTCTTTATACTTGCCTTGGTTATTATATAAAAGAGCTACATTATTCAGACTGAGGGCAACATCAGGATGATTAACACCAAATACCTGTTCTCGGATGTCTAAAGCACGTTGCATCAATTTTTCTGCCTCAGTATTATTTTCCTGGTGGTAGTAAGTAGATGCAAGATTACTAAGGATTGTTGCAATCATAGGATGATTACTACCAAACACCTTTTCGCTAACAGTTAAAGCTTGTTTGTATAAAGCTTCAGCCTCTTTATCATTCCCCAAGTCACTATATAGATTAGCCAAGTTTTGCAGTGATTGAGCAACTAAGGGATGCTCATCATTAAATGCCTTTTTGTTAATTCTCAAAGCTTCTTGATATAACTTTAGTGCTTCTGGATAATTCCCTTGGGCTAAATATGCACCAGCTAAATTGTTCAGGCTATATGCTATCTGGGAATGTTCTGTACCAAATACTTTTTCATTAATTGCTTTAGCGCGTTGGTGTAATTCTATGGCTTCGTTATATTTAGCCAAGCTTTTGTAGATTTCAGCGAGATTATTGATGCTTGATGCAACATCAGGATGTTCTTTACCAAATGCTTTTTCTTGAATATATAAAGCGCGTTGGCTAAGTTTTTGTGCTTCTGGATAGTTACCTTGCTCTGCGTAGAATAGACTTAAGCTGTTAAGCAGGGCTATTTCATTCTAAAAAGTTGCTGAAGTGTGTCTAACCCAAAGGAAGACAACCGTTGAGCTTGCGCCATATTTTCAAACATATTGTCACGGAATAAATTAAGTGCGAAATTTCGAGCGATCGCA
>NZ_NTFS01000663.1 GCF_002289455.1 Brunnivagina elsteri CCALA 953
AAAACTTAACATTTTGCAGTTTTGAATGACAATATAGTTAAGAAAAATTAAGAGATTGAGAATCTTATCAATTAGATAATCTATTTACAAGGGTTTAGGTTATGTAGTATGCTTAAACTGAGTTTGATAAAATAGGGGCATGGTATTTAATAAAAATGTTTTTAAAGCCTGTAATCACCAAAATCAGTTACTTTTTCCCTTTTGTCACATAACAAGCTACAAAATAAAACTCATCCTCCAGTAAAGATTTGTGAATTAAATGCTGCTACTTGTTGTATTTATTCAGAGTAGGGCAAATGAACTATTGACTTTTGAAATAAAATACGCGTTAAACCGCCAGACGCAGAAGAAAATAAGAGTATAAAATTGGAATTAGAGTAATCCAAGAAATAAATGATCCAACTGTTGATCCTGAGTCGCTATGTAATAGACAGAGATGCTTCATTGCGCTTCGCTCCATTCAGCATGACAATTGGGCACTTTTTTACTTGGAACACTCTTAAATAAAACAAAACAAAAAAAAGGTGGATATTACCCACCTTAAAAATATTTTATTTAGATAATCTAAAATCACCTATCAACCGACCCCATAATCACGTCGATACTACCAAGAATCACCACAATATCGGCAACCTTCATCCCCCGCAATAAATGGGGGAGAATTTGTAAGTTATTGTAATCAGCCGGACGAATCTTGAAACGCCAGGGGAACACATTGTCATCGCCAACCATATAAATTCCCAACTCACCCTTACCGCTTTCAATACGGACATAGCTTTCACCTTTGGGAATCTTGAAAGTTGGGGAAACCTTCTTGGCAATATACTGATAATCAAAACCGTTCCATTCCGATTTCGCGCCTTCCATCATCCGCTTTGCCTCAAGATTCTCATAAGGTCCCCCAGGAAGACCATTGAGAGCTTGACGGAGAATCTTCACGGATTCGCGCATTTCCCGCATCCGCACCACATACCGCGCCATACAATCCCCAGCAGTCTCCCACTGTACATCCCAATCAAAATCGTCATAGCATTCGTAATGGTCAACCTTCCGCAAATCCCACTGCACACCGGAAGCACGTAACATGGGACCAGAAAGACCCCAATTTATGGCTTCATCGCGGGTAATAGTACCAATTCCCTCAATGCGACGGCGGAAAATGGGGTTATTCGTCACCAATTTTTCGTACTCGTCAATTTTGGCGGGTAAGTAGTCGCAGAAGTCCAAGCATTTATCAACCCAACCATAGGGTAAATCAGCCGCCACACCACCAACGCGCCAATAGTTGTTATTAACCAGACGGTAGCCTGTTGCAGCTTCCCACAGATCATAAATCATTTCCCGTTCGCGGAACTGATAGAAGAAGGGGGTTTGTGCCCCCACGTCAGCGAGGAAGGGACCGAACCAGAGTAAATGGTTGGCGATGCGGTTCAATTCCAGCATGATGACGCGGATGTAGCTAGCGCGTTTGGGAACCGTAATACCCGCGATTTTTTCCGGTGCATTGACTGTAACGGCTTCGTTAAACATCCCAGCAGCATAATCCCAACGACTAACGTAGGGGACATACATAACTGTGCTGCGGTTTTCGGCGATTTTTTCCATTCCCCGATGTAGATAACCAATTACGGGTTCGCAGTCAATACAATCTTCACCATCGAGGGTGACAATCAACCGCAAAACTCCATGCATTGAGGGATGGTGCGGTCCCATGTTTAGCACCATCGGTTCTGTGCGGGTTTCAATTCTAGCCATAGATTTTAGTGTTCTCCCGTTGTCAAAATATAAAATTGAATCGCTCAGAAGCCAAGTTAATCAATGACGTGTCAAGCAGATTCGTCATCAATACCCGTTTGGGAAAGTTTGCTGGAGAAAATATCTCCTTACTAAGGCAGTTGGGATAGTTAAGGGAATCTCCGCAATCCTAGTACCATTACTTTCCGTTTACAAATTTACCTTGGAGAGGGGGTGGAAGTTGCAGGATGCAATTAAATATTCATTTTGGTTGTACATACTATAATTATATGGATTTTAGATTTTTGGATAGGGGATTCTATCTTTAGATTATCGCTTTAACAAGCTTGTTCTGTTTAATTCCCCAGCAATAGAAAGGCAGCGTGCAAACTTTGCCACTGTCCGTATCCCCGTGGC
>NZ_NTFS01000664.1 GCF_002289455.1 Brunnivagina elsteri CCALA 953
ATCAAAAGGGTGTGCCCTTTTTATCAACAAAATTATGAATAATCGACATGTTGAACTGTTAGGTAAACCGATTAAAGCAAAAAAGCGAATTGTTGCACATATTAATGCATTACGTCCGCGACAATGGACTAAAAATTTAATTGTTTTTGCTGCACCTTTATTTGCTTTTAGTATTAACTTTTCATCTTTTTCTGGTAGTGCTTTTGCTTTTTTGGCATTTTGTGCTGCATCGAGCGGATTTTACTTAATTAATGATATTGCAGATGTGGAATCCGATCGTCAGCATCCAGTCAAATGTAAACGTCCAATTGCAGCAGGTTTGGTAAGTGTTCCGATCGCCATTGTGATGGCAGTACTGTTGTTGGGTGGTTCAGTCAGTTTAAGCTGGATGTTTTCCCCTGCATTAGGTGCAGTCATTAGCGGATATGCAATATTACAGGTTGCCTATAATCTCTGTCTGAAACGGATGGTGATATTGGATATTTGTGCGATCGCAATGGGTTTTGTGTTGCGTGCAAGTGCGGGAGCAGCAGCAACCCGAATTATCGTTTCACCTTGGTTTGTGTTGTGTACGGCAATGTTAGCGCTATTTTTAGCGATTGAAAAACGTAAGGCAGAATTGCGGTTAGCGAAACTCAAAGGTAGTAAACCCCGTGCTGTTCTCCAACAATATTCACTACCACTGCTACAACGGATGGAAAGCATCGTCACTACCGGAGCAGTAGTCTCCTATGCACTATGGAGTTCGGGTCCTGTAGTCCGTGGTGCATCGACTTCTTGGATGCTTGTGACTTTGCCGTTTGTACTTTATGGTATTTTCCGCTACCAACTTTTGAGTGACCCTCAGGAAATTGAGAACGATGTTCGTAGTGAATTTGAACGGGGTGGACGTAGCGAACGACCAGAGGAAGTTTTGCTTAAAGACTTACCAATTTTAATCACAGTTGTTAGTTGGATATTGACTTGCTTTGCAATCCTATGGTTGAAACATCAAGGTTTAATTCAAACAGGGTTCTAAAGGGAAATTTATTGATGTTTTCAGTTACAAAAGCCTTATCCCAATTATTTTTCAAGAGATGGGGGCGCAAACCCCAAAAATCATATCGTTATTCAGTAGAGATACTTGCTGATATTGATATTGATTGGTTACTTCAGTGTGGGTGTAAAGGCATTATTTTAGACTTAGATAACACAATCGTATCTGAAGACGACAAATATTTATCTCCGGGTGCGGAAGAATGGATTAGTAAAGCCAAATTTGCAGGATTAATATTTTTTATTCTCTCAAATGGGAAACGTCAACACCGTGTTATCTATTGGTCAAATCGTCTTGATATTACCGCATTAAGTCCGGCAAAAAAGCCTTTTCCTAAGCCATTTAAACATGCTATTTCTTATATGCGATCCCATCCTTCCCAAGTCTTTGTAATTGGTGATTCATTCCATACTGATGTCATGGGAGCAAAAATAAGTGGGTGTCATTGTATTCAGGTTGCAACCCTTCCCCATCCTCCTCGCTGGTGGGAAAAAGTAGCAGGTAGATACTTACAAAAACCATATCCACAGCAGCGCGAAATCTGGACTTTTAATCAAGAAAATCATATCTAATAAAACTAGAACTAAAAATATTCTGTTTCATTCAGATTGATTTAGTAAATGAATCGTTTTCTACAAAACAAAATACATAATATCATGCAACAACTTCTGATTGGGGGATTAATCATCCTCACTGTTATCTTAAATACGGGAGCGCAAACCCTACTCAAAATGGGATCGGGTCAAAATTTGCTAAATTTCTATTTATTTGGTGGAATTTGTTTATATGGAATTAGCACTATCTTTTATATTTTAGTCTTAGGTAAGTTTAATCTATCTGTAGCCTATCCACTTGTAATTGGCTTAACCATAGTTGCTACAACAATTGCAAGTAGTATTATCCTACGGGAAAAAATAGTAACTTCACAGTGGATTGGTGTGGGATTACTTATTAGTGGAATTTGGGCAATTACACTTAATAAATCAGTATGATGAAATCGATGTAAGTACTTAATTATTCACAATCCGGAGTAAAACTGATAAGTAAAGTTTCAAATATCTGAATTTTATCTATTTCTTAATTTTCTCAAATAGCAAGGTTTCCTAG
>NZ_NTFS01000665.1 GCF_002289455.1 Brunnivagina elsteri CCALA 953
TCCTCACTACGAGCCTTTGTTCGTAGTAAGAGCTTTAGCTCTTTCTTGTTTTAAGAGAGGACTAAAGTCCTCACTACGAGCCTTTGTTCGTAGTAAGAGCTTTAGCTCTTTCTTGTTTTAAGAGAGGACTAAAGTCCTCACTACAAACTAAAATAAGGTTAATTGTTCGTTGCCTTCGTCTTGATTTTTATCTTCTATTTTCGCCTTTTTCTTGCCTCCTCCCTTACCTTTTTTCTTGCCTTTATCATGTAAACCCTGTGCTTTTTCTTCAGCATAGCGTTGGTGATTTAATTCTAATAATCTATCTAGCACTTCTCGCCGTGCTGTTTCGCTGATAGTGAAGCGTAAGCCTTGTTTGGTTTGGTGGAAACCATGAGATAAGCCCTCACCCCCACTCCCATCGGGAGAGGGGAGTAAATCTTGCCAACCGTAAGCAGCAGCTACAGCATTATCCATTTCTATGTGCAATTCGCGCAATTCTTGAATGTCTGCGGCGGTTTCGTCGGGGTTGTGGAAGCGGTTGTAGGTTTTGGTTAATCCTTCTTGGTTAGTTTGCATGATGTTTTGGCGATGGTTGTAGTACGTTTCGCCTATTTCTTCAAGATTTGCAGTTGATGTGGGGAAGGGGAAGGTTTCAAAGCAGTCTGTAGGAGTGTAACGTAAGTCTCCTTTCATAGATGAAGCGTATTCTCTCGCCCATGTTTCATGAAATGCACTTTGAAGAAGTGTAAAGTAACCTAAGCTTTCAAGAGCAAATACGTAGGTTGCATGAGAAAAAACTATGTTTGGTGATACAGATGCGAATGCTAAAGTTCTACTGGTGGCTGCAATAGTAACTACTCGTTTTAGGTTTGCGATCGCACTATAAAGTTCTAAACCTCTTCTTGCATATTGCCACCAATATTTGGCATAACCTTTCGCTGAAGAATCTGATTTTAATCCTAATTTATCTCTCTCCGGTTTAACCTTCTCCCTCACAATCTCCAAACAATCAGGATAATCACTTGCATAAGGTTTACCTTTAGGCTTCTTCAAGTCATCATGTTCAGCATCTAAAGGATAATCCTTAAAATTTATCACCCAACGACTCGGTGATTGGTCAGAACGAGAATTCAAATCCTCACCATTTAAATAAGGAAATAAAACATCTTTATTTATTGGATTTTTCTCAATTAACACTTGTGCTTCCTCTGAAGTCATCACAAAACCCATTCCCAGCACAATAGAACCTTGAAAAGATTTACTTTGATTGGCTACTAATTTATGTGGATTTCCAACAGCTTTCCCTGGATTGGTTAAAAATGCTGTAATTCCATCAACAACCTTTTCATCTAAAACAAACTCACCCAACCAATTCCCCTGTCGCAACCAAACATAAGCAACTTCTAAACTCGCGCTACCTTCCCATTTCCGACTCGGAACAGCACGAGGAATTACACAATTATTCTTAACCAATTGGTCTAAACCAACCTCTCGCGTCTCACCTTGCGCTATGGTATTTGTAGCAATTAATCCAAAACCAGCATTACTATTTAATAACTGCTTGGCACGTAAGAAAAAGTAAGCACAAAGGTCAGCATTACCACGTATATTATTCGCAATCCACTTAACTAAAAAATCTCGATAAGCCGTACCCAAAGCACCCGTAATTTTTTTTCCACCCATAAACGGCGGATTTCCTGCGATCGCATCAAATCCACCCCCGCTCATATTCAGGTTCGTAGTAAGAGCTTTAGCTCTTTCTTTTTGAGAGAGGACTGAAGTCCTCACTACGAACACTTCTGGAAATTCCAACTCCCAATGAAAAGGACGCAACTTATCAAAATCAGGTAAAACCTTACCCATCCCATCAGGAATATCCGCACCATCCCGAAACGAAGTTAACAAAGTCTGGCGTAAACCTTCCCTTTCTTTGTCCGACCAATTATTAAAATAACTCCCCACCAACAAATCGCAACCCCGTTTCAAATCAAAACTTATCGCATTTGCCTGCGCTAACAAATACACTTTGCGATTTTGGTCTTCCCTCGTCAACACTGGAAGCGATGCAATCTCTCGCCGTAATTCAATAATTTGTTCAATATCCCGA
>NZ_NTFS01000666.1 GCF_002289455.1 Brunnivagina elsteri CCALA 953
TATTAGCCCACTGGGAATTACCTTGGGTAAGATATAAATCACAGGTTAAATAAATCTATGCGTACTTCTTCAATTACTTTATATTCTTTAATAACTCTCCTAGCATGGGATGTTAGTTGTGTTAATGCTGCAACTTCTGGAGAACTGGAGATATCAACATCACCACAAATAGCAAGGGAAGATTTTGTAGTTTCGGAATTAGATAGGTCAAAATCAGATGCGATCGCGAAGCCTACCGTAGGTATCGCACCTCCAGAAATTATATTCGATCGGGGGAAGGAAAATATTTCCCAATTACCCAATCCTGGAGAAACAAATAATCCAGCAATTTTTCCGGATGCGGAACCTTTAAATGAGAAGGAAGTCGAAGAGGAACTAGGGGAAATCAGATATATCAAACCTCGTGCTGTGAAGCAACCACCACAACCTCGTCAACCTGATGTGCAGTTGTTATTACGTTCTTCAACATTTTCGAGTTCTAATATTACTGCTGTTGATTTTCTTCAACGCAGCGATACTGTGTTTGTAAATAGCGCAACTTTGCTCGCGACTCCGAAATTGGGGGAAGAAACTCGTTTAGTTGCATCAGCTACGGGAGGTTTAACCAGATTTGCCACCAAAGGAGAATTTAATTACAATTTCCTGAGTTTTAATGCGGGAATACAGCAACGAATTGCACCAGGAATGTACGGACAATTAGGGTGGGTACAAGACAGACTTTATAATCAAAATAATCGCGATCGCATTTTACTTGATGATTCTGTACGTTTGACTATTGGTAGGCAAGACCAATTGAGTAAAAGGTTGCGATTAGATTCATTTTATGATTTGCGTGCTAGTTTTGCCGAACCGAAATCACAAAATCGTGTAGCAAATAGTTTAGGTGCGCGTTTGCGTTATGACTTGACTCCGAAGTTACAAGGTGCATTAGATTATCGTTTAACTTTGAAAGATTATACGAACCAAGATAGGTTTGATACTCAGCATCAAGTCGGTGTTGATTTGATATATAACGTTAATAAAGATTTGTTTATTGGCAGTTCTGCTTCTTATTTATTTGGTTCGTCTTCTGCTAGTTCAATTGACTTAAATAATTTTTCTCTTGGTGTCAATATTGGTTTAAATGTACCTTTATTTTGATTCCCGACTTCTCTAAAGGAACACCAAAAAATAAATTCATAATTGTAGGGGTGGGGTCTCCCTGCGCGTGATAATGTTGGTAAGTATATGACTTGAAGATTTTATTTTCTGGAAGTCCCTAAGTTGGGAATCTGTTGGTTGAAGAAATCTGTTTGTTTAAAGTGAAAATTAGACAATCCAAACATAAAGTTATTACGAGAAACCCAATTTGATAATTTTTTGATGAACTAAAGCTGCATATCTCCACTAAATCATACCTATTGAATATAGAAGATAGGTGAAGTCACAAGGCTTCAGAGGAGACAGCAATGAAGGTAAAATCATTATTAATTATAATAGTTTGTTTAATAACGACAGGAATATTTTCCACAACATATAACTATACAGAAAACAATCAATTATTCAATATTTCGACGGAAACGAATCAAACAGTTGCAACATTCGATAAATCCGATTTGCAAATAAGTTTAAAACTACGCACTCCTCCCAAGAGAGGATTGCCAAACCGTCGCCAATCTGGAGGTACTCGTTTTAGTTAATTAAAAGTATTCAATAAATAGAATTACAATTATTAATTACTAAATAAATCCCTAATATCGCAAAATATATTGAATTATGAGTAAAACAAACTATAGAAACCTGGTTTCCCCTGAAACCGGGTTTTTTAAATTTTATCTAGATTAATGAAGTGCTACTTTAAGGGAACAAATCAAAACGCTCAAATCTAGCAAATACTTAGATTGGTCAAGTGACAATTTATATAGTAGTATTATTCGGTGCGATCGCAAAGTCGGTGTTTCTGCCAGATTTTGAAAAATTACAGGGAACTAAGTAAGTAATACATGAAAATTCAATCTCAAAATTGCGATCGCACCGAATAATACTACTATATAAATTGTCACTTGACCAATCTAAGTATTTGCTAGATTTGAGCGTTTT
>NZ_NTFS01000667.1 GCF_002289455.1 Brunnivagina elsteri CCALA 953
GTCTAGTTCTTGGGAAGAATTAAAAAATGGCTTGGTTTTATTAACTTGGCAAAATACTAATAATCCCAAATCTCAAACCCTCAATCCCAATTCTGTCTGGTTTCACGATCATGCGATCGCGATGGGAAATTTATATACAGCTACAAAAAAAACTGAAGGTAATTTTCAAGTTGTCGAACGCACTGCAATGTTACCTTCGGCTAATATTTCACCGGGAACCTATCGATTAGAAGCGAGTTATCTAAATCGCGTATCGGGAGAAATATATGCAATTAATACACCGAATAAAACTATTATAATTAACCCGGATGCTACTTCGACACCTGCACCAGAATTAGATTTAATCACCCAATTACGCACATTAGCAACTAATTTACCAAAAGGAACTGAAGCGGTAGAAAAAATATTTGATTCTGTGGCAAGGATTAACCAATATGACCCGACGCAGGACTATTTATTGCAAGCACAATTAACATCAGAATATCGCTTGCGTCATTACAGTTCAGATTCAGATTTAGCCTATACAGTAGCTTTAGCAAATGTATTACAAAGACAAGTAAAAAGTGCAATCAAATCCCTAGAAAGAGTCACCCAAATCGATAATAAAAATCCTTTTGCTTGGGCATATTTAGCATTTGTACGGCTTTATAATTGGCAGCCAGGAGCAGCAGAAAAAGCTCTGAAAACTGCTTTAGAAATAAATCCAAATCAACGCGAAATTACAGCATTGTCAGGGGTTGCAGCATTAATGCGAGGTAATTTTATTAAGGCATGGGATAATTTATCAGTGTTAACTAATTAATTAAAATTAATATTCATAAATATAATAAAATAACCCCTCCCTAACCTTCTTCTTGCCTTACGCGATACTCTACGAGAAGGCGTACCACTCCGTGGAAGCAAGCTACACGCAGCGTGTCGCTTTGCGACTCAGCGCCTACCGCATACTTACAGAAGACAGGGAGTGTCTACCCTGCCAGTAGGGAAAGGAACAAGACTTTTATTTTCTTCCCTCTGCTTCCCTACCTTACGAAAGATATATAAACACTTGAATTTTGCCATAATTAAAAATGTAGCAGATGTCGTAGAGGTATAGTCATGAGAAATGGCGAAGTGAGAATAGTTTCCCTAATACCTAGTGGTACAGAAATTTTAGCCGCACTTGGATTAACCGACAAAATAGTTGGGCGATCGCACGAATGTGATTATCCCGAAGAAATTCAAAGTCTTCCAATTTGCACTCAAGCAAAACTAAATACCAATTCATCCAGTCAGGAAATCAATGATAAAGTTAATAATTTGTTACAAAATGCCTTGAGCATTTATGAAGTTAAAATTGATGTCTTAAAGAAATTACAACCGACTCACATTATCACTCAAGACCAATGCGATGTATGTGCTGTTAGTTTTAGCGAAGTTGAAAAAGCAATTGCCACTCTGACTCAGGAAAGACCAAAAATTATCTCATTACAACCCGATCTTCTCAAAGATGTTTGGGACGATATCGAGCGAGTGGGACATATATTTGGGGCAGATGTGGTCAAAGTGTTGGAAAATCTGGAAGCTCGTGTAAAAATTGTCGAACAACGTACCAAGGGGCTTGCAGCGAATGAAATCCTATCTGTAGCATGTATTGAATGGACAGAACCTCTGATGATGGCTGCAAACTGGGTTCCGGAATTAGTTAATATCGCAGGTGGAAAATCTTTATTTGGTCAAGTTGGTCAGCATTCGACACCATTGAAATTGGAAAATTTGATTGTTAGTAATCCAGATGTAATTATTTTTATGCCTTGCGGATTTGATTTACATCGTACCCGCCAAGAAGCGCAAATGTTAGTTAATCTTCCCGAATGGGAAAAATTACATGCAAGTCAAATCGGGAGAGTATACATCACCGATGGCAATGCTTACTTTAATCGTCCAGGACCAAGATTAGTCGAATCGACAGAAATTTTGGCAGAAATATTACACCCAGAAATATTCCAATATGGCTATAAAGGAAAAGCTTGGGATGTGTTACCTAAATAATTAATATTTAATAATTATATAGTTAATGGTTAATAATTAATAT
>NZ_NTFS01000668.1 GCF_002289455.1 Brunnivagina elsteri CCALA 953
ATAACGAGATTTTGCGATGGGCAAAGCCCGGTCTTCGACCATCGCACCAATTAAAATGTTTGAAATGAACAATATATATTTAATTTTGCGTAGCCACTTATGGACAGAGTTAGGACTTACGATGGTTTGGGATTTTCAGAATGTAACATTTATTTTCAACTACCACTTAAGTGGCGGTCAGTTTTGGAATGGGGAAAAGGCAATAAATCCTGATACGTGCAAAGAACTCCCAACCATCAAATTGATACCGTCCTCACAAGTTTCTCAAACTTATTTTCTAAACTAATCATAGATATAGGAATCCGATTTGAATTTTGAACGCATACTGAGACTGAAAATGCCGTTTTATAATGATTTTATTCAAAATTCCGTTCAGAAATCAGGTAGAAGTCCTATATAGCCTATTAAATATAGCTTATTTTCAATTCCCTCTATACCAAATCTCAGGAGTGCATCCTGTGAGTGTTGACTTACCAACCCCAGATGCTAAAAAAGAGAGGTTAATATATTTATGTTAAAGAATAGATATGCCTTTTGGTTAGGTTTACTTGCAACTGCGGCGATCGCATTTGCTGGCGGAATGTGGACAGAAAATTCCTACCGAACCCCAAAAAATACCAAAAATCTGACAATATACGGCATGGACACACAAGCCAACACCGTAGAAACTGATTTGTACGTCAGCTTTGACTCCAAACTTAATCAAACCCAACAATTGGAGAAATTATCTACCCTGATTTCCCGCTATAAATTTTGCGATTTACCAATCGAAATCAAAAGCCTACAAAACGGTATTGCAACAGTTAACTTAGACGAACATGCTTGGGTGAAAACCGCTAATAAACCCCCAGCGATTCCTGGTTGTTCGGGAAAAAGTTGGCGCTATGGCTATTTCCAAGGTAGCGCGGGTGGCTATGCGACAACTGTGACGCTCACACGTAGTTTTGTCCAACCAAACGATCGAGGTAATTGGATTAAAGGTGTACAGTTTTATTACGCTGGTCAACCAATTAAAAGTGGTGATTGGGACCATATTCAATTGGATGGAGTTATCACCCGCGAAAATCTTCCCTAGTAGTCTGTCAAGATAAAAATGACGGTTGTAGAGACGTCGCACTGCTACGTCTTCTAAGAAACTTGCGCTGAAAGGCTTATAAAATCGTACTTTTTGATTTTCTTACAGCGCAAGTTTCTTCCACTTATGTTGGGTTGTGATCGCCACCCATGACCCGCTCTACAGGATTGTGGGTTTGTACATAACCGTCAAAATATAATTGACAGCCTACTAGAACTATTGCTGTTTTTAAATTCAATAAACGTCCTTTGTATCAGATAGTGACAACGGTTTTACCATCTCTGGAAGGCTAGTATAAATAGTTTCCAGGTTCATCACTCGTTCTTCGAGCGCTTTCAGCGTTTGCACTAAGGAATCGCGCAAGAATAACTTACCTGATAATTTGACAAAGTAAGAATAATGTGGTAGGTAAGGGCTATGTCATCAAACGCGTCTCTCAAAGCAATACCTTCGCCATTTTACGAGAAATAAAGCTTTCAGTCTCCACGGTAAATTAAGGGTTTCTGTTTTTTTGGCAAAACTAAAAGCTGTATAAACATGGTGCTGATTTTCCCGTAGAGGGTTTTATTTATGTTCTTTAGCCCATAAGGGTTTTAAGCTTTTGCCGTCGGCTGAAAATAAAACCCTTATTTTTCAGGAATCCTATGATTTTGCACGGTTTTTGTGATACTCCGTTTTGGCGAAGGTATTGGTCATATAACCAGCTTCTTTCAGCCACCATCTGCTGATGAGGGATTTTCTATTGAGGTTGTAAGTAGATAGTTAACTGTCCGTTCGCTCATTTTTTTGAGTCAAAACTAATTTATTTGTACTAGTTTTTATCATGCTCAGGACTTACGCATTGACAGAAAAATCAAAATAGGGGGGTATGGTTTTCACTGCTTTGACCTTGATTTTTCGGCTTCCCACCAAGGAAGGGTAGTTGAGAAAAGCCTGAAATAACGTATTTACGTTGATACACAACATAACTCTTTTGTAC
>NZ_NTFS01000669.1 GCF_002289455.1 Brunnivagina elsteri CCALA 953
AGAGGCTTCGCCTCCAGTCACACCAAGAGGCGGAGCCTCTGGGGTTGCGTTCCCAGGCTCTGCCTGGGAATGAGGAGAAAAGAGTATAGAAAGCTTACAACCCTTGCAGATAGGACTTGTGTGTACACCGTAGCCTTGAAAAGGGGGATTAGGGGGGATTCAAGAGAGGTTTTGTTTGTATTGCGTACGTAGGAGCATAGAAAGGAGAAAAGTTAAAGTTTTTAATTTTTCCTAACTTTTCCTATATTTTTAATTATTTATCGGCAACTTTCAACTCGTAAAGATTCCAAAGTAAACCACCGTAAGCCGAATACTTGACATTTTTGACTTTGTTACGTATTGCTGCTAATGGGGTGGGATTAAATAGATAAATGTAAGGTAGTTGTTCTGCTCCAATACGTCCAGCTTGCCAGTAAATTTCCTTACGCTTGTTTGTGTCAAGTTCCTGCGCTCCTTCAACATACAACCGCGCGATTTCCTCTTCCCAAGGCTCAATAATCCGTCCTTGAACTGGAGGTTGTCCGGCTGTAGGAGCTTGGTTAAAAGGACGATATTCTCCGTTAACAGCCCAAAAATTTGCGGCACCATTGGGATCGATGCCACCACCACCAACTGCGCCAAAATGTGCTTCCCAATCAAAGGTAGTACTGATTTTTTCACCGATCGAGCCAAAATCTAGCTGTTGGAAGTCCATTTGGATGCCAATTTTGGCTAAGTCAAGTTTCATCTGGGAAGCAACAATTTCCCCTGTTCTGCTTCCTGTGGCAGCCATGAGACTAAAGCGAACCCGGTTCCCAAGGGAATCGGACAATTGATTTTTTTGGTCATATTTAAACCCAGATTTGAGTAAAAGTTGCCTTGCACGTTCTGGGTTATATTCGTAGGTTTTCAGTCCCTGTTTTGGTGAAAGATAGTAGGGACTGTCTGTATAAACTTCCGAGTACTGTAATTGACCAATACCCCGGTAAACATTTGTGAGCATACTTGGACGATCGATTGCATACGCGATCGCTTGACGAAATTCTTTGGTTTTAAACCAGCGCGACTTAATCGGGTTGACGAAGGGTTTACCGTCACGACTGCCTGTATTTTGGTTAAAGCTAATGTAAATAGCTACTTGGTCAGCTCCACCTTCGTATATTGTAAAGTTTCCCCGCTTTTCTTCTTTTTTGAGTAGGGAGAAATTTCGAGGTGCGACTTCGAGCATGTCCAATCCACCAGAACGGAACTGCATTAATAGCGTGTCGGGATTTTCGACAATTTGCCAAACCATGCGTTCGAGATAAGGCAGTTGTTGTCCTTGAGCATCACGTCTCCAGTAATAAGGATTACGCTTAAATACTACCCGTTCGCTGGTTTTGTAACTATCCAGTACAAATGGACCATTACAAACTATTTTTTTGGGATCGGTACCAGTATCCCAAGTTGATAAAAACTGAAGATTTCCGCTTGCGTCTTTGTTTTTGAGGGTACTTTCCAATGCGTGTTTAGGTAAGATTGGCAAACCACCAACCGTTCGTAACAATGGTGCAAAAGCTTCCGGGGAAGTTACTTCAATGACGCGATCGCTAATTTTGCTAACTTTGGGGAAAAGACGACTTTTACCAATTGATAGTGAATCGCGAATGCTAGTCGGAATTTTTTCGTTGATAAATACTTCGTTGAAGCTGAAGACAACATCATCTGCTGTGAGTGGTTTCCCATCTGACCATTTCAAGTCTTTTCGAAGTGTAAAGGTAATTTTTTGCCCTTCATCTTTCCAAGATTCTGCTAATGCTGGTTTTAATTCTGTCGTCACTCCGTCTTCTGCCAGCATTCCCTCATAAGTCGCACTAAATACATTGGGAGATTCCTTACTGAGAACCACATTAAACGTCTTTGGTTCGGCTGTAATTCCGTATACGAGTTGGGAAACCTGTGCAGCTTGGGTTTTAAAGTTGCTGGGGTTGCAAGCATTGAGAGCCAGTAAACAAAAAACACTGACTAATGCCAAAATCCAGCCACGTTTAAATAGGGGTTTTAGTTTAAATAATTGTGAAGAAATATTAATA
>NZ_NTFS01000067.1 GCF_002289455.1 Brunnivagina elsteri CCALA 953
GTTGGGTGGGGTTCTTTTTTATCTCACGCAGAGGCACGGAGAGGAGAATAAAATTGTAGCTATGTCAAGTTAATACGACAGATTGTAAATATTTTTGATATCTGGCATATTTACCAACAATATGAGTGTAAGTATAGACATAGGGATAAGAAAACTTAAGTAATTTACGTAAGTGTTCTAATTTTTGCGTCTACCTCAGTAATGGATATTGAGAAATATCTGAGAAATATCTGAGAAATATCTGGAATTGCTCTGCGTTCGTAGGGGAAACAGTTGTCATAATTTAGACTTTAACTCCGACAACGCATGGAACTGTAGCTATTCGTTTTTTCCTGTACATAGCCATGAAACAGATAATCGAATCTACAGGAGATTCTCTATCTGGGACATTCGGTAACTTTCGTGAGCTTCTTGCCGATATCCTTTTGAGTTTATATCCTGGCAATGATGAGTTAGTCGATGAATTTAGCCAAGTATTCCAAATTATTCAATTTAATTTGGGAGATGAGATTGTAAATTACGACACGAGTAAATTATCAGTAGAATTATTTCATAATCGAGAACAGTATCAGGGCTTTTATCTTGTTTGTCGAGGAAGGGTAAGACTTGTGGGATTTGACCCAAGTTTGCAGCGAGAAGTGCCAGCGTCATTACTCGAAGTTAGCGATCGCTTTGGTACTGATGAGTTATTTGACAGTCAACCTGTATCTTATCGTGCGATCGCAGCAACTATGGGTGTGGTTGCTTTTATTTCGTCGGCAAAGTTAAAACACTGGTTCAATAAGTTACCTAGTTTAGAAAAGGATTTAGAACAAGTTGTCCGCAAGCAGCAAAGGCTAATTTTCTTTAAAAGCTTAACTAAGTTACGTTTGCTTTCGAGTCACAATCTCAAGCAGTTTATTAAGTATTCAGTGGAAACTGAGATTAAAGCTGGTGAATTATTACATGATTTTCCACTAGGAAATAGAGGTTGCTTTTGGCTGCGGGTTGGTGAAATTCAAAGTCGAGTAGACACTGAAAAGCAAAACCAAAATAGCCCATTACAACCACCTCCACAAGTTGGTGAGAGTTGGGGTTATCCCAATGAAATACCCTCAGATTGGGTTGCTCAAACCGATTTGCATTTGTACGAACTGCCACGGGAAGATTGGGAAATAGTAAAACTAATTGCACCAATACTTGTAGATGGGGAAACTCTTCCTAAACGGGGAAGAGCTAAAAAAATCTCACCTCTAACTTTGAATCTGCAATCAACTAATATCTCTGAATCTCCATCTTTTGTTCCCCCAGCAGCAGAGTCGAAAATCATTCCTTTCCCCCAACCAGCAAAGCAGCGCAAACGTGGTTTAGGAAAATCCTATCCGTTTGTGCAGCAACAAAGCACGATGGATTGTGGTGCTGCTTGTTTGGGGATGATATCGCAGTATTGGGGTAAACGGTTTAGTTTGAATATGCTGCGGAATTTGGCAGGGGTAAATCGTTCTGGTGCGACACTGAAAAATTTAGCTGTGGCAGCAGAAAAACTGGGGTTTCATGCTCGTCCAGTACGTGCGAGTTTGAATCGTTTAGTTGAGGAGAAAAGTCCGTGGATTGCCCATTGGCAAGGGGAGCATTATGTGGTTGTTTATCGGGTTAAAAGAAATCAGATTTTAATTGCCGATCCTGCGATCGCAAAACGTTGGCTATCAATTCCTGATTTCCAAGCGGGTTGGACTGGATATGCTCTACTGTTGTCTCCAACGGGGTTACTACAACAAATTCCCAATGCTAAACCTACATTTGGGAAGATTTGGGGGGCATTTTTACCCTACAGTTCGACGCTGTTACCGATTGTGATGGCATCGATTTTGCTGCAAGTTTTTGGTTTGGTGACACCTTTATTTACCCAAATCATTCTGGATCAAGTTGTTGTCCACAAAAGCTTTATTAGTTTACATGTGTTTGCCATCGGTTTGTTGATTTTTAGTGTTTGGCGAATTGGTTTAGGTGGTGTTCGTCAATATCTGTTAGATTATTTCTCGAATCGTGTAGATTTGACTCTGATTAGTGCTTTTGTTAGTCATGCACTGAATTTACCTTTGGAGTTTTTTGCTACTCGTCATGTTGGTGATATTATTACCCGTGTTCAAGAAAACCAAAAAATTCAAGTTTTTCTGACTCGTCAAGCTGTCACCACTGCCTTAGATGCGTTAATGGCATTTGTTTACGTCGGTTTGATGCTTTATTACAACTGGCAGTTAACCCTGTTAGTGTTGGCAATATTACCACCAATTATTATTTTGACTGTGGTATCAAGTCCAATGCTGCGACAGGTATCACGGAATGTCTTTCACGAGTCTGCCAAGCAAAATTCATCACTGGTAGAGATGTTCACGGGAATTTCTACCCTGAAAATGGCAGCAGCAGAACGGGATTTACGCTGGTTGTGGGAAGAGCATTTGACGAGTATGTTTAATGCTCAATTTCAGGGGCAAAAACTGGCAAATAATTTACAAGTAATCGGAGGATTAATTAATACTGTCGGTAGTACGGCTTTGCTGTGGTATGGAGCAACACTCGTAATGCAAGACCAATTGAGTATTGGTCAGTTTGTCGCTTTCAATATGTTGATTGGGAATGTGATTACTCCTGTGTTGTCTCTGGTGAGTCTTTGGGATGAGTTACAGGAAGTTTTGGTATCAGTGGAACGTCTTGATGATATCTTTGCCGCACAACCCGAAGAGAGTCCAGATAAACCGATGTTGGTTTTGCCGAATTTACATGGTGAAGTCCAGTTTGAAAATGTGAGTTTCCGTTACAACCCAGATGAGCAGAGGAATACATTACAAAGTGTCACCTTTATGGCACATCCTGGTGAAGCGATCGCAATTGTTGGACGTAGTGGTTCGGGTAAAAGTACTCTAATTAATTTGCTTCAGGGTTTGTATCACCCTACAAGTGGTCGAATTTTGATTGATGGGTATGATATTCGTCATGTTTCACCACAGTCATTACGTCGGCAATTAGGGGTAGTACCACAAGAATGCTTTTTGTTTTCGGGAACGATTTTAGAGAATATTACCCTGTATCGACCGGAATATGAACTTGCGGAGGTTGTGAATATTGCCAAGCTTGCGGAAGCACATGCTTTTATTCAAAATCTACCCCTGGGATATAATACCAAGGTTGGTGAACGTGGTTCTGCGCTTTCTGGAGGGCAAAGACAGCGAATTGCGATCGCACGAGCTTTGCTTGCTAATCCCCGGATTCTGATTCTTGATGAAGCGACGAGTTCTCTGGATACGGAGTCGGAAAGACGTTTTCAAGATAATTTACGTCGTCTCTGCAAGGAACGTACTACTTTTATTATTGCCCATCGTCTGTCTACGGTAAGAAATGCTGATTGTATTCTGGTTTTAGATAAGGGAATTATTGTTGAACGCGGAAATCATGAGGAGTTAATGCAGCAAAAGGGGCTGTATTTTCATCTGGCACAGCAACAGTTAGATATTTGATTTTGGCAACAAGGAGTAATAATTTTTTTATGCCATTTTGGCATCTAATTATGTTAAGAATATCAATTATTTAATCAAGTCGAAGTATTATGTATATTGGAAGACAAAGTTTTCTGAGAATGTAAATATTAATTCGATAAAATGCATCTATTTTGATTGGTATTTTACTAATTAAGCTGTTAAATATTGGGCAATAAAGATATTATCTACCGGCAAGATGCAGAGAAAACTTGCCGGGAAGATTTTCTTTCCGGCAAAGTAAGCCCTTTGGGCACGCTACGCGAACGGAAGGACGCAGAGGAATATAGAGATTTAGGAGGAGCTATTTGTTTGGTGTTTAAAAAAAATTAGAATAGTTCCCTAAATCATTTATAAAAATAATAATTAATTTTGAATTGTGGGTATAGAAGTATGAATAATCTACTATTAGGAAATAATTTTGGTAATGGGTCAGAAAATGATTCTATTCAACCTTTGTTAGATAGATTTTTCGCAACTAAAAATAGTGGAGATGAGATTGATGATGTGAATAATAAGATAGCTGAAGATGGGATTATTATTGATTTGCGATCGCATCGAGAACTATCTAGGGAAATTTTCGATGTACCAAGTAATGATGAAATTAGTTTGCTGTATGGAGGTACTGCTGTTTCTGTTGGGTTCATGGCAGCTAATTCTAGTTCTTCTCAGACATCACTACCTTTTACAAATCCTGTTCAAAATTGGTCTGCATCGTTGCAAACAGTTCTCGATCATCCTCCTGCATCTCTGCCTAGTCAAGTGGTGGTAGGTGGGTTAATTTTCTTGGCTGCATTTGCTACATGGGCATCTTTTGGATACATAGATGAAGTGGGTAAAGCAAATGGACTATTAGTTCCCCAAGGAGAAGCTTACAAAGTTAACCCAGTTGTTTCCGGTAAGATTGACCGCATTTACGTCCAAGAGGGGCAATTCATCAAAGCTGGGCAGGTTGTCGCTGAGATGGATAACCAAATTGCCGTCAATGAAATAGAGCGTTTGCAACAGGAAAAAACAGCTTTACAAACTCAACTGATACAAACCGATTCTCTGATCGACAAAACAGTCTTAGAATCGCAAACACGCAGACAAATTGCTTCTTCAGAACAACAAGTGCAAAAAAGCGCGATCGCATCTGCACAATTTCGATTGACTGGGAATTATCAACTGCTCGGACAATTACATAATCAACGTGCAGCTACGATTAACAGAAAACAGCAAATCGAACCATTACTTGCCAAATCCAAACAACTACTCAAACAGCGACAAGATGAAGTCGCAGCATATCGGGAACGTGTGGAACGACTCCAACCCTTATTAAAAGAAGGTGCAATCTCCCGTGATATGGTTTTCAATGCTGAACAAGAACTGAGACAGCGTGAACTGGCAATTACCAAAAATCAACTAGAAGAAACACCAATTACCCGCGAACGTTTGTTTGAAGCAGAACAAGCTGAAGCTCAGACAATCCGTACTATTACTCAAAGCCAAAGTGAAATCCAACAAACACAAACCGAAATCAAACGACTTGAATCAGAGTTAGTCCAAAAAAAAGCCGAAGCAATCACAGTTCAGGTGCAATCCCAGCAAAAAATCCAACAACTCCAAGTCGAAAAAACCCAAATCCAAGCCAAAATTCAGCAAGCAGAAAAGATACTCGAAAAAGCCAAAGTCGAATTGAAACAATATTACTTAACAGCTCCTGTCGATGGTGTCGTTTTATCACTGAACGTTCATAACAGTGGTGACATCGTTCAACCTGGACAAACCGTAGCTGCGATCGCACCTCAAGGTGTTCCACTAATACTAAAAGCTGTTTTACCCAACAGCGAAGCTGGTTTTGTCAAGGTTGGAGAAACAGCCCAAGTAAAATTTGATGCTTTCCCATACCAAGACTACGGAATTATTACAGGCAAAGTTGCATCCATATCACCCGATGTCAAACCCAACGAAAAACTCGGTGCAGTTTATAGCGTGGAAATTGAACTAGAACGCGATCGCTTGACGGCAAATAACCAAATAATCAAATTTAAACCAGGGCAAACCGCAACAGCCGAAATCATCACCCGTCATCGTCGCATCATTGATGTCATCCTCGATCCAATTCGGCAAATTCAAGCAGGTGGAATTAATTTGTAATTCCCAATACGTAATACCCAATATCAAAAGGTAATTAATTATGATGGTTCACCAAACAAAACCAGCACAAAAACAAACTGACAGAGCAATGAAACCAGAGCAATTTAGTCAAGTTGTGGAGGCTATTGCATCTGGTAGGTATTCTTGGGCTTGTGTATTAATTTTACGTTTTGCTGGTTATAATCCCCTACATTATATTCCCTATCGGACCTATAGTAGATTATTAAAAGAAAATCGCCAATTATCATCCGATATTTCTTTAAGCTCTACTTATCCCGAAGTCAACAATAATCGTCCTAGCAACAATATAAATAATCCAATAAATAACCCAGATATTTCTTCCTGCTTAAATCAAATTAACGACCTCAACTACCTAGAACCACTAGAAAGTCAACAAATAAATACAACAGGTGGATATAGCGCTATTTATTCGCAAGCTGATACCAAACAAAACACCCAAAATTCTAATTTTTCAATACTTGAGAATATCCGAACTAAACAATTAAACTTCATGAGTTATTTGGGATTTAAAATAATTCGCGATCGCAATTGAAAAAATTGTATTTTGTTCACCATCCCTGTAGGGGCAAACGGTTGTTTGCCCTTATTTTATTGTCTTTTATTTGTATCCACCTTATTTGTCTTCCATCTAAACGAAAACCATAATCAAAAAACATCATATATAATAAAGCAAAATTCCCGAATTCCTCAAGAACTCGATGATTATTATTACTCTTCCCATAACTAATAATAACATGCCAAAATGGCTACATATTCAGTAATAAAAGCCCAATTCAAATAATAGAAGAGATATATTATATATATCAACTCAAGAGAGAGTTGTTAAAGATAAAACAAGTAAATCTCTAAAATTCAAGGAGAACAATATGTTGATTCATGACTTAAATCATATGGAAATAGTAGACGAAGCAAACAAACTCGAAGGTGGAAATGATATCGCTGCTAGTTTGACTGCATTTCAACAAAGATTAACTCTTATGCAAACAGTCTCAACATCAACTCCAGCAGGTAGTTCAGCAGGTTCAGTTTCCTCGAATTTGAACATCGGAACCTTTGGTTTAAACTTTATTTCTTTACAACCATAGGTGATTAGATATTCCCAAAAGATATCTCCGGAAATGAGGTATTCACCCTTTCTGTATAAGGCTTCCGTATTATTTTTCGGAGATGTCTAAAGACTGCAATTCAAATCGAGTTGTCACTTAAAAAAAAAACAAGATAACTAGTAAGGAGCGAAAAATGATTATCTCCGATTTAACATATCTAGAAATTGCTGAACAAACACAAAATCTCGAAGGTGGAAATGATATTGGAGCTAGTTTAACTGCATTTCAACAAAGATTGACTTTGATGCAAACAGTCTCGACATCAACTCCAGGAGGTAGTTCAGCAGGTTCAGTTTCCTCGAATTTGAACATCAGAACCTTGGGTTTAAACTTTGTTTCTTTACAGCCATAGAATAATATTTAAGCTGTCGAAACAAATTCAGCAAAAAAGGTTTTCAATCTGCCTCCTATCCTACTTGGAGGCAGAATCAAATGATATCTAGCTACTTCACCATTTTAAGGCTTAACTGGAAGTGAATCTACCACTGTTATGTAAAAGCTCCATACTTTCAAAATATTCACATTAATCAATAATATTTTGAAGTTTAAATCACTAATATGGAGCTTTTACATATTAATTATGTCAACCATTATATACAAGTACTTATAGGAGCCTAATCATGATTATCTCTGACCTTGAACATATGGAAATAGTTGAAGAAAAAATCGATGTAAAAGGTGGTTTTGATTTATCATCTCTCTTACAATCACTCAATATCTATCCAGCAGCAGCATCTTCTATAAATACTTTAGGTGGACATTCAATTGGTAATACAGTTACCACAAATAATATCACCATGCCAATTTTCTTAGTTTTTAATTATTCTCCTTATAATAGTTCTTCACGAGGTAGATTTTCACCTTATTTTAGGCAATCTCGAAAATCATCAAGAAGATGATTTTTCTAATAATCCAGAATCTAGGAAATAGGATGAATCATTATTCTAGCTACGGTAGTGAGGGGCTAGGCTGTTGACTTTGTACCTTTTTGGGGGTTAGATTTTCATACAATATCTGTGATATGACTTGTTCCTTGTCTCCGGCAAGGAATACAGAGTTGGAGGCTCCGCCTCCAGTCAGGATAAGAGCCAGAGCCTCAAACTCAGGGTTCCCAGGCAGAGCCTAGTAACCAGTCAATAACACAAAAATTGTATGAACTAAAAACGTGGAAATTCTATCAAAATCAACAGCCTAGTGAGGGGCTAGTTATGGAAATATTATTGTGGTATTTTAGCTTAAAATTTCCGCCATAATAAAGATTTTTATTTATCTTTAAATGTGAGGTAAACTACCTTATGATTAATCTCAAAGATAAAACAATTCAACCAGAAGAAATAATTTCCTCACTCAGAAAAAACATCCAGTTAAAAGATGTATGTCAAAGCATTTTATATCATCAAATTATTGAACAAAATGCCAGAGAAAGAGGCATAATTATAACAGCAGAAGAAATTCAAATAGAAGCCGATCGCCAACGATATGCAAAACGGTTAGTGAGAGCAAACGATACAGTTACATGGCTAAATGATAACTTGATGACTCCCGAAGATTGGGAAGCGGGAATTCGAGATTGTTTGCTGACGAAGAAATTAGCAGATGCATTATTTGCCAAAGATGTGGAAAAATTCTTTGCAGAAAATCGATTAGATTTTGAACAAATTATTGTCTATCAAATCGTTGTTCCTTACCAACAACTAGCGCAAGAAATTTTTTATCAAATCGAAGAAAGTGAGATGAGTTTTTATGAAGCTGCTCATTTATATAACACTGATGAACGAAGACGAAGAGAATGCGGATATGCAGGTAAATTATATCGTTGGGATTTTCAACCTGATGTTGCTGCCATTTTGTTTCGCAGCAAAATTGGAGAAGTAGTTACCCCAATCCGCATTGAACAAACAAGTCATTTGTTTCTGATTGAAGAGCTTATTTCAGCCGAATTAACATCTCAAAGGTATGAAGAAATTTTAAACCGAATGTTTCAAACATGGCTCGATTCAGAATTGGCAAATCTGCTGCATAATCTGTCTTTAATATCATCTCCGGTTAATTAAGCATAATCAAATTAGCCATTTCTATAATCATGGGGTGGGAATATTATAAATAATAATTAAGGGTGGAAATATTATAAATATAATTAAGGGTGGAAATATTATAAATATAATTAAGGTGGGGTATTCCCACCCCTACGGTTGAAATTAAATTGAACTTGCCTTTGTTCTCTCAACTAAAGCATCCCGTGCATGTTCCCTGTCATCGAAGTGAATTTTTTCCGTACCGAGAATTTGATAATCTTCATGTCCTTTACCTGCTAACAATACCCCATCTCCAGGTTGTGCTTGTAAAATAGCTGTCCGAATTGCCGCAGCGCGATCGCATATCACTGTGGGATTAATTCCTTCGGGAATATCAGCTAACACATCCTCTAAAATCATTTCTGGGTTTTCAGTTCGCGGGTTATCCGATGTCACTACCGCAATATCGGCAAGCTCCGCAGCAATTTTACCCATTTTTGGACGCTTTGTGCGATCGCGATCGCCTCCGCAACCAAAGACGCAAATCATTTTCCCAGGAATAAATGGACGGGATGCTTTTAATAAGTTCTCTAAACTATCGGGAGTATGGGCATAATCAACAATTACACTAATATCCTGTTCTGTATTAATTTGTACCCGCTCCATTCTTCCCGGTACTCCAGGAAAGTCAGGGATGGCAGCAGCAATAATTTCTAAATCAATTCCTAAGTGTAAAACCGCACCAACCGCAGAAAGTAAATTTTCAAGGTTATACTGACCAATTAGGGGCGATTGAAAAGATATACTACCCATTGGGGTATGCATCATCCCGCTCACGCCATTTGGTTGGTAAATCAAGTCACTCATGTACAAATCAGCGCTGGTATCATTAACGCTATAACTCCAGGTTTTATCTTTGCCTAAAGTCTCAATTAAACGCTTTCCATACCCATCTTCAAGATTAATTACAGCCCTTCCTGCAAGATAATCAGGACTAAACAACAAAGCTTTGGCAGAGAAATAATCCTCCATATCCTTGTGATAGTCTAAATGGTCTTGAGTGAGGTTACTAAATACAGCTACCTCAAATTGACAACCCAAAACCCTACCCTGTGCCAATGCATGGGAACTAACTTCCATAATTCCCAATTCATTCCCAGCATTGACTGCGGATGCTAGCTGCTTTTGCAAATCAATCGCAAAGGGAGTGGTGTGAGTCGCTGTCTCGCTAAATCCCTTCCATCGGGTATAAAGAGTACCCATCAAAGCCGTATTTTTATCAGCACGCTCCAAAAAATACTCAATTAAATGGGTTATTGTCGTTTTCCCATTTGTCCCCGTCACACCTACCAAATTTAAAGCATGTCCAGGATAACCATAAAACGCTGCTGCAATTTTTGCACATGCTTTTGTCATGTCAGATGCAATAATTATACATATATCACCAAAAGGGGGTACTTTTTCGGCTGAAGAAGCAGAAATCACCGCAGCTAAAGCTCCTTTCTCTAAAGCACTTTGCCAAAATTCACCTCCATCTACCCTGGTACCGGGCATTCCCACAAACACATCTCCCGGATTTGTTGCGTGGGAATTAGTCGTCAAACCATTAACTTCTTCATCCAAAGCTGGATGTTCGTTAAATTGGACAATTCCTTCGACAGCAGCTAGCAGTTCCCGCAGTTTCATTTATTCAACCTCGACACACAAGTTAGTAGTTGTTAGTAGTTGTTAGTCGTCAATTGTTAATTATTGGTTGTTTGGTATCATTCCCAACCAATAACTAAAACATTAACCATTACAGCACTTCCGTCTGTAATGAGGTACATATAAAGAGATAAAAACCGCAGATATAGACGCTACTCTGCGAGAAGTCTCGCTTCGCTCGTCTAATGCGGCTTCCCGCAGGGTACGCGGATAAACGCGGATAAATGCAGATGAGAGTGTACCTCACCCAAATGAAATGCGCTGTAACAAACCCCAGTATACAAGAGTGATGATAGTTAATCACTCGGCACTTTGCACCCCTAATGTACTAGTTACTTGCGATATTTTGCACCATTTTTCCTTTTGTACAAATACTTAAATATACTTTTGTAGTAATTGTGCCAATTGTTGCCAGGAAACACGCGGTGATGGACGAGGTATGATTTTTGTTTGATTTTCTCTGGTGTCGGCAATAAATAGGACGGGAATTTCATATTGATAAGCTTGAAACCAATCATCACGGGTTGTAATATCGCGAATTTCCAATTGTAGCTGGGCAAAATCCTGCGTCTCTACAACTTGTTCCAGTTTTTCCTGTAATCCCTCACACAAATGACATCCGGGTTTGCTGTAGAGAATTATATGCATAGGTTTTAAGTCTTTCTTTTCCTGTAGCATACACAAAACTCTGTTTGCATGGATTTTAGTTTTGTTTTGTGAAAATAAAATCACTGGGTTTTAATCTAGAAGAGGTATTTTATGGTATTATTATTAAATCATGGAATTAAATTTTATTATAATCGGATGTAATTTTCTCTAAAAATTTCACAACCATCCCATTATACTTTTAGAGTTATAATTCATTATTGCACGATTTCGACCATTGAATCAAAATAATCGAAAAAATTTACAATAAAGGGGAATAAAATAAAAGATTAGGGTCGCACGGAGGCGGGGAGAGGGATTAGTTGAAAGTGTCAACGTTTTCTTTGTTGTAGTTTTCGATAAACGTCTTTGATATCGACTTTGTGATGAGCTAAAGCGACCAAAGTATGGTATAGCAAATCAGCAACTTCTCCTGCGATCGCATCAGCATCGTCATCCTTACAAGCCATGACAACTTCAGCACTTTCTTCGCCAATCTTCTTCAAAATCTTGTTATCACCACCAGCCAATAACTTACAGGTATAGGAACTTTCATTGGGATTATCCCTGCGATCGCATATGACTTGAAAAACCTGGGATAGCGTATCTGCTGGGGGAGGACTAATATTCCCGTCGATTTGATGAAAGCAACTGCGCTCTCCAGTATGGCAAGCAATATCACCAATCTGCTCCACAGTGACTAAAATCGCATCACTATCGCAATCATAACGAATACCCTGAATTTTCTGAGTATGCCCCGAAGTCGCACCCTTATGCCAAAATTCCTGACGCGATCGACTCCAAAACCAAGTCTCACCAGTTTCCAAAGTCCGAAGTAAAGATTCGCGATTCATCCAAGCCATCATTAACACAGTACCATCCAAATAATCTTGGACAATTGCTGGCACTAAACCTTTCTCGTCGTAGCGAATTTTTTCAATTGGAATAGCATTGCTTAATGGTTTGAATGAAGAAGACTGTGAAGAAGACATACCAGTTGTCTAACTATGAATAAAAATGTGAACCCAGATATTCACACTATCATTATTAGGTAGCAAAATTAGTACTTTCTTCGCAGTTCTTTAGGGATTGATTTTTATTTGATTAATTTCGTTTAACTACATTTACAAAACGGGAGTTTTATGCATTGCTGATTGCATTCTCACAGCACTTAAAGCGACTTGGTGAGACCTTATAGGTTCACCGTACCAATGAATAGCCGAGTTAAAAGCAGCTCGGTAGATATCTTGACAATCCTCAGAAAAACGAGTCCGAATTTCAGCAGGTAAGTCTTGATTGGATTTGTATAACATATTGTTATTTATTTAAAAATTGTTTCTTTTGTTCAGCTATGCTTCTACGATAGAAATTCTAAGTCATTTTTGCGCCTATCCTCAGATAGAGTTTAATTTATAGCATCGTTTGGGAGAGAACCTTGGTAAATACAACAATTAAAACAACGCGATCGCAAGAAATTTTTGCTGCTGCCCAAAACTTGATGCCGGGTGGTGTCAGTTCCCCAGTTCGCGCATTTAAATCTGTTGGCGGTCAACCTATTGTATTCGATCGCGTCAAGGGTGCATACATTTGGGATGTAGATGGCAATCAATACATCGATTATGTCGGTACTTGGGGTCCAGCAATTTGCGGTCATGCCCACCCCGATGTCATTAGTGCCCTCCACACAGCCTTAGAGAAAGGTACAAGCTTTGGTGCCCCTTGTGTCCTCGAAAATGTCCTCGCCGAAATGGTAATCGATGCCGTACCCAGTATTGAGATGGTACGCTTTGTCAATTCCGGCACAGAAGCCTGTATGGCAGTACTTCGCCTGATGCGTGCCTTCACCGGACGGGATAAACTAATTAAATTCGAGGGCTGTTATCACGGACATGCTGACATGTTCCTCGTCAAAGCTGGCTCTGGAGTCGCTACCCTGGGCTTACCCGACTCCCCCGGTGTACCCAAATCAACCACCGCAGATACCCTCACCGCACCCTACAACGACCTCGAAGCAGTTAAAGCCTTATTTGCAGAAAACCCTGATGCGATCGCAGGGGTAATTCTCGAACCCGTAGTTGGAAACGCTGGCTTTATCACCCCCGATGCTGGTTTCCTCGAAGGTTTACGGGAACTCACCCACGAACATGGGGCTTTGCTGGTGTTCGACGAAGTAATGACAGGTTTCCGCATTGCCTATGGAGGTGCCCAAGATAAATTTGGGGTCACACCTGATATCACAACCCTTGGTAAAATTATCGGAGGTGGTTTACCTGTGGGTGCTTACGGTGGTCGTCGCGATATCATGTCGATGGTGGCACCAGCAGGTCCAATGTACCAAGCGGGAACCCTTTCGGGAAATCCCTTGGCAATGACTGCGGGAATTAAGACGATGGAATTACTGCAAAAGTCAGGCACTTACGAATACCTTGACAAAATCACCAAAAAGCTGTCCGATGGCTTGCTGCAAATCGCCAAAGAAACAGGTCATGAAGCTTGTGGTGGTCAAATTAGTGGTATGTTCGGTTTATTTTTTACGAATGGTCCCGTGCATAACTATGAAGACGCGAAAAAGTCCGATACAGCTAAGTTCGGACGCTTCCATCGCGGCATGTTGGAACGGGGTATTTATTTAGCTCCATCGCAATTTGAAGCTGGTTTTACTTCAATTGCCCACACCGAAGAAGATATTGACAAAACCTTAGCAGCCGCCCGCGATGTGATGTCAACCCTCTAAAGTCTCAAAATTCCTTCGTAGGGGTGGGGTATTCCCACTCTTCAATCCTCTGGTTATTTGACTAGTACAGCTTGGCGTAAATATGCCTAGCATTTAGGGCTTGAATTTAATCCTCTTTTAGAGGACTTTCGCTATTAGCCAGAGGTTTATAACCTCTGGCTCTGACGGGTTTGGTATTCAAAATAGTCGGTTTACTTGCGCCGTGTTGTACTAGTTACAAAACATAATTCTGTAGCTTTAACTTCTAACTCTGGGAGGAAAAGTGAATTATTTTAACAGCCACACCCATTATGAGCGCATCCCTTCATGGTTTTGTGACCTTCCGCACAAGCTTCTGAGCAATAGTATTTATTGTCTTTATTAACTGCATCTTCAGTTGAGATAACACATAAACAAGTTTCGCAAGCGCATTTCATCAAACTAACGGCTTTCATGGCTTTTTTCCCTGATGACTAATTAAATAATAACATACGATATATGAACATTTGCTCATAATTAAAAATTAATATGAATTTATCAAATTAGAAGTCAAAAATCAGAATAATTGATGGGAATGCCCAATCCCCTCTTAATAAATTACGTATATTTATCAGCACACCAACAAAACAACCAAAAAGAACGAAGTGCGTTTTCAATCAATAACTTACGGAAGTAGTGAAGTTTGTTTTTCAACTAATTCCCTGAATTTGTAGGCAATTTTAGGAATTCAACCGCGTATATTTACGATTCCTTTAAGTAAGTACTGGTTCTCTTTAGCAACTCTTCAAAGGATTTCCAGCAAAATTTACCTGGTAAGAAAGGAATTTTGTCTAAATAATTAAGAGTAGGGTTAATAAGCTTTTTGTCCATTTTTTTTCTTGCAGCGAGTTGACAGTACATGAGCTACTGCTTAAATCCTACCTGTCCCAATCCAGAAAACCTAGCCTACAGCGATAGGTGTCACTCCTGTGGCTCGTCTCTATTGTTGCGCGATCGCTATCGGGTAGTCAAAGCGCTAGGACAAGGAGGCTTCGGGGCAACCTTTGTTGCCCGTGATGAATCCTTACCAGGCGAACCTAGTTGCGTCATCAAACAGTTGCGTCCTTCGGGAACCGCACCCCATGTTTTACAAATGGCGCGAGAACTATTCGAGCGGGAAGCTGTGACTTTAGGTAGAATAGGTAATCATCCTCAAGTACCCAGGTTACTTGACTATTTTGAAGACCGCGAACACTTTTATTTAGTCCAAGAATATATTAGCGGTCTGACTTTACAACAAGAAGTCAAAGCCCAAGGAGCCATAAGTGAAGCAGGTGTCAAGCAATTCTTAACTGAAATAATACCTTTATTGCAATATATCCACGACCAAAAGGTGATCCACCGTGACATCAAGCCAGCCAACTTGATTCGTCGCGCTCAAGATAGCCGATTGGTGTTGATTGACTTTGGAGCAGTCAAAAACCAAGTTAGTCAGACTGCGGCAATGCAATCAGGGCAAACAGCTTTAACAGCTTATGCAATTGGGACTCCCGGATTTGCACCACCCGAACAAATGGCAATGCGTCCGGTTTACTCCAGCGATATTTATGCTGCCGGGATAACTTGCATTTATCTACTGACTGGCAAATCTCCCAAGGATTTAGATTATAATCCCACAACCGGAGAAATGATGTGGGAACATCTAGTGACAATCAGTCCCCACCTCTCTGGGGTACTGCGGAAAATGCTAGAAGTATCTGTCCGTAATCGCTATCAAAATGCTGAAGAAGTATTGCGAGCGCTGGAAATGGAGCCATACCTGAACAGCCTTGCCCAAAGTTTGGTTACCCAACCTGTGGGTGGTATTAAAGAACGAGGAAGCAGTCATCCTGTCGATTCTGGAGTCTTGCAAAATAATACTTCGGGAAGTTACTCTAGTGCGGGAGTTGCACAAGTGGCAGCCGCTATTCGAGCCAGACGAGCCAAAATTGCAGAAGCGACAGGTGCAACCAGCCATCGGTTAGTAGCAGCAAAAGTAGCATCCTATGGCAGTAATAATACAGAGGCAACCCAAGGTTCCAAATCTCAAATGATTCGCCAGTTAAATCTTGATGGCTTGCGAAATGCCTACACCAAAGGTAGGAGAGATTTTGCCTCACATAATTTGAGTTTGCTGAACCTACAAGGTATTGACCTATCGGGTACTAATTTCCACTCTGCGATATTGGAGCGAGCCAACCTCCAAGGAGCTAATTTATTTAATAGCGACTTTGGTAGAGCAAGCCTGAATCGTACTATCCTTCGGGATGCTAACTTGAGCAAAGCTTATTTGAGCCATGCTGATTTGGAGGGGGCAGACCTACGGGGGGCAGACCTGAGTTATGCTTACCTCAATAATGCCAATCTTCGGGGAGCGAACCTTTGCGGCGCTAATCTTACTGGTGCCAAGGTTTCTGGTGAACAGTTGACACTAGCTAAGACTAACTGGATGACGGTACGTCCTAATGGTAAACGTGGTTTATTGTAAGAAAGGAATTTGAGATTTTGAGGAGTTTTACAACCCAAAATCTTGAATCTCCCCAAATTATTTTGGTAGGATTAGGTACTGTCAATAATGCTAATATCTTAACTTAAATAAATTAACTAAAGATATTAAGTGTTTTGACTCACATGTATTTTTATAGATAAAATAATACAAAACACTTTCTTAATCTGGAGTTGGAAATGTTTATAGTGCAACATTAAAATTGCTTTTTTTGTTTTTTTTTAATATATCGATTAGAAAAGTGGATATAGTGTATATAATTGTACATCGAGGCTGGAGGGATGTGTTCTGATAAAAATTAAAGGCAGATGTAAATGAATGCAAAAGGTCAGAAGTAAAGTAACTTGAAATTTTTGCCTGTTAAAGTTTACCTAGACAAAGAAAATATAATCTCAAAGTTTTCATTTAGTTAAAGTACCTAAACTATGGCTGAGTTTGTAGAGGTAGAACTCGAACGTCGGTTAAAGTTATATCAAACATTTTTGAAGTTGTACGAACACCACAGCAGTCTTCTAGATGAAATTCTCCAATTAGAAACTCTGGATCAGTCTTCCGAAGCAGGGGTGAAATCGTTCTACTTACAAGGTGTAATCGATGGTTCAGCGGCTTATGCTATCACGAATTTGTATGCAGGTAAAACACAGACTTTAAGACAGCCGCAAAAAATCTGGACGATTGGACGCGATCGCACAAGTGGGATTCATTTGCCTGATACTTATGTATCACGTCGTCATGCAGCAATCCAATACATAGACGAAGAACAAAGTTTTTGTCTGATTGACTTTAATAGTACCAATGGCTCCTATCTGAATGGGGAACGGGTATTTCAGCCAGTTAAGTTAAAGGATGGTGATAAAATTCGCTTGGGAAATATTGTTTTTTACTTTTTCTTCAATGTCAAGACTCTAAGTTTACCAACTGTTGCAGTAGAATTACTGATGCAATTAGTACCGAATAAAGAGCGAGAAGTTGATTTAGCAAGCCATCAAAGTTCTAAAACTAAAGTTTTTATAGAAAACTCAGATAGTACTATGGAGATGTTGAAAAGTATCGGTTATATCGAGAGAGATTTTGCTGATACACCAGCTTCGCAATTATTCCATCTTGAATCATCACCAGAGATTAGGGAATATTTTTTGAGTCAGTAAACAGCATATCCCCAACTTTTTAAGTCGGGGATATCTGGGAGAAAAATCAAGTTGTAATCAACTCGGATGATAACTTCTGGAATGACAACCTCTCATTCTGCACATCGACGAAAATTGTATCTCCGTCGTTGAAATCACCCCGCAATATGGACTTGGCTATTTGGGTTTCCAACTCCCTCTGAATCGCACGCTTCAATGGACGCGCTCCAAATACAGGGTCATATCCTACTTCCGCCAAAAAGTCAAGCGCCACATCGGCAAGTTTCAGGGACATTTTTTTGCTTGCTAATCTTCCCTTCAATCTTTCGACTTGTAGCTGAACGATGTTGCGTAGTTCTTTCTTCTGCAATGCGTGGAAAATGATTTGTTCGTCAACCCGATTGAGAAACTCTGGACGGAAACTAGTACGCATTGCTTCCATGACTCGATGACGCATTTCGTCGTATTTGTTGTCATCTCCAGCTAAATCGAGGATGTATTGGGAACCGATATTACTGGTCATAATAATTACAGTATTTTTAAAGTCTACCGTATGACCTTGAGCATCGGTGACACGCCCATCATCGAGGATTTGCAGGAAAATATTAAACACGTCGGGGTGTGCTTTCTCTATCTCATCAAAGAGAATTACCGCATAGGGACGACGACGGATAGTTTCCGTTAATTGTCCACCTTCGTCATAACCAACGTATCCGGGAGGGGCACCAATCAACCGGGAAACTGCGTGTTTTTCCATATACTCAGACATGTCGATGCGTACCAAAGCTTCTTCGGTGTCGAACATGTAAGCTGCTAATGCTTTTGCTAACTCGGTTTTACCCACCCCTGTTGGTCCCAGGAAGATAAAACTAGCGATGGGACGGTTGGGGTCGGAAAGTCCAGCACGGGAACGTTGGATAGCGTCTGCAACTGCGGTAACGGCTTCATTTTGCCCGATGACACGGTGATGTAATTCGTCTTCGAGATGGAGTAATTTTTCTTTCTCCGATTCCACCAACTTACTGAGGGGAATTCCTGTCCACTTAGAAATGACCTCAGCAATATCAGCTTCAGTGACGACTTCCCGCAACAGAGATTTACCACTGCGTTGAGTTTGCTTGAGTTCCCCATCCGTCTCCTCTAATTGACGGTGTAAACTGGTTAACTTGCCATATTTCAACTCAGCAGCTCGGTTGAGGTCATAATCACGTTCTGCTTGCTGAATTTCCGAATTAACCCGCTCGATTTCTTTTTTAATTTGCCCGATTTTGTCAATAAAACTCTTTTCAACTTCCCACTGGGCATTAAGCGATCGCTGTTCTTCTTTCAAATCAGCAATTTCCTTTTCGAGTTTTTCTAAGCGATCGCGTGATGCGGCATCGGTTTCTTTTTGCAAGGATAATTTTTCCATTTCCAGTTGCAAAATCTTGCGATCGATTTCGTCGAGTTCCTCTGGTTTGGAGGTAATCTCCATTTTCAATCGAGCGGCAGCTTCATCTACTAAATCGATTGCCTTGTCAGGAAGGAAACGGTCAGAAATATAACGACTCGATAATGTTGCCGCAGCTACCAAAGCACTGTCGGAGATGGTGACACTGTGGTGGTTTTCATAGCGTTCCCGCAAACCCCGCAAAATCGAAATCGTATCTTCAACGCTGGGTTGGTCTACGTAAACCTGTTGGAAACGACGTTCTAAAGCTGCATCTTTCTCAATATATTTACGGTACTCATCAAGAGTTGTCGCCCCAATACAGCGGAGTTCGCCCCGTGCTAGCATGGGTTTGAGTAAATTACCCGCATCCATTGCCCCTTGGGTAGCACCTGCACCAACAACGGTGTGAATTTCGTCAATAAAAAGCACAATATTACCGTTGGAGTCGATAACTTCCTTCAATACCGCTTTGAGACGTTCTTCAAACTCACCTCGGAATTTTGCCCCCGCAATTAAAGCACCCATATCTAAAGTGATTAACTGCCTGTCTTTGAGAGATTGGGGAACATCACCAGCAATAATACGCTGTGCCAAACCTTCTGCGATCGCAGTTTTACCAACACCAGGTTCACCAATCAATACGGGGTTATTTTTGGTGCGTCGAGAAAGGATTTGAATGGTGCGACGAATCTCATCATCCCGTCCAATTACTGGGTCTAGTTTACCTTGACGGGCGGCTTCGGTGAGGTCACGTCCATATTTTTCCAGCGATTGATATTTTCCTTCTGGACTTTGGTCTGTCACTTTCTGGCTTCCTCGAACTTGTTTGATGGTATTTTTGAGTTTGGATTCGTCTAAACTAAATTCCTTAAATATTCCTTTGCCAAAACGGTCATCTTTGACGTAAGCGAGCAATAAATGTTCAATCGAGATAAATTCGTCTTGAAATTCCTTGCGGTAGCTTTCAGAGCGGTCTAGGAGTGTATCTAAGCTTCTGCCTAAATAGACAGAAGTGGTGGTTCCGGATATTTTGGGTTGACGCTGGATAAATTGCTCAGTTTTATCGCGGAGTTTTTGCGAACTCACACCGAGTTTAGTAAAAATACTATTTGCCAATCCATCCTGTTCCAGCAACGCTTTCATTAAGTGTTCGCTTTCAATTTGCTGCTGGTTATATTGTTTGACGATATCAGGAGTGTGCGCGATCGCTTCCCACGCTTTTTCTGTAAATTGGTTCGGGTTAGTTGGTTGCATAGGCTTTTTCTGGAAATGAACCTGTGCAGGCTGATTTGCCTGTGAGGAGATAAGTTATATTTATTCTTTATATGAATATTGTAAAGATAGGGGTGCATTTAGTGGGTTCGGTGTTCCCATCTATTTCGAGTAGTATTACCGAAGAAAGGAGGAAGAAAGGAGGAAGAGGGTTTTAAATTTAGTAAATCCTTCGCTATAAAGTGGTTGTTTTCCATCTACCAAAATTAACCAAAATTTGCAAAATCGTTCTTTTCCAGGATTGGAACTTAATCACGCAAACTTTAGTGGTGCAAATTTAGTCAATGCTCAATTCGACTCAAACTTTAACCGAAAAAAAGTTGATTTTACAGATGCAATAAGCGGAATTTATACGGAAAATAGCTGATAATTACACTTTTCCAATATTCTCTGCGAAACTCTGCGCTTTACCCCGCGTTCCTCTGCATTTAAAAGCATCTTTATTTTACTAAGGGACTTCCAGAAAATAAAATATTCAAATCATATACTTACCAACACTATCACGCGAAGGGTGGGGAG
>NZ_NTFS01000670.1 GCF_002289455.1 Brunnivagina elsteri CCALA 953
CTGTGGTGAATGAAAAAGGTGTGATTAAGAGGGTCAACCTTACTCTCAATGACACGGAGCAACAACAGTTGATTCATGATATAAATACTCCCTTAATCTCTAAAGTTAGGTTTCCCAAAATATAATCGAGAACCGCTATTATGATGTATGGTCTATCAGCTTTGAATTTGACAGTCCCTAAAACGGTGAATAGCTGATTGAAAAATATAGCCCATTTTCCTGGAGCGATCGCTTTTCTCCTTCGACTGACACTAAGGGAATACCCCAATCCAAACGAGCGGAAAAATTATCACCTTGTTTCCACAACAACCCTAATCCAGTACCAACTAATGTACTCGGTGATGGATTTTTACCATTGTTATTCCAGGCTTTGCCAATTTCAAAGAAAGGTGTTAATTGTAGCACTCCTCCCATTTTTGGGGCACGGAGAATGGGTAAACGAAGTTCGCTAGATAACAACAAACCACTATCTGCCAGCAATGCATCTTGACGATAGCCACGCACGCTTAGTTGACCACCAACACCAAATTGCTCTAAGGGTAATAGGGCATCGGTTGCTACTTGTAAATCACCCTTGACTAAAAAGAGAGTATCTGGTTTTAATTGTCGTACCCATTGTGCTTGTCCTCTCCAGCTAAAAAAGCGGCTATCTGGGGCATTGTCATTGACATTTGCATCGAACCAATCTACCCCCAAGCTAAATTGCGATCGCGCTGCAAAAACTTGTTTGTTACTACGTTGGGTATAGTCTTGGGTGAAGCGCAGAGCAGATATTTTTGTCTTTCCATCCGCATCTGCACCAGGTGATAAAGGAAACCCACCAATGTTATCAAGCCCTAATTCTGTTTGACTTTCTTGACGGGAGAAAGATAGCCCCACTGCTAATTCTTTGGTTGGTGTTTGCACCAGTGGTTGTCGATAACTGAAGTCGTATGACTTACTATTGGATTGAATATCAAGGACAGTGAAGGGTTTTTCAATTACATTATTCCATCCCTGGTTATAGCTGAATGATACAGTACCATTACGGGCATTTACTGGTAGTGTATAACTGGCATTGACTGCATTGCTACCATCACTATTGGCATATCCAACACTTAGAGTATCCCCCATACCGAGTAAATTAGCTTCTTGTAGGTCAATTCCTCGACGGAAACTACCCACACTAGGCGATCGCCCATTATCTAAGGTAGTAGTTAGTTTAAAAGTGTCCGCTTCTTTAATCTCAACTTGTAAGCTATTACTTCCTGGACGCACTCCTGTTTGCAATTCGGCTGATAGGTTTTGAATACGGGGATCGAGTCGGACAAGTTGCAGCTTTTCCATTAAATGGGGCACATTCAAGGGTTTCCCTGCACCAAGTTTGATCCGCGATCTAATATATTTACTATTTAACCGCCGATTACCCACAATTTTTATTTCTTGGAGACTACCTTCCACTACCTGAATTTTAACTACCCCAGATTCTAGTGTCTGTGGTGTAATTACAGCACCTGTGGTTACATAACCTTTATCTGTGTAGAGTTTGGTGACAGCATCCTTAACTTCCAACAACTCCGCAAATGTTAATTCTCGTCCTACAAAAGGGGATGTGACAGGAATAAAATCTTTCGGCTTGAATACTGTACTACCAACAACTTCAATGCGATCGACCTTGAACTTTACATTTGGGTCATCAATTCCGGGAATTTGGGTTTCTGGTTGTGGAGGTGGAACCAGTGGTTCTTGCTGTGATGGTTGTGGTAAAATATCCGATGGTAATGGAGTTACAGGAGCGCGATCGCTTGGTAAAGAATTGGGATTAGAAGTTTGAGCGATCGCTTCTCCACAGAATCCTTGCTGATGATTGCATAGTAAAGTTGCAATAATAAAACCAAATGTGAGAGGTTTCATTTCAGTAATCATACTTAGATGATTGTTAATTATTTTTTTACAAAAAACTGAACTAATAATAAATTGTTTCACCTGACACCCTTATACAACAACACGGTATGCGTAAAACTCAGCCACTTTAGTGCTGAGATATAAGCGACACGAGCGACTTTAGTCGC
>NZ_NTFS01000671.1 GCF_002289455.1 Brunnivagina elsteri CCALA 953
GGATTGACTCTCGCAAGTGCCCCTTTGAAATTGGGGGCAAAAACATACTTAAGTGGTTCAATTGATGGCAATATTATTAGTTACATTGACCAATCAGAATTTAACTATAATCAACTTCGTTTTAATGTAGATTTATATCGTCAACTCTCGAAACGAATGTATGGTGAAATTGGCTGGAGTAACCAACAGTTATTTTATGCCAGAGATAGTAAGCGTTATAGATTTGCATCGGGCGATCGCTTTCTAAATGAAAATTCGTTTCACCTATCATTAGCACGTAGAGACCCCCTTTCGTCAAAATTGATGCTGGATAGCTATTATGAATTTCGCGTCAGTTTGGCAGAAACCCCTGAAAAACGTAATCGTGTAATTAATTCGCTATCGCTGGCTTTAAACTATTACTTGCAAAAACCGCTACAAGTAGGGCTGAATTATCAAGTAAATTTATCTAACTTTACCGAACGCGATCGCGAAGACTTTTACCATCGTTTATTTAGTAGTTTAAACTATAGACTTTCGGATACTAGTAGTGTTAGCGCTCAAGCAGGTGTTTCTATGGGCAATTCGACAGAATCGAGCATCAATTTTAATGGTTGGTTTTTTAATTTTAATTATAACTGGGAATTGGGTAGATTTTAATTAATTATTGTTAATGGTTAGGGATTTCCAGAAAATAAAATATCTCAACCATATATTTACTAAACCTTGTCCATGATGAAACCCGGAGTTTTTTTAGCGATTCAAATGCGTCATTGCAACGTCAGGTAGACGGGCTTCTTCGACTTTCCGCAGGGTAAGCTAAAACTCACTTAATTTGTATACCGAAAACCTCATAGCAAGGCTTTCAGGGTTAAAAAGATGTCATTTAGATGCGTCTAAGCTTAGTAATCTCAAGGTCTTTATGGAAAATTACACTTCTCAAGATAGACGATGTTTAATCATATCATTAGTGAGGGTGGGGAAATCCCACCCCTACAATTTGGAATAATTTATCTTTTGGTGTTCCCTTAGTAGGAAAATGCAGACAAGGAAAAAATATATAATGCTAATTAACTCCTAATTCCTAATTCCTAACTCAAAGCTCATAACTAATCCAATCACTCCAACTACCAGCATATAATTTAGTATTAGAAATACCAGCCAATTCTAAAGATAGTAGATTTACACATGCTGTAACACCAGAACCACAATAGACTAGAATTTCGTCGCTATCTTGAATTTCTTGCCAACGTTGCTGTTGCTGAACTTGAGGAAGTAAATAGCCGTTAGTATCAGAAACATCTTGCCAAGGATAATTTACAGCACCAGGGATATGTCCGGCGATTTTGTCAATTGGTTCCTTAATCCCAAGATAGCGATCGCATTCTCTTGAGTCTACTAAAGTTATACCAGATAAGTCTTTACGAGTTTTGACAGTTGTAAAATCAACCATCATTTGCGGTTGAATGTTGGGGATAAAATTTGGAATAGAATTAGTATTTCGCTGTTCGGGAATAATATCAGTCACGGGATAACCCAATGATTGCCATCCAGCAAATCCTCCATCAAGTACTGCAACTTTTTCATGTCCTAAGTAACGTAATAACCACCATAATCTTGATGCAAAAGCAAATCGAGAATCATCATATGCTACGACAAAAGTTGTTGGAGATTGACTAGTTTGAGAATTAACCCCAATTGCTGATAGCTTTTGAGATAATTCATCTATGTTTGGTAGGGGATGTCTTCCCCCATGTTCTGTAACGGAACTGGAAAGGTCTAAATTTAGATCGAGATAATAAGCATTGCTGATATGATTAGTTTGATACTGTTGCTTTCCGAGTTGTGAATCGGCAAGCGAAAAACGACAATCGATGATTACAATTTGCGGATTATCAATATTATCTAATAGCCATTGAGCAGAAACAACACAGGGGTGATTTATCATTGGTTAAAAGTTAAAAGTTAATCATTATTGATTATTCATGATTTAAATATTAATTATCAATTATATCAGCCCTGCCCCGCAAGCGGGGTAGGGGGCAGGGGGTGGGGTTCTT
>NZ_NTFS01000672.1 GCF_002289455.1 Brunnivagina elsteri CCALA 953
ATTCTGTTACTAAACTTTTATACCCTTGCCACAAATCTATACTTACCTCTTCTATTTGTTCTAAAGCCTCAAAGCCCCATTCTATAAGGGCTTTTCTGATTGCATCTTGTGTGCCATCGCTTAAAACAGCAATGAGTTTAGATGTATCTAAGTCTACTAATACTGCACAATAGTTACCTTTCCCTTTAATAAGAGCTATTTCATCGAGTCCAAGTCTTTTTAGATTCAAAGGTTTTAAATTGGGTAATGATTCGGATGCATCTTTTAACATCCGCTCTATTTCTTCTGTAGTAACTATACCTTTCGATGCTACGCTATGAATATCAGAATCTAATACGTCTTGTATAGTCTTATTAGCAAGTCGGTTTGTATAAGTTCTTTTCTTTCTGACAAAATCTAAGTCTTCGCTAAATGGTTTTTTACATATTTCACATTTGAACTGTCGTCTATTGATCTCTAAAAATACTGGGTTATCTCCAAAAGGTAAGTCTTTAACAATATGTCGATGATTTTGGTGTAATCTTTCACTTTTTGTGCCACACTTAGGACAAGTACTATATATTTTTTTTGATTCGGTTTGTAAAATTATTCCAATCCCATCGTAAAGGCAATGAGATATAACTTTTATATCTCCTAAATCAATAAGTTCTGTTAGAATTTTAATATCTCTTTTGCTAGTCATAACTGTAAAATCACATGAAAATAGCCTGAATGCTATTTACAGTTAATAATAGATATTACTTACATGTCAATTCCCACAGTGCTTTTATTCGATTTCTGATACATTTTTTAACATCATTTGCTAGTTATTGCTAATAATTTGGCATAATAAGTACTGAAGAACCATTTTCTTCTTTCTTCCCTGTTGCAGTTGATAAAATAAACCTGCTCTAACAACGCTCGATTTCCCACTTCCCGAAGCACCCAATACTGACAACAATCCAACCAAATTATTTGCTGCTTAACTTCGCTTTCCTGCAATAATTGCCGCAACCATTGCAAAGACAAACCCCAGTTAGCCAAATCCGGATTTACATCACTCGGCGCCAAAAATCCTTGGTGAATACCACCGCGACTTTTCCGCAACCCATGACCGGAAAAATACAGAAGTGCCGTGTCAGGAATATTTTTCCCTTCCGGTTTGAATAATTGGACTATAGCCTCTTCTAACTGAGTTAAACTGACTTGAGTTTTCTGCCCCACCCGAATTGTATTATTTTGCTTATCTTTAACCGCAGGTAGGCGTTTAACGTTAAACTCACCGTATTCTTCCAAAAATTTTGATATTGCTTCCGCATCCTGCGCTGGTGCTGTTAAATTACTCAGACGCTCATAACTATAGGTATTAATGCCAACAACTAAAGCGTCTCGACTCATAACAGCAAGCCTTACTTAGTTTTCGATAGTAATTATTTCACTTATACAGCTACAAAATATTTACCACGATTTCCGAGTAAAAATACCGAAATCCTGTTTTAATTAGTAATTATTGTGTTTTTGCTAAATCCACCCTTCCCATGACCAAACTCACGCCCATCCAACTAGATGACAACACAATCATCTACATCGAAGCATCAGAAGACGTGAATATTCTCCCTGTCGCTAGCGAAGAGGAGGAAGAAGAAGCATTAGACGAAAAGGGAATGAGTCCTGAAGCAGTTCGCAAGCAAATGGCACAAAATTTCCAGGCAATTCAAGGCACGATTCGCGCTTACACAGTTTATACCTTGAATGCCTTTAAGCAAATGCCGATCGCAAACACGAATGTAGATAAAGTTACCTTAGAATTCGGTATCGAACTCGGTGGAGAAGCTGGGGTTCCCTACGTGACGAAAGGTACAGCTAAAAGCAATATGAAGATTACCGTTGAATGTTCGGTATCCCATCAATACTTCGGGGTAAAGATTTATTCTGGCATCCACGACCAACCAAACGGGTTAAGCGAGGATTTGTCCCGAATAATACTGCCCAAAGATGGGATATTTCCGATCAAAGAAATGCGATCGCGGATATACTCAAAAAA
>NZ_NTFS01000673.1 GCF_002289455.1 Brunnivagina elsteri CCALA 953
AAAATCACTTTGTACTTAAATATGATTTTTAGCGATCGCTTGTTTTTGACTAGACCTCACCAAATCGCGTTGCTCCCAGTTAATTTCGTTAACTACACTTTCATTCTCAATCGCAAATTTTTCGTTTTTGTCAGTAGGTTCTTCAGCAGGGATTAATTCAAGAAGAGAACTGATTTTATCCTGTGATATCTCAGCTTGCTGCTTCTCGTATAAATCAGATATTGCCATCCTGACAATTCGCTGTGGTGACAATCCCAACTCTTCGATTAACTTCTCGGTAAATACCCCTGTTTGATGGTCATCCTCCATAATCTTGCCAAAGGTGTAATATCGACTACCATCGGCAGTAGCTCTCCAATTTCCCTCTTTTTTGTCTCTATTTTGCGATTTGAGAAAAGCCCTTCTTTCTTCAATTAGTTCCAATACTTCTTTGCAGTTCAGGTTGCTAAAATCCTGCAACTCTTCAATTAGGACTTTGTAGTTCCGCGAGCATAACCGTAGCAATACTGATATTGGTAAAACAGCTAAGTCTTCTGGACGACTAACGAAAGGTTGGAAATGCTCGGCAATTTTGAGCGATCGCTTCTCCTCCACATTCCCCTTATCCCAACCGTATTCCTCCAACAATGCGCGATATTCTCGTTTGCTGTGGGTTTGCTTGTATTCGTAAAGTAGGAAAGCTGTGTGTAGGTACTCCAAGGTACTTTGCTCGATATGTACCGTGGGATTGGAGTTTATTTGATGCTGTTTTTCGTAACTTTCGGTTGCAATAGTTAGTACAGTCATGGTAGATTCTGGGTACTTTTTTAATGGTTTTTGGTCTGTGCAAAAGACCAATTTTTCTTAATTCGACTAATTTGAATAGTTCAGGCAGCTTTTTTCCATGCGATGGTCGTAGACCGGTCTACGACCATCGCTCCTTGTGCTTGGGAAATCGCAGCCAAGGCATAAGCCAAGGTGTGTTTGTGGATGCGTGGCATTTTGCGAAATGACATATCCTGTCCCCAATCCTGGACTGATTTGGTGCCGATATGCAGAACTTGGGTGAGGGTTTTGACGCAAGTTGCCCGAAAATTTGCATGGGAAACGGTTTGCAATATTTGCTGTTCGTTTAAACCATCGAGGAGAATTTTTTCGAGGAAGGTTTGAGCATCAACTTCGGGTGGATTGTACTCACCTTTGAGTATGTTTTTGATCTGACGGGGCATAATTTCGGCTGTGTCAATGTAAGCAAGGGCAATTTTGCAATAGTTGGGCATCCCTTCAAAATTCAGATCGCTTCCCCATTTACGAACCGTTGCTCGTTGGATGTCGAAGATAGCACAGAGTATGGTGATGCATTTTTTGCGGTATTGGGAGTCTGTTTCTTCTTCCAGCAGTTCTGCGGGGGTTAGTTCGGCAATTCCGAAGCAATGACGGAGGAATTGTCGGGGTTCTAATTCTCGATCGGGTAGGTACTTGAGCAGGTTGTAGTTGTTCATGGCAGAAATTCCAGATTGCCACCTGTATAAGTTATTTGCAGATAAAGTAATGATACCCCACATAGGTCATATATATCAATAAGGGCGTGTGGGTTATTTAAAAACTGAGCTGACTAGCGGACAATAAGCATGTGATATACATGACCTATCTATGCCGGATGAAAATAAAAAAGAGGATTCTACTGTGAGCTTTAGAGTTTTTTTGCCTGATTCCCTGCGGACTGAGTTTAAAGTCTGGTGCGCTAGGGAAGGGACGAATATGAGCGAAAAATCGAGGGAATTAATAGAGGAATGGGTTAAAAGTAAAACCAGTCAAGGTGATAAGTGAATGTTGTAGTCATCGATTAAGCAAGCAATAAACGGTTAAAACAAAGGTTAAAACAAAGGTAAAAATCAAGGTCGTAAATTAAGCATCTCTATACCTCTAGCAGTATTTCTGAGTTGATTTGGTTGAACTTTGCTCAAATTATCAGCTTGTGCCTTTAGGTAAAGTTTACAGATTATATAGTTTATAATGCACTAAATTTATA
>NZ_NTFS01000674.1 GCF_002289455.1 Brunnivagina elsteri CCALA 953
TCGCAAACAAAGGGGTATCAAATACTATTCGAGCAACTAGAGGAATGGTTAGGAGAAATCACCGGATTTGCGGGAATTTCCCTGCAACCAAACGCCGGTTCCCAAGGTGAATATACGGGACTTTTGGTTATTCGCCAGTATCATCAATCCCGTGGGGAGAGCGATCGCAATATTTGCCTCATTCCCGAATCTGCCCACGGAACCAACCCAGCCAGCGCTGTCATGTGCGGTATGAAGGTGGTTCCCGTAGCCTGTGACAATGATGGAAATGTCGATATCACCGACCTAAAAGGCAAAGCTGAGAAACACAGTAAACAACTTTCCGCATTGATGGTCACGTATCCATCGACACACGGAGTCTTTGAAGAAGGGATAAAAGAAATTTGTGCGATCGTTCACAGTCATGGTGGACAGGTATACATGGATGGGGCAAACATGAATGCTCAAGTTGGTTTATGTCGTCCTGGTGATATTGGTGCCGATGTCTGCCATTTGAATTTACACAAAACCTTCTGTATACCTCACGGTGGTGGTGGTCCTGGGATGGGTCCAATTGGTGTCGCAGCGCACCTAGTTCCTTTCCTTCCCGGACATACTGTAATTGAAATAGGCGGTGAAAAAGCTATTGGTGCTGTTTCTGCGGCTCCTTGGGGTAGTGCCAGTATCCTAGTAATTTCCTGGATGTACATTGTGATGATGGGTGCATCGGGGTTGACGGCAGCTACGAAAATCGCTATCCTCAATGCCAATTACATCGCTAAACGGTTGGAAGGTTACTATCCCGTACTCTACAAAGGTAGTAATGGGTATGTAGCACACGAATGTATCCTAGATTTGCGTGCTTTGAAAAAATCCGCCAACATCGAAATCGATGACCTAGCTAAACGGTTGATGGACTACGGTTTCCACGCGCCTACGGTATCCTGGCCCGTCGCTGGTACAATTATGGTGGAACCGACGGAAAGTGAATCCCAGGAGGAATTAGACCGATTCTGTGATGCGTTGATTGCCATTCGTGGAGAAATTGCGGCGATCGAATCTGGGAAGATGGATATTCAGGATAACCTGTTGAAGAATGCACCTCACACTGCCGAAAGTTTGATTTCCGGGGAATGGACACATCCATATACTAGGGAAGAAGCTGCTTATCCTGCTCCTTGGACGAGGGATAGTAAGTTTTGGGTTAGTGTTAGTCGGATTGATGCTGCATTTGGGGACAGGAATTTTGTTTGTTCCTGCTTACCGATGGATGCCTATGTTGAGTAGGAATTAGTAATTAGGGATGCGATCGCACTTTCCCACTCATTGACGTGCGATCACATCCTTCAAAAACCTAATTAAATTAAGTCCGATGATTTTTAAGCTGAAACCCTTCCGGATACAAGCTAATACCCCTCCGGAACATCTTTGACAAACGCAATGATATTATGCAATTAATTCTCCTTAGGGACTTCCAAGTAATTAAACATCCAATTTTTGTAGGGTGTGTTAGGTGTAAGCCGTAACGCACCGTTATTTGAAGAAATAGAATTGATTAATTTATTCTTTGGAAGTCCCTTAACTGACTTGAAAATAGGGAACAGAGAACAAGGTTTGTCATATGTCTGTACACACTTCATGGCGGCTACTTATACTGCAAACGTCTTTAACCTTGACTAATATAGAACCCCTCTCCAAACCTCTCCCCGAAGCGGAGAGAGGCTTATAGATTAAACGAAAAAGTCCAGATTTTAAGCATTTTTAGTATATCAAAGTCAAATTTTTTAAACAAACCGCCAAGACACAGAGGACGCAGAGAGAATAAAGAAATGCTTCACTGAGAATTTTAATGTTACCGCTCCACACAGCGACTGTAGTACACTTGCAAGCGCTAGCACAAGAGACAAACCATTCCACAAAAGTTTTGTTCTACCCCTGTTAAGGTGAAGTTTTTTCCAACGTATTAATAACGGTTTCAGTCTTGGAGTAATTAAAATTTGAAAGCAAAAAAATAATGTTTGCGCTCAAT
>NZ_NTFS01000675.1 GCF_002289455.1 Brunnivagina elsteri CCALA 953
ACAGCCGGGGATGGAGAAGAAGCTTTAGATATTTTTCGCAAATCAGAACCCGATTTGGTAGTTTTGGATGTAACGAATGTGGCTCTGAGTCTCCGCAATGGTTCGGAAGATGTCCTGCTTGCGGAACATATAATTCCCTCGAAGAACAGATTAGTACTCAAGCGTCTCCAGAATCCCCAAGTCGTGGGGTGGGGAGCTGGCATAATCAATCGGGTCAAAAGAAAACTAATAATAAACCCCCTAAAGCTCGGTATGCGCTGAGATTTGACCAAATTAGCGATCGCCAAGTGGCTCGCTTGCCTTCAGGATACGGCGAACTTGACCGCGTTTTGGGTGGGGGTATTGTACCTGGTTCTTTAGTACTCATCGGTGGCGACCCAGGTATTGGTAAATCTACGCTGCTATTGCAAGTATCAAATGAGTTGGCTCAACGTTACCGGATTCTTTATGTATCTGGAGAGGAATCGGGACAACAGGTAAAGCTGCGAGCGGCACGGTTGGGTGTTGGTCCCGAACTTGCTGAGGTTGAGGTTGAGGTTGATAGTGGTGAGGATGGAACTGACGAGGAAGAGGGAGAGGATAAGATTAATGGGAATGGCAAGGTTAAAGAAAAAGCTCCTTTAACGATGCTTTCCAGCGCAACTCAAGAATTATACATTCTGCCGGAAACGGATTTAGAAGAGATTTTGCGGGAGATTGACTCGCTCAAGCCAGATTTGGCAGTGATTGACAGTATTCAAACGGTGTTTTTCCCCAGTCTGACATCTGCACCAGGTTCGGTAGCACAGGTACGTGAATGTACCGCTGCGTTGATGAAGGTGGCAAAACACGAAGATATTACGATGTTGCTAGTGGGACATGTTACCAAAGAAGGCGCGATCGCAGGACCAAGGGTATTGGAACATTTGGTAGATACGGTGTTGTATTTTGAGGGAGATAGATTTGCATCGCATCGTTTGTTACGAACTGTGAAAAATCGGTTTGGAGCAACCCACGAAATTGGTATTTTTGAAATGGTAGCGAATGGGTTACGGGAAGTACCAAATCCGTCCGAGTTATTTCTAGGTAATCGTGATGACCCTTCGCCGGGAAGTGCAATTACGGTAGCATGTGAAGGTACTCGTCCAATTGTGGTTGAGCTACAAGCCTTAGTGAGTCCGACAAGCTATTCTTCACCAAGGCGTTCGACTACGGGTGTCGATTATAACCGCCTAGTGCAGATATTGGCGGTGTTGGAGAAACGAGTCGGTGTACCGATGTCAAAATTAGATTCCTACGTGGCATCAGTGGGTGGTTTGAATGTGGAAGAACCTGCGGTAGATTTGGCAGTTGCGATCGCATTAGTTGCCAGTTTCCGCGATCGTATTGTGGATCCGGGAACGGTATTAATTGGTGAGGTTGGTTTAGGTGGACAGGTGCGATCGGTTTCCCAGATGGAGTTAAGGTTGAAGGAAGCTGCAAAATTGGGTTTCAAACGTGCGATCGTGCCAAAAGGGACAAAATTTCCCGATTTAAATATCGAAATTACTCCTGTTGCGAAGGTAATTGATGCAATTATTGCTGCTATTCCCCAGCAAAGTCTGACTGATGAGGATTTTGCTCCTGATGATGAAGATTAAAAAGAGTTAGAAGTTAAAAGTTAGGAGTTGAGAATTATTAATTTTCTTTTCTTAACTCTTGACTAATTGGAAAATATCTGGATTTGAATATTTTCAGAGGATATTTTAAAAGTCTCAGAAATTAGCAAACTGTCATTCTGACGTAGGAAGAATCTCAAACTTTAAGATTTAGTTTAAATACTGTATGAGTTGATTTTTATGAAACAAATTAAAATCATCATTGAAAAACATCCAGATGGATATATTGCTTATCCACTTGGTATTCAGGGAGTTGTAGTTGGTGAAAGTGATACTTATGAAGAAGCATTAACTGATGTACAGTCTGCTCTTCGCTGCCATCTAGAGGTATTCGGGAAGGACATTTTAGAAGAAGAATCACC